>NZ_PJBL01000016.1:0-228831 GCF_002836135.1 Shewanella sp. GutCb | reverse complement strand
TTACGTTGCTGAATTGACGGAACGACGGAATGCTGGGCAATAGCATCGGCATAATCGTGTTGTGGCCGATATAACCCAGGTGCAAGTCGAACATTGCCAGGCGCCACTCTTTCTAAGATGGGTCTCGAAAGAGAGTGAATAGCCCGTTGCTAACGCAATGGGCTTTTTTACGTCTGTGATTTGGGCGTTTTTTACGTTGCTGAATTGACGGAACGACAGAGTGCAGGGGCAGTAGCATCGGCATAATCGTGTTGTGGCCGATATAGCCAGGTGCGAATCGAACATTGTCAGGCGCCACTCTTTCTAAGATGGGTCTCGAAAGAGAGTGAACAGCCCGTTGCTAACGCAACGGGCTTTTTTACGTCTGCGATTTGGGTGTTTTTACGTTGATGAATTGCCGGAACGACAGAATGCAGGGGCAGTAGCATCGGCATAATCGTGTTGTGGCCGATATAACCCAGATGCGAATCGACCATTTTCAGGCGCCACTCTTTCTAAGATGGGTCTCGAAAGAGAGTGAACAGCCCGTTGCTAACGCAACGGGCTTTTTTACGTCTGCGATTTGGGCGTTTTTACGTTGTTGAATTGCCGGAACGATGGAATGCAGGGCAATAGCATCGGCATAATCGTGTTGTGGGCGATATAACCCAGTTGCGAATCGAACATTTTCAGGCGCCACTCTTTCTAAGATCGGTCTCGAAAGAGATTGAACAGCCCGTTGTTAATAGGGGATTATCAGCATAGAACTCTAGAAGGTGGCGTTAATTACTTCAGTTAACGCAGTATTTAGGACTTGGTCGCATAAAATATGATGACTAGATTTTACTGTCGATTATAAGCATTGGTTTATGCTTACCATGACTGACTATTCGATAGCAGAAGCTTAGTAGAGTGGTAATGGACAATGCTAAATCGACTTCTAAAATTAAGATAATATCTGTTAGATACAGATGGGATTATAGTGCCAATTAGATAGATATTCCTAAAATAGTGATAGTTGAAGCATCATGTTTAGAGTTAATCTAGAGTTCTTGTATTTTCTCGTCTAGCAACTTGGCCAGTAACGGAAATATATAGTGTGTCGAAAGAGCATAATTGGGTTTGCTTTATTGCTTTCTTGATTGAAAAAAAGGCAGTCAGAGAGTTTGCCTTAAAAAGTACTTTACCTTTTTAGTCTGTTTACGCATAGTAACGACTTCAACAGGGGTGTAGCTCCAATTGGTAGAGCGGCGGTCTCCAAAACCGCATGTTGTGAGTTCGAGTCTCCCCACCCCTGCCAAATTAGAAGAAGCCGAGCATTAGCTCGGCTTTTTTGCATCCGCTATTTTCTCACTCTTTTTTGGTGCTGCTATTTGGGCTGCTTTCTACACATTTACGCTGTTATGCGTGTGTTGACCGAAAAACCTGCAGTCGATAGCTTTTATATAAAAAAGTACTTTACCTTTTAGGTCTGTTTACGCATAATGCGTCTCGTCAACAGGGGTGTAGCTCCAATTGGTAGAGCGGCGGTCTCCAAAACCGCATGTTGTGAGTTCGAGTCTCCCCACCCCTGCCAAATTAGAAAAAGCCGAGCATTCGCTCGGCTTTTTTGCATCTGGAATTTAGAAACCTCAACGTTAGGATTAGATGGCTTCACAAGCTTGCGAGTGAACTGTTATCCTTACTCACCTTTATTCTCTTTTGAGCCAGCATGAAATCGAATGACTACTTAGATGCAATGGGGATTACCCGTTGGGTAAAAGCTAAATTGAAGGCTGAGGTATCAACCGTACTGGTGAGTCCGCGTAGGCTGACTGAGACTGACAGCCCCATCATTTCTAAAGTGCTTGAGATGCTTGGTTACGATCGTAAGCATGTACGTTTTGCCACAAGTGCTGAATCAAATTCAAAAGTCATTTGGGATATGCGCGGTAAACAAGTGGACAGCGTTGACAATATATTAATCTCGGCTCCGATTAATGAGATTGAATCTAACCCTGAAGCTAAAAAGTTACTATGGCGTAATATGCAGCCCTTTATCGTTAAAAAGGATTCAGAGTGACCGTTATCCCTCTTACTGAACTATCGACGCCTGAGATGGCGCTAATAGCGGCCAGTGCGCATAGTCACCCGATGTCTGAGTCGACAATAAAGAGTTGCTTTGGGCCTTTGTATACTTGCTTAGGTGTATATGAAGGCGATGAGTTGTGTGGCTTTGCGATATTGCATCAGATTTTTGAAGATGCGACCTTAATGGATATCTGTGTTGAGCTTAAGCATCAAGGTAAAGGTTACGGCAAAGCCTTGCTTGATACTGTGATTAGACAAGCTCAAGCTAAAGAGGCTGAAACGTTTATGCTTGAAGTGCGAGAGTCTGGTGTGGGTGCTAGGGCGTTATATGTAAAGGCTGGCTTTGAGCAATCAGGGGTGCGTAAAGCTTACTATAAGACCGCAGGCGAACCTGAAGATGCCATATTAATGACTTTGACCTTTTAGAACGCATAATCTGTATGAATTGTAGATAAAAAAATAGCGCCAGATAGGCGCTATTTTTTTATCTTTTTATCGCTGACACAAGTGAAGCTATTTAACTTCTTTACCTTGTGCTTGCAGGTCTGCATGGTAGCTTGAGCGAACTAAAGGTCCACAAGCTGCATGGGTAAATCCAATGCTTTCTGCTAATACTTTTAACTCATCAAACTCTGCTGGAGGCACGTAGCGCTCGACTGGCAGATGGAATTTTGATGGTTGCAAGTATTGACCTAAGGTTAGCATCTCAACATTGTGAGCCCGAAGATCGTGCAGCACTTGCGCTATCTCTTCGTTAGTTTCACCCAATCCCATCATTAGCCCTGATTTTGTCGGTATGTCAGGATGACGATCTTTAAACTTCTTAAGTAGATCGAGTGACCATTGGTAGTTCGCACCTGGTCGCGCTTTACGATAGTGCATCGGCGCTGTTTCTAAGTTGTGGTTAAACACATCTGGCGGCTCAGTCGCTAAAATCTCGAGCGCTTTATCGATGCGGCCACGGAAATCAGGCACTAAGGTTTCAATCTTAATTTCAGGATTTAATACGCGGATTTCGCGAATACAATCAGCAAAGTGTTGTGCACCACCATCACGCAGGTCATCACGGTCTACTGAGGTGATTACCACGTACTTAAGCTTCATATCCTTGATGGTTTGAGCTAGTTTCTTCGGCTCTTCTCCATCAGGCTTTAGTGGGCGTCCGTGTGCAACGTCGCAGAAAGGACAACGTCGAGTACAGATAGCACCCAAAATCATAAAGGTGGCTGTACCGTGGTTGAAACACTCAGACAGGTTAGGGCATGACGCTTCTTCGCAAACTGAGTGCAAACCATTCTTACGTAGGGCTTGTTTTATCTCTGTAATACGCTGATTAGAAGCGGGTAGCTTAACGCGCAGCCAATCGGGCTTTCTCAGCATGGTGTCGCGCTCAGAAGGGACAACTTTCACTGGAATGCGGGAAACCTTGTCTGCGTCTCTTAACTTAACGCCAGGTTGTAATCTTTCAGGCCTATTCATAATGATTCTGGTAATCCTTGATGATGAACTAGATTGCTTAAACCAAGCTCGTGGCTAAGGGTTTCTATTAACTGTTTTCCAGCTTCTTCGACAGTTTGTGGTCCACCGAGCTGTTTGCATTGGATCATCTCCATTCCGGCATACCCACATGGGTTGATGCGTTGAAAGGGGGACATGTCCATATCTACATTGAGAGCCAATCCATGGAAAGAGCATCCTTTTCTAATCCGTAGACCGAGTGATGCAATTTTTCGTTCTTCCACATACACGCCAGGTGCATCAGCTTTAGCATAAGCTTCTACATCATAACGTTTGAGCATGTTGACAATACTTTGTTCAATATGAGTGACGAGTTGTCGTACACCCACTTTGAGTCGTTTAATATCTAACAGAGGATAAACAACCAATTGTCCTGGGCCGTGGTAAGTCACCTGACCGCCGCGGTCAACTTGGATAACTGGGATGTCTCCAGGATTGAGGATATGCTCACTCTTGCCAGCTTGGCCTTGAGTAAAGACGGGCGTATGTTCAACAATCCAGATCTCGTCAGGACTGTTTTCATCGCGATTATCTGTGTAGTGCTGCATCGCATGCCACACTGATTCGTAATCTTGCTTACCAAGATGTCGAATATGCAAAACGCTTTCTAGCAAGGGCAACCTCTCCCCCAAATATAAGTGTGGCTATTATACGCCTCAATTTGATAAATGTAAGACAGATCACATTTATCAGCAACGAGTAATATTTATAAGACGCGTTTAACACCCTCTATTTTGGCAAGTTCGACGTATAAAATTTCTACATGTTCTTTACTAAGGACCGTTACTCGAATGGTGATTGAGTGATAAGTGCCTTTACTTGAGACTTTCGTGCTTGGCGAGTAATCGCCTGGAGCATGTTGTTGGACAACAGAAACAACACGTTCGGCTAAAGTTTCGTGAGCTTCACCGACAACTTTGAATGGAAATGAGTTTGGGAATTCCATTAATTCATCAAATTTAGTATCTAACATTTTTTTACTCTCAGCAATTTCTCTAACTGTTATATGGTGTCAATTATAGCGAATTCAAGTGTACTAATACCAATTGCATTAAGTATCTGTTCATTCAGTGGGAGTTCAAAGCGCTGAAGGCAAGTCGGAAGCTTGAAGTTAATAGTTATTCTATAGCAAGAGATTCTGCCGCAGCATGCAGCGCTTTGAAACCCACCCAAAGGGAAGCACTCAGGCATTCCACTTCTGCTTTACATTGGCTCACAAGGGAATACCATTCTCTCGCCAATGTACCTTGAATTGAAAAGGTTGAGCGTTTCTGAATTGACGACTTACTTAATGCAATTGGTTCTAGGTAATATCAAAGCTATTAAACGCAAAAAGCCACCCTGAGGTGGCTTATAATCGCGTTTGTCTGATTAGCTCAACCAACCTTCAAACATCTGCTTAAAGTAATCCATGAGTTGACTAAACCAACTGCCCTCGTTCACTTCTTGTAATGTTACAAGTGGGAACTGCGCAATATCCTTACCATTTAACTGGAAGTAGATGCGACCAACCGTTTCGCCTTTGGCGATAGGCGCTTTAAGCTCTTTGGTTAGCTCAAAGTTGGCTTGTAGGTTTTTGGCTTGCCCACGGCTAATCGTGATGGGTGTATCAGTGGTAACGCCAAGATCAATGGTTTCTCTATCGCCATACCAAATTTTTTGAGTAACGAAACTATCACCTGCTTGGTAAGGAGTGACGGTTTCGAAAAAGCGGAAGCCGTAATTAAGCAGCTTTTTACTCTCTGCTTTACGAGCTGACTCACTCTTGGTACCCATGACGACTGAAATAAGACGCATGCCATCTTTGGTCGCTGAAGTCACAAGGTTATAGCCTGCGCCAGAGGTGTGGCCAGTCTTTATACCGTCGACATTTAGGCTCTTGTCCCACAAAAGACCGTTGCGGTTATATTGCTTGATGCCATTATAAGTAAAGGATTTTTCTTTGTAGACTGCATATTCATCAGGCACATCACGAATGATAGCAGCGCCTAAGATAGCCATATCATAAGCTGTGCTTTTATGGTTCTCTGAATCAAGTCCGTGGGAGTTTTCAAAATAACTATCTTGCATGCCTAATTGTTTTGCCCATGAGTTCATCAGGTCAACAAAGCCGTCTTCTGTACCGGCGATATGCTCAGCCATTGCGACACAAGCGTCATTACCAGATTGAATGATAATGCCTTTGTTAAGCTCTGCCACCGAAACAGTTTTACCGACTTCGATAAACATTTTTGATGAATCAGGGAAGTTCTTTGACCAAGCTTTTTTACTAATAGTCACTTCATCTGAAGGTGATACGTTGCCAACTTTTATCTCATGACCAATGACATAACTGGTCATCATTTTAGTTAAGCTCGCAGGATTAAGGCTTTCGTATGCATTGTTTTCTGCAATGATCTGCCCGGTATTGTAATCCAACAAGACATAGGCTTTAGCCGCAACAGTCGGTGCATTTGGTGTCATAACTGGGGCAGCTTGTGCAGAAAATGCGGCGATTGAGGTCGCGAGCAAAAGCGTTTTTATAGGTTGGTCTAATAAGTTCATATTAATCATGCACGTCTTTATTTTTAGGAATGATGAAAGCGAAGTTCCGCAAAGTATATCATTAGTCGACAAGCTAATTCGCGCTAGGTTCATTAATCTTGTTTCATTCAGTTATCAAGTAGCTTTGTGGATAACCTTGCTGTTTGAGTGTTTCTGTCAGTTTGCTCGCTAACTGCGCTTGTCCAATCGGACCAAGCTGCAAGCGGTATAGATTGTTAGATTCTTGCAACCGGCTGTTTACTTGGTATTTTTTTTCAAGATCTTTAGCTAAGGTTTCTAGGCGTGTTTTGTTAGAAGACGCCACAATTTGGATAAAATGTAGTTCAGTCCCTTTAAGTTCTGCTAATGCAATAGATTCCGGGTTGGCAATGTAGATCACTTCAAGGCTTACATTGGCGGTGCCGGTTTTTAGCATGTCGAGTCTATGGGCGGCAGCATAGGATAAATCAATGAGTCGGTCTTCATGAAAAGGGCCGCGATCATTGACTCGAACAATGACACTTTTATTATTTTTTAGGTTAGTGACCCTCACATAACTCGGCAGTGGCAAGCTTTTGTGTGCCGCTGACATTGAGTACATATCATAGGTTTCACCATTAGAAGTTAAATGGCCATGAAACTTAGCGCCATACCAGGAGGCAATGCCTTTTTCTTGATAGCCTTGGCTGCTATCCATGACTTGATAGTTTTTACCGCGAACAGTGTAATTAGTCTTATTGCCGCCACGGCTATAGGGTTCAAACTTTGGATGAGCGTCTTCGACTTTTGATACGTCTGGCGCCGTTGCTGGCGCTTTATCATCGGCAATATCGTAGCGGCTGTTTTGGTTGCTGCTAGAGCAAGCAGCCAAAATAGCGGCTAATAAGATAACAACAAGGGCGTTAGTGCGCTGCATAAGCTTGTTCAAGTTCCTGGCTAAACTGGTATACCGCCATCGCATAAAGAGGGCTTCGATTATAACGGGTGATGACGTAGAAATTCTTTAAGCCTAGCCAGTACTCATCTTTGTCAGTTTGTTCTAGCTTAACCACTAGTGCGGGTTGAGATACATCTATATCCATCGATTTAGCAAGCGCTACACTGGGTGATAAAATATCCGCAATCGTGTAGTGCATCTTCTCTCCAGCCCATGTTTTTACCGCAGCAGGCAGTTCTTTAGTCAAGGTTAATTTTACTGCCACTGGCTGGTTTTGTTGCCAGCCATGTTGATGAAAGTAATTTGCGACGCTGCCAATAGCATCAACCGGACTATTGAGTAGATCTCGACTGCCATCATTATCAAAGTCTACGGAGTAGTGACGGTAACTCGAGGGGATAAACTGGCCAAATCCCATCGCACCGGCATACGAGCCTTTTAGGCTATTGATATCAAGCTTCTCTTCTTTTACTAATGCTTGCAGGTTAGCAAACTCACTGCGGAAGAAGGTTGCTCTCGGGGGGTAATGAAACCCTAATGTGTATAAAGCGTCTTTAACCGGGTAGTTGCCCATATAACCGCCGTAAAAAGTTTCTATTCCGATTATGGCGACAATTATTTGCGGATCAACATTGAACTCTTTAGCGGCTTTATCGATGGTTTCGGCATGTTCTTTCCAGAATGCTAGCCCTGCCGCGAGACGTTTTTCGGTAAGAAAAATCGGATAGTATTGGTGCCAAGGTTTAGCTTCCCAAGGCTTGGTCATAGCGTCAATAACGGCTTGGTTAAATTCCGCATTATCAATAAAGGCTTTAGTTTCGGCATCACTAAAGCCTTTAGCGCTTTGTGTTTGAATAAACTCAGCTTTTAGCTCATCGACAGAGGGTTCTATGACGTTTGCGAATGCGGAAGCCGACAAAATGGTGAGCGCTAAGGGTGTTATAAAACGGTTTAACAGTGTCATCTGCTATACAATCCTCAATGTCGATTAAACGTTTACGGCGATACCTGAATACGGTAAACACTATCGAGTTAATATTTGTTTTCGGTTGCTGTGAAGGTTATCTATCGATGAATCGTCTGTGAGTATGAATACTCATTAGAATCCCAAATCCAGTCATCAATGTCAGCATGGATGTACCACCATAACTGATTAACGGCAGTGGTACACCTACCACAGGCAATATGCCTGAAACCATGCCTATATTTACAAAAATATAAACAAAGAAGGTTAAGGTTATGCTGCCCGCTAATAATCGAGCAAAACTAGTTTGGGCGCGTGAAGCGATAACGAGTCCGCGGCCGATGACATAAAGATACAGAGTCAACAGTAACAAGCTTCCGATAAGACCGAATTCTTCACCAATGACGGCGAAGATGAAGTCCGTATGACGCTCAGGTAAAAACTCGAGTTGAGATTGAGTACCCTCTAGCCAACCTTTGCCCCAAAGCCCACCAGAACCGATAGCAATTTTAGATTGAATGATATGGTAGCCGGCACCAAGAGGGTCTTTTTCTGGATTCAGTAGCGTTAGAACGCGGGTTCGCTGGTAATCGTGCATGAAGAAAAACCATAGCGCGGGTAACATGGCTAACACCGAACCGATAAACCCGCCGACAATTCGCCAGCTCATGCCGGATAGAAACAATACAAATATACCTGATGCCGCGACCAAAATAGAGGTGCCTAGGTCGGGCTGCTTGGCGATAAGTAAGGTTGGCACCAGTAAAATGACGATAGCGCCGGCTAAATAGCGTTTTTTAGGCGGCAGTGGGAACTTACTGATATACCAAGCCATGGTGATCGGGAAAGCGAGTTTCATTAACTCAGAAGGCTGGAACTCCATAAAGCCAAGATTGAGCCAGCGCTGTGCTCCTTTATTAATCTCGCCAAAAAAATGTACTCCAAGTAGCAATATTATTCCCGTAATGTAGATGGGGAACGCCCAGCGGCGAAAAACTTCAGGGTTTATTTGCGCGACGGCAAACATGATCACCAGAGACAAGCCCATACGCACTAATTGGCGGTCCATTAAGGCTAAGTCTTCACCGCCAGCGGAGTAGATAACAAATAGCCCAAAGCCCATTAATGCTAATAGTCCAATGAGCAAAGGCAGATCAATATGTAGGCGCTGCCATATATTTTGCCGATGGTTGTGTGCACTCATTCTTTTTTGTCCCATGAATCTCTTAGTAAATACTCATCAAGTAGAGCCCGTGCTACAGGGCCGGCATTCTTACCACCCCAACCCGCATTTTCAAGCACTACAGCCAGTACTATCGTGGGGTTCTCATAGGGTGCATAGGCAATAACCAATGCATTGTCTCGTAAGCGTTCATCAATGGTATCAGCGTCATACTTAGCATCTTCTGCCAGACTGAACACTTGAGCTGTACCTGTTTTCATTGCAGCAGTATATTTGGCATCTTTGAAACGAGATTTGTGCGCGGTGTCCCGCATAGCTTCACTAATGATGTCCCAGTTCTTTGGATTGTTAAGCACAATGGGAGCCAGTTCGTCTGTGGGCGAATCAATTTTGGCAGTTTGGTCTTGAATTGATTTAAGTAGATGCGGTACAAAACGGCGGCCTTTATTGGCCATAATAGTTGCAGCATTTGCCAGCTGTAGTGGGGTTGTAGTCCAGTACCCCTGACCAATACCCACGGAAATGGTATCACCAATATACCAAGGCTGATTATAGCGCAGACGTTTCCAATCTTTAGATGGCATGATACCGGCGGATTCTTCATAGATATCGATACCCGTACGCTCACCAAACCCAAAGGGTTCCATAAATTTGGCAATGGCATCGACCCCTGTTTTATAGGCTAAATCATAGAAATAGGTATCGCAGGAACCAACGATAGCGCTGTTAACATCAACCCAGCCATGACCCCAACGCTTCCAATCTCGGTATTTGCGTTCAACCCCTGGGATCTGCCAAAAACCAGGATCCCAAATACGGGTTTTTGGTGTGATAGCCTTACTTTCTAGCCCCAGTAGCGCAAGGTGTGGTTTCACCGTCGATGCTGGAGCATATTGGCCTTGGGTTGCACGGTTAATTAATGGACGTGATGTTGAATTGAGCAGCTTGTTATAAGCTTTACTGCTAATACCGTGAACAAATGGGTTTGGATCGTAAGTTGGACTTGATAAAAGAGCTAAAATTCCGCCATCGCGTGGATCAATAGCAACCACCGAACCACGGCGACCATTGAGTAATTCCATGGCCTTTTTTTGCAGATTAAGGTCTAAGGTTAGGTATATATCTTGGCCAGGAACCGGTGGCTCTGATTTTAATGTACGAATGGTACGACCGCGGTTATTGACCTCTTCTTCCAGATGACCTGGTTTACCGAGTAGCATGCTTTCGTAGAATTTTTCTATACCCAGTTTGCCAATATCTTTGGTGGCGGCGTAGCGGCTCCACTGATTATTTTTCTCAAGCGATGTTCTGTCGCGACCGTTGATTCTTCCAACGTAGCCCAACGCATGAGTCATTAGGCCATTATAAGGGTAATGGCGTTTTAACCCCGCTTCTATCGAAATACCAGGGAATCGATGTTGATTAACACTAAACTCCGCGACTTGCTCTTCAGTCAATTTATTCTTTATGGTGAGAGGTTTAAAGCGGCGGTGGTATTTAAGTGCTTCAATGACACTCTCTTTTTCATCATCAGTGAGAGAGACTATTTGGCCGAGTTTGTCCAAGGTTTCACTGATGTTGTCGACTTTTTCAGGCACCATTTCCAAAGAGAAGAAAGGTTGATTTTCGGCAAGTAGCTGTCCATTACGGTCGTATATAAGACCTCGACTCGGGGCTACAGGTACGACCCTGATCCGGTTATCGTTGGATCGTGTTTCATAATCGTTGTATGAGAGGATTTGCAGCTGATACAGATTGACGAAAAGTATGCTCAGCAGAATGAAAACACAAAGGAAAGTAAAAAGAGCGCGACGTTTAAACAGCGAGGCCTCAGCTGCATGGTCGTTCATGGTGATGCGCTTTCTAGGGGACACTTACATTTTCTCCTGCTCAAAAAAAGGTGCCAGGCACATATCTTATTCCCGTAAAGGTAAGACTAACTGAATGTAAAGTCGATATTATTCTCTATGGTAGGGATGATTATTATTAATGCTCCAGCCTCGGTAAAGACTTTCTGCAACAATCACTCTTACCAAAGGGTGAGGAAGGGTTAACGCTGATAAACACCAACTTTGCGCTGCTGCTTGTTTACAGTCAGGAGATAAACCCTCGGGGCCGCCAATTAACAGACTGACATCTCGGCCATCGAGTAGCCATTTGTTCATCTGTTGCGCCAGTTCTGGAGTCTTCAGGTTTTTACCTGGAAGATCGAGGCTGACAATATGGTTACCCTTAGGGATTGCCGCCAACATTAACTCGCCCTCTTTTTGGAGGATACGAGTTATATCGGCATTTTTACCGCGTTTGCCAGCAGGGATTTCAATTAACTCAAGCGCCATATCCCGAGGGAATCGGCGCTGATATTCTTTAAAACCTGTTTCGACCCAATCTGGCATGCGGGTCCCTACTGCAACTAACTGAATTTTCATTATTCAGGTTTTTCTGACCATAGCTTTTCAAGCTGGTAGAAGTCGCGAGTTTGATCTTGCATTACGTGCATGATCACATCGCCTAGGTCAACAAGAACCCATTCGCTGCTCTCACGGCCTTCGACACCTAAAATCTTTAGGCCAGCACGCTTTGATTCAACCACTAAGTTCTCTGCGATTGATTTTACATGAGTTTTTGAGTTACCTGTACAAACCACCATAAAATCGGCGATGTTAGATTTCTCTGATATGTCCATGACGACAATATCTTTAGCTTTAAGGTCTTCAACCTTATCGATTACAAATTGCTTTAGCTCGGCGCTTTCCACGCGGATACCCCATTAATTTTTAGACAGCGCGATAGTATAGCAGGTTATAGGGTTTAGATTAATAGCGAAGCTTAGAAATAATGAGATTAGCCGTGAAGATTTTTGTGGCCAGCACTAAGCCTTTGAGCCATATAGTCTATGCTGCTTTATATACAACTGGACACTGGTGGGTAATGCCTCATCAACCGATAAGCCCTTGCTAATATCGGCGCGTATCTGAGTTGACGAAAACGGCTGCTCTGTGATTGATACGCAAAAAATACCGCCGGTTTTTGGCCTGCTTTCTACTGCTGTTATTGCACTCTGTTGAGCTAACACCGTTTGCATTGGGTGCTCATCTGATAGTGTCCATCCTGGTCGCTGACACACAACTAAGTGGCACAAATCAAATAGGCTCTGCCATTGATACCAGCTCTGTAATCCTAAAAATGAATCCATCCCCATTAAAAAATAAAACTCATGCATTGGGTATTGTTGTTTTAATGCCGTGAGCGTGGTGACGGTATAGGAGGGGGTTTCTCGACTGGCTTCAATTGCGCATAGTTGGAGTTGTGGAAATTCATTACATACCGCTTGCGCCATTGCCAATCGGTCATCAGTGCTGACATGGGTGCTGTTTTTGTGCGGCGGAATATGATTTGGCATTAGCCAGATCTCATCCAACTCAAGCTGTTGCTGCACCTCCATCGCCGGACGAAGATGACCAAAATGCAAGGGGTCGAAGGTACCGCCTAGAATGCCTATTTTCATGATTAGTCTATGGCTATATGTTCAAGTGCTTTATGAGCTTTAGCATCAAAAAGCAGACTTACATGGCTAAGTCCGGTCCAGTCTTCTATGCCTTGCTGCTTAAGTTTTAGCTCTAGTACCGATGAGGTTGAAAGCAGCGTTTTGACTTGCGACAGTGATAAACGCTTGAGTGCCTGTTGATATAAGGGCTTACGTTTGTCCCAGATGCGTAGCTTGCTCCAAAGGGCTTGTATTGGTTGGCCGCTGGTTTCCGCTGTTTTGAGCTGCAGCAAAACGGCCAACTCTTTGAATAGTGACCAGAGTATGATTGGCATTGCCACTCCCTCACTTTTTAGCTGTGACAGAATATGTTGCGCTTTGTCTTGTTGGTTACTCAACATGGCATCGGTTAGCTGGAAAACACTAAACCGCGACTGATCTTCAAAATACTGAGTTAACTGCTCCGGTTCAATCGGCGCTGTTGGGCTGAGTAACTGCAGTAACTGCAACGCTTGATCCGCGGCAAGTAAATTGCCTTCATATAATGCAAATAGCATCTCTCGGGAATCACGAGATAAAGACAATGCATAATGGCTGATCCGAGTATCAAGCCAACGCTGAAACTGTGCGCCTTCTGGGGTGATACACGGAACATAAACGCCTTTAGCGTCTAGGGATTTGAACCATTTACTCTTGGTTTGTTCTGCAGCAAGTTTAGGGCCCGTTAAAATCAACAATACATCAGGATTATCCATCTGCATTAAAGATTGGAACATGGCGCTACCTTCAGTGCCTGGTTTTGCCGTCGGCAGTGTGAGTTCAATAATACGGCGACTGGAGAACAAGCTCATGGCTTGCCATTGCTCGATTAACTCATTCCAATTGAAACCAGTTTCCTGGGTTAATTGAATTTTCTCATCGAAGCCTTGCTGTTTAGCGACTTGGTACAATGCAATTCGGCTTTGTTCACATAGCCAAGGGTCATCACCAAAAATAAGGCAGCATTGTGGCAAGGGGCTGATATTTCGCAGCAATTGATCTGGGTATACCCGCATCAATTAACCTCTATAGTAGCCAAAGTCTGAATAATACGATCGGCAGCTTGATTGCGCATCTCTTTGAGCAGCAATTGCATCTCGCGGCTCTTTGCTAGCGCAGTACGCGGATCGTCCAAATAATCACGGTGAATATCAACTTCAAAACGCTGAGATTCAGCATTTGGCAGTTGCACAGCAAAAGAGACTTGGTAGATCAACTCATACTCAGCCACGTTACCTGTTGGATAAATAGACAGCGTTGAACGGTCTAGTGAGTCGCTAATAATGCGAACGGTTGGGATCTCATCTGTTGGCTCAACAACGGCAATACGGTTAAGTCTTAAACGTTCACGCACGAGACGAGTTAATTCACTGTATTCGTCTTGGCTGCTTAAGCTCAATGTTTGCAGCTGTTCAGGGATAGAGTAGCTTCCCTGTAATTTAAAGCCGCAACCCGCACTGAGCAGTACGCTCAGTGCTAAGGTTACTAAAAATATGCGTTTAATTAGCATAAGCTTTGTTTAGTCTTCCTTGTTTGCATTGTCGGTGTGCAAAGCAAATTAGCCTGCATTTAGTTAGCTACAATGTTGAGCAATTTGCCCGGGATGTAGATAACTTTACGAACAGTTTTGCCTTCAGTGTGCTTAACCACACCCTCTTCAGCCAACCCTGTCGCTTCAACTTCTTCTTTGCTTGCATCTGCTGCAACAGTAATTTTAGCGCGTAGCTTACCGTTAACTTGCACGATAATAAGCTTGCTGTCTTCAACCAGTGCTGCTTCGTCTACTTCTGGCCAAAGTACGTCTTCAATCGCACCGGTATTGCCCAGTTCATTCCACAAGCTAAAGCTAGTGTGAGGAATGATAGGGTAAAGCAAACGCGTCACAGCGCTTAATGCTTCTTGCATCAATGCTCTGTCTTGTTCAGTGTCAGTGGCAGCTTTTTGTAAGCGGTTCATCAATTCCATCACCGACGCGATAGCAGTGTTGAACATTTGACGACGCTCAATATCATCACCCACTTTAGCAATGGTTTTATGCAGTTCACGGCGCAGCTCTTTTTGAGCAGCGTTAAGTGACTTTAAATCTAATTCTACAGTTGGACCCGCGGCAACATGATCATGTGCTGTTTTCCACAAACGCTTAATAAAGCGATGTGCACCTTCAACACTCGACTCTTGCCATTCAAGCGTTAGCTCTGGTGGCGCGGCGAATATCATGAATAAACGAACGGTGTCAGCACCGTACTTATTGACCATCTCTTGTGGGTCAATACCGTTATTCTTAGACTTAGACATTTTGCTCATACCAGTATAAACCAGCTCATGACCTTCGCTGTCTACGGCTTTAACAGTACGGCCTTTATCATCAGTCTCAAGCACTGTGACATCGCTTGGGGCAACCCAAACGCGTGCGCCTTTTGCATTGTTATAGTAGTAAGCATCAGCCAGTACCATACCTTGAGTCAGTAGACGCTTAGCGGGCTCGTCAGAGTTCACTAGACCTGAATCGCGTAACAATTTGTGGAAGAAGCGGAAATACAATAGGTGCATACAAGCGTGCTCAATGCCACCAATGTATTGATCGACTGGCAACCAGTAGTTAGCTTTAGCAGGATCTAGCATTTCATCGGCATGAGGACTGCAGTAACGCGCGTAGTACCAAGATGACTCCATAAAGGTATCGAAGGTATCTGTTTCGCGGAAAGCTTCCTGACCATTAACTTGCGTTTTTGCCCACTCTTTGTCAGCTTTAATAGGACTCTGAATCCCATCCATGACGACATCTTCAGGCAAGATAACAGGAAGTTGATCTTCAGGTGTTGGGATAATGGTTCCATCAGCCAAGGTGACCATCGGAATGGGTGCGCCCCAGTAACGTTGGCGTGAAACACCCCAGTCGCGTAGACGGAAGTTCACTTGACGTTTACCTTTGCCTTCAGCTACTAGCTTGGCATCAATGGCATCAAACGCTGCTTGAAAATCAAGACCGTCAAATTCAGCTGAATTAAACAGTACACCTTTATCAGTGTAAGCCTCTTCGCTGATATCAAGTTCGCTATCAATAGGCTTAACAACGCCTTCGATGGTTAGGCCGTATTTTTTGGCAAATTCATAATCACGTTGATCGTGTGCCGGGACCGACATAACAGCGCCAGTACCGTAGTTCATTAATACAAAGTTACCGACCCAGATAGGCACTTCTTTACCGGTTAGCGGGTGAATAGCATTAAGACCGGTAGCAACGCCTTTTTTCTCCATTGCAGCCATAGCCGCTTCAGTAGTATCAGCGTTTTTACACTCTTCGATAAAATCAGCAAGGGCAGGGTTATTCGCTGCAGCTTGCTCTGCTAATGGATGAGCGGCTGCAATAGCAACGTAAGTGACTCCCATAACAGTATCTGGGCGAGTGGTATAGATATCGAAGCTCTGGTCGCTATTAGCAACCTGGAACGTCATTTCGATACCTTCACTGCGGCCAATCCAGTTGCGCTGCATGGTCTTAACTTGCTCAGGCCATTCGTCTAACTGGTCGAGGTCATTAAGAAGCTCATCGGCATACTCAGTGATCTTAATGAACCACTGTGGGATCTCTTTTTGCTCTACAGTAGTATCACAGCGCCAGCAGCAGCCGTCGATGACTTGCTCGTTCGCGAGAACGGTTTCATCATTTGGACACCAATTAACCGATGCCGTCTTCTTGTAAACGAGGCCTTTCTCGTAAAGTTTGGTGAAAAACCATTGTTCCCAACGGTAATACTCAGGTGTACAAGTGGCTATTTCACGTGACCAGTCATAACCAAAGCCAAGCATTTTAAGCTGGTTCTTCATGTAGTCGATGTTTTCATAAGTCCATGGCGCAGGCGCGGTATTATTTTTGATTGCCGCATTCTCTGCAGGCAGGCCAAAAGAGTCCCAACCGATAGGTTGCAGAACATTTTTGCCTTGCAGTCGTTGGTAACGAGCAACAACATCACCTATGGTGTAGTTACGCACATGGCCCATATGGAGTCGACCTGAAGGGTAAGGAAACATAGAAAGGCAGTAAAACTTTTCTTTGTTTTCATCTTCGGTAACTTCAAATGTCTTTTCATCTTTCCAGTGCTGTTGCACTTTTGCTTCAATTTCAGAAGGAGTATATTGCTCTTGCATCAATGTATTTCCGGCCATTGTTTGATCTAGCGCTGTTTATGCGCGAGTTATATCGACATAGAATAAACTAGAAGTGAGTCATTAAAAAGGTTCGTCTAAGGAGTATTTATTATGAGTGAACAAAGTACTGAGTTACTTTCGCTTTACGAGGCACTAATTCAACAAATAAAAACGCAATACAGTGACGATAACTCTCTGACTGTAAAGAGTTTATATAGTCAGACTCAGACCTGTAAAGAATACTTGGCTATTAAACAGCAAGCAAAGGCTGAAGAGTTAGCTTTAGTTGAACAATTTTTAAAACGTGATATCGCCAGTTTCCTACAAGAGAGAAACGCTAAAGATCTGAGTCATAGTCCAACAATGATCACGGTTGAAAATACGTTATGGCATTGGCTCAGTGAAATTACTGACAGAAGCCAGATTGAATGGCATGAGGTGGCACAAGATTTTAAGCATCACGGCTATTATGTATCGGGCGAAATAGTTGGCCAAGGAACCATGGTATGCACGGCTTGTGGCCATGAATCGAAAATCGAATTCCCAGGGGTTCTATCTGATTGTACTGAGTGTGATAACGGCGAGTTTACTCGTGAAGCATTAGCACCTTAGCTCAATACCGTGGTCATTTTGAATGTTTTTTACGCTTATTAATCCGCATTGCTTAAATAACAATGCGGTCCTTCAATATTTACTTCTGCTTATTTACTTGTTTTCTATCCTAAAGTTACATTCCATATACTTTTTTACCACAAATCACTAAAGCTACCCGTGAACGCAGCCGATGTTAATAACAGTAATAGATGATATTCATTTCTGGTCAATCATATGGAGATGTTCGACTGGGTCGTTGTAGATGCAAGCTTTAGATTCGAGTAAAGCATCGGTAGTTTTTGGGGATTAGCATGAAGTTTGTACATAAAATTGTTATTAGCGCGAGTCTGATCTTGCTCTTGTCGCTAGGGAGCTTATCGAGCTACCAGTATTTCCAAGTTAAACAGCAGATAAATGATCAGGTCAGTCTGAGTGTGGCTGAGTTGGTCGATTCGATGAAAAATAATATAGAAGCTGTTATGGCCGAAAAAGCAGATCTTACTCGTTTTGCTGCTTCTCTATTCGAGTCAGACCTCTCGGATGAACATTTTCAGCAAGTGTTAGGTCAGCCTGTCATTAAGCAACATTTTATCTTAGCGGGTATGGGGCTGGAGTCGGGGCATTTCATCGGCAATGAAGCGAGCTGGCAACCGCAAAACTATGATCCTCGCAAGCGAATGTGGTATCAAGAGGCGAAACAAAAAGGGCGACAATTATTTACCGAGCCCTATGCTGACGCTAGCACTGGAGAGATCTTAGTGTCTGTGGCTGCACCTCTGTTTAAAAATGGTCAGTTTGAGGGAGCTATGTTTGCGGATATCAGTCTTAAAGCGTTAGCGGATATTAGTAACAAAGCGAACTTATTCGGTGCGGGTTATGCCTTTATTGTAGGCAACAACGGCGATTTTATTGCCTACCCAGATGCGAGTATGAATGGACGTCCTATGAGTCAGGTATTCGGGGAACAATTGGATGTGACTCAGAAAACTAGCCACATCAACATCGATGGTAAAATACATACTGTTATTTTTAACCCGTTATCCGGCTTAGATTGGAGTTTGGGTATCGTACTAGATGAACAGGTTATCTATGCCGCTGCTGACAAGTTGCGTGGTGACGCTATCTTCTATTCCTTGTTAGCTCTGGTCGTGGCGACGTTGCTGATGGCCGGTCTCATCAGGCATCTAATGAAACCATTGGGAATATTGAACGAAGCGATGAAAGACGTGGCATCTGGCGAAGGGGATTTGACACGACGCTTGAGCACTGAATCTGACGTTGAGTTCGCGAGTTTAGCCAGCAGTTTTAATAGTTTTGTTATCAAATTGCAAGACTTGATCCAGCAGGTAAAAGTCATTGGTGGTGAAGTTGCTATTGGGACTGAAATGACCGCAGAAGGCGCTAAATCGGCTTCTCGTGCGATGGGACAGCAGACGCAGGAGATCGAGCAACTTGCAACGGCAATGCATGAAATGGCGGTAACTGCATCGGAAGTGGCTGGAAATGCGCAGAGCGCAGCATCCGCTGTTCAGCAAGCCGATGCTGCCGTCAATGATGGTGCAGCGGCAGTGAATCAAACAACGGATTCCATTGATCATCTGTCAGAACAAATTATGCAAGCTAGCGAAGCTGTAAAAGAGTTAGAAGCAGACACTGTTAGTATAGAATCTATACTTGGCGTCATCAATGAAATCGCGGGTCAAACAAACTTATTGGCACTGAATGCCGCAATTGAGGCTGCTAGAGCCGGTGAATCGGGCCGCGGTTTTGCAGTGGTTGCTGATGAGGTTCGTAACTTGGCAGCGCGTACTCAAGAGTCCACATCGGAAATTAAGGACAAAATAGAGAAGTTACAGTCAGGAGTCGCTACAGTTGTTAATGTGATGGATGAAAGCCGTGGCACCACCCAAACCACGGTAGAAAAGGCATTGATGGCAAATGATACCCTGAAAGAGATCCGCAAGAGTATTCAGGATATTACCGACATGAATCTTCAGATAGCCAGTGCTGCAGAGGAGCAGAGCCAGGTTGCTGAAGAGATGAATAAAAATACGTCTAACATTAAAGATCTAACCATGGAGGTGGCTGATAACGCCACACAGGCTAATGCAGCCATGGTGACTCAGATGAAGCAGGTTAAGCAACAAGAAGCCCTGCTGAACCAGTTTATTGTCTAACGTTATTTTTAGTGAGTAGAGCAGATAGCAAAATACCCGTTTATAACGGGTATTTTTTTATCTCATATTTTTACATATTGAGGTTATTTAGCCTTTGTAAATCCGTTTGTCTTTAACTTTCTTATTGATACTAAACCGAATAGAAGAGCTGAAAGTAATAGCACCGGCCATTGGCCGAAGAGGGTGAAGAGTGTATGGCCTTTAACCAATGGAATATCTGCTGTTAACACACCGGCTTCGAACTGGGGGAGCTGGTGGGTGATATCGCCTTTTTCATTGACGACAGCAGTCACGCCGTTATTGGTGGCGCGGACCAAAGGTCTGCCAAGCTCAACTGAACGCATTTGAGCTATTTCCATGTGTTGTAACGGTCCGTTTGAAGTGCCAAACCAAGCATCATTAGAGACCGTTAACAGTAAGTCAGTCTGCTCATTTACGTTGGCTCTTAACTGCTCAGGAAATGCAATTTCATAGCAAATTGCTGGTGTAATCTGGTGTCCAACGGCATTTAAGTTATCTTGCAAATAATCACCACGATTAAAGGATGACATCGGCAAATTAAACAAGGGTGCTATAGGGCGTAACAGTGACTCAAATGGGACAAATTCGCCGATAGGTAACAAGTGGTGCTTTCTAAATTCATTCTTCTCTTCACCATAGTAATCGCCTTTGTCTTGTTGTTTTGCATCATAATTCCCTAAAACAATCAGTGAATTATAGTAGCTGTTACCACGCTGACTGATAATCCCAGTAATAATGGCACTGTTATTTAAATTAGCCGCTTGATTAGCATTATAAAGAAAATCTTTGACCATGTGTTCGGGGGCCGGAATGGCCGCTTCTGGCCAGACGATGAGATCTGCTGAAAACTCTGGCCGAGATAAGTCCATATACTTGAGCATTGTTGGCCACAGTGCGTCGGGCTCCCACTTCATACTCTGGGGAATATTACCTTGGACAAGTGCAACGCTGAGACTTTCGCCTTTTGACTCAACCGTGGAGGTATAGGGCGCAATAAACGTGAGCACTGCAGCTACAGGCACAATAATGAGTGCACTGCGCCAGCGTTTAACCATACCAAGCGCCAATGCGCCGGCCAGTAAAGCCACGATAAAACTTAAGCTCAAAGTCCCCGTCATCGAGGCAATGGGCTTCAGTGGTCCTTGTGTTTGACTATAACCCGCCCAAAGCCATGGGAAGCCAGTGAGTACCCAGCCCCTAGCCCATTCCGTTAATGTCCAAAGCGCAGGGAACAACATTAAGTTACGGCTGATACTGGTTTTAGGGGCTATTTTTTGCAGTAAATAGCCGGTTAGCGCTGGATAGATTGCTAAATAAAGTGCCAATAGCGCCATCAAACTCATCGATGCAATTAGCGGTATACCACCATAGGTGTCCATACTGACATGCACCCAACTAATACCAACACAAAAGCAACCAAAGCCGAAACTTAGCCAGTAATGTAATCCTTGTTTTGCAGATAAACCGGCACTTTGATGCAGGGCAAATGCCATCGCAACGATATAAAGTGGCCAAATAGAGTAGGGGGCAAAAGCAAGCGCTGTCATGGCGCCAGCCGCAAAGGCTAGCACCAATCTCAGATAGGAATGATGGGCGAATGCCCGTAATTTACTCAGCATACAGCCTCATCATTGGGCGCTGTTAAGGGAGCCGATTGCTAGGCAACGCTCTCTTTAGCAGCTGGATCGGGAAATTTTACGCGTAATTGGATTAATCTACGGGTATCTGCGTTGACGACTTTAAACTCAATGCCTTTAATCATGACATTTTCATCACGTTCAGGCAGGTGCCCAAAAGCATGAGAAACTAAGCCACCCACGGTATCAAACTCTTCATCACTGAATTGAGTGCTAAACGCGTCATTAAAGTCATCTATCGGCGTTAATGCTTTGACCATATAGACTTGTTTTGAGATTTGTTTGATTTCAGTCTCTTCAGCTGAGTCATGATCAAATTCATCTTCAATATCACCAACAATCTCTTCGAGAATGTCTTCAATTGTCACTAAACCTGACACTCCACCGTATTCATCGACGACGATCGCCATATGATAACGTTGAGAACGAAACTCTTTTAACAATACGTCGACCCGTTTACTTTCCGGAACGACCACTGCTGGGCGGATAACTTGCCCAAGTTCAAAAGGCTTTTCATTGTTCTTAAAGCCATACTGAAGTAGATCTTTAGCGAGTAAAATACCCTCGATATGATCTTTGTCTTCATTGACTACTGGAAAGCGGGAGTGTGCTGAGCCAATAACGGTAGAGAGTAGTTCTTCTACTGTGTTGTCTATTTGAAGTGCGACGATTTGCGCGCGTGGGATCATTATGTCCCGCACCCGAAGATCGGAGACTTCCAATACACCTTTAATCATTTCACGCGTGTCTTCGCTGATCACTTCACGTAGTTCTGCACCGTGAATGACCTCAACCAATTCTTCGCGACTTTTGGGTTCGCCCTGGAATAACTGACTTACTTTTTCCAACCAGCCTTTCTTGGAGGCGTTGGTACTCGGGGGGATATCGTCACTCATAGTGTTTTATTGACTCTTTCGAGTCAATTATTGCTCCTCATAAGGGTTGTTATAACCAAGGCTTTCAATCAGTTGGGTCTCTAATGACTCCATCTCTTCAGCCTCTATATTGTCTATATGATCATACCCTAGCAGATGGAGGCAACCATGTACAACCATGTGCGCCCAATGTGCGGTAAGGGGTTTGTTTTGATCAATTGCTTCTTGCTCTACCACAGCTGCACAGACAACTAAATCGCCCAGTAGTGGCAGTTCTATGCCGGGTGGAGCTTCAAACGGGAAAGAGAGCACATTGGTGGGCTTATCTTTTCCGCGATAGGTGTTATTTAGCATCTGGCTTTCTGCAGAATCGACAATTCTTATGGTTAATTCTACGTGGTCCATACTACTTCTGAGTGCTGTTTTCACCCAAAGTTCCAGCTCTTGTGCTGAAGGAAGTGCAACGGCATCAACTGCAATTTGCAGATCGAGATCTACACTTGTTGGTGCATTAGTCATGATTGGGTGTTTCCTGTAGCTGATATTGGCTATCTTTATTGCCTTTACTTGTCTGGCTCTTTAGCTCATAGGCTTCATAGGCTTCAACAATTCTGGCCACAATAGGATGACGAACGACGTCTTTGGCTTGGAAGAAGTTAAAGCTAATTTCGCTGACATCGCCTAACACTTCAATTGAATGACGCAGACCTGATTTTTGATGTTTCGGCAGATCTATCTGAGTGATGTCACCAGTGATAACCGCACGAGAGTTAAATCCTATACGGGTTAAAAACATCTTCATCTGTTCAACTGTAGTGTTTTGGCTTTCATCAAGAATGATAAAAGCATCGTTTAAGGTGCGTCCGCGCATATAAGCCAGTGGCGCAACCTCAATGACATTACGTTCTAATAGGCGCTCAACTTTTTCAAAGCCCATCATCTCAAATAGCGCGTCGTACAGTGGTCGTAAATACGGGTCGACCTTTTGACTCAAGTCGCCGGGTAAAAAACCCAGTTTTTCACCCGCTTCGACGGCTGGACGCGTTAAAAGAATACGGCGAACTTCTTGACGCTCTAGTGCATCAACCGCGGCGGCAACGGCTAAGTATGTTTTTCCGGTACCCGCGGGGCCAATACCAAAGGTAATATCATGGGAGACAATATTACGCACATAATCACTTTGATTTGGATTCCGTGGCTTAATTACACCACGCTTTGTTTTGATATAAAGCTCTTTCTCATCGCGAGGCGCTTCCATATCAAATGCGACAGCTTCTTGAATGGCAATATGAACAGTATCAGGTTCTAGATCTGGCGTGCTGCCTTTAAGAGGCTGAGTTTCAACATACAAGTCTCTGAGTAAGTTATTGGCAGTTAAACAGTTTTTAGGTACGCCGACTATCTGAAAATGATTGTCACGATAGCTGATCTCAACACCAATACGGCGCTCTAATTGCTTAATGTTGTCATCAAAAGGACCGCAAAGTGACGCTAGTCTGCGTGTTTCCGCTGGCTCTAAATACAGGTTGAGTGTCGTTAACTTATTAGACAAAAAATAACTCCAGATTCAAGAATATTACCGAGCGAGAGCACTCTAGTTTACGAGGCATAATCAATAAATGCGAATGGTATTTTTGAATGATTATAGGGACGAAAAAAGCGGCATCTAAGATGCCGCCCTATAAACGTGTTTACCCTTGGTTATCGAGTCTTTTAAGACGGGGTAAATTGGGTGACACCAATGGCGTCATCTTGCTTATACTTTGCGACGATATCTGATGGACGTAAGTCGCGACGTAAATCCATTTCATCTTCAGCGCGGACAAATACACCGCGCAATGAGTTGGTGTATACATCAACAATTTCAACGTCAACAAAGCCGCCAATATGCTCCGGCTTACCTTCAAAGTTAACCACGCGACTGTTTTCAGTACGACCACGCAGTTCCATTGGGTTTTTAACCGATGGCCCTTCAACCAAAATGCGCTGCACTGTACCGACCATGTGGCGGCTATAGCGCATGGCTTGTTGAGTGATACGATCTTGCAATATGGCTAAGCGCTCTTTTTTCTCTTCCAGTGAGACGTTATCTGGCAGATCGGCAGCGGGTGTACCTGGGCGTGCGCTGTAAATAAAGCTAAAGCTATGATCAAACTGAATGTCTTCGATGAGTTTCATTGTGTCAGCAAAATCTTGCTTAGATTCACCTGGGAAGCCAATGATGAAATCAGAGCTAATCTGAATATCGGGACGCGCTTTACGCAAGCGGCGAATAATAGACTTATATTCGATAGCCATATGGCCACGCTTCATCTGCGTCAGGATCAAATCTGAGCCAGATTGAACCGGTAGATGCAAGAAGCTCACAAGCTCTGGAGTGTCTTCGTAAACATCAATAATATCTTGGCCGAACTCAATTGGGTGGCTGGTGGTAAAACGTAGGCGGTCTATACCATCAATCGCAGCAACGTAGCGTAGTAGTTCTGCAAAGGTACAGATCTCATCATCGTGGGTTGCACCGCGATAGGCATTTACGTTCTGGCCGAGCAAATTCACTTCACGTACACCTTGATCAGCCAATTGGGCTATTTCAAGAATGATATCGTCTAATGGACGGCTGACTTCTTCACCGCGGGTATAAGGTACAACGCAGAAAGAGCAATACTTACTACAACCTTCCATGATGGAAACATAGGCACTAGGGCCGTCAGCACGTGGTTCGGGGAGGCGATCAAACTTTTCAATCTCAGGGAAACTGACGTCAATAACGACTTTTTTACCCTCTTTAATCTGGTCAATCATTTCTGGTAGACGGTGCAGTGTTTGTGGGCCGAAAATAAGATCCACACACTGGGCACGGTCTTTAATTGCCTTACCTTCTTGAGATGCTACGCAGCCGCCAACACCAATAATAAGGCCCGGTTTTTTGTCTTTTAGTGTTTTCCAACGCCCTAGCTGATGAAAAACTTTTTCTTGTGCTTTCTCACGAATAGAACAGGTGTTGAGCAAAAGCACATCGGCTTCCGTTGCATCATCTGTCAGGGTATAGCCTTCGTATTCGTCGAGAAGATCGGCCATCTTTGATGAGTCGTACTCATTCATTTGACAGCCCCAAGTTTTAATATGGAGTTTTTTACTCATCAGTTTGTATCACTCTAGATGCACCGAAAAAATAGCGAAATATTTTAACGCTTATGCGGGCTGCTGGCTAGCATTTAGCCTATGTTTGAGTGAAATTAATCTGCTGCCTTGATTGCCCTTGTTAAACGTACGGGTATGGTTTTTTGCTGTTCTGTACTAACAGTATTGTCGATAACACCTTGTTCTTGAGCCATTTGCAGGCTACTCATACGTGCTTGTATGTGGATGTCAGCACGTAATTGCAGTTTGAACATGCTGAATACATGAGTGGTATATTGGTAAATAGCATAATCCATTGGACTGCGATAAGTGACGGACATGTGCTCTATATCTTGCTGTGAGTCTGCCGCGATGCTGGCTAATGGGGTGAATAGCGTTATTAGTAACGTAGCTAGGGTTAATGATTTCATATTATTCTCACTCATTCCTTAGGGATATATCCATTTGACAATTTGAGTCTATGGTATGGTTTGAATATGAGTGTGAATGGTATGTAACCAGTTGTTAATCATTGGCGTCTCAGACACATTTATATACGTTAGAGTGCTCTGAGACATTAAACGACATATTTTGTTTGGCTTAATTGCATCGTCCTTGCTTAAGAAGCGCTACTTTGATCAATTTTTGCTATGCAAAGGACAAATAGAATCGTTTTTGAGTGTAAACTTCTCCCAATATAAGTCGGATCATCTTTCAGGAGTCTAAGGTCTGTGGAACAGCTGAAGAATAAAAGCAGTATGTATGACGCTGTTGTCGTTGGCGGCGGCATGGTTGGAGCTGCGACGGCGATTGGTTTAGCCCAGATAGGACTAAAAGTTGCAGTGGTTGAAGCATTTGCGCCCAAAGCTTATGAAAGCTCACAACCGCTTGACTTAAGAGTGTCTGCCATTAGTGCGGCCTCTGAAGCGCTTCTGGACCGCCTTGGGGCTCTGGAGCATTTAGGCACAATGCGACAAGTCGCTTATAAAGGACTCGAAACTTGGGAATTAGACGGGTGCATCACCCAATTTCATGCCGATCAAATTGGCACTTCGCATCTTGGCCATATTGTCGAAAACCGCTTAATCCAGCTCTCTTTATGGCATCGTATGGCACAGTTAGAGAATATTACTCTATTCTGTCCAGTAAAAATCAGTCAGTTAAAGCGCGCAAATGATGCTATCGATATTACGCTTGAGGATGGCCAAGCGTTCTCTACTCGGTTATTGGTTGGCGCAGATGGTGCAAACTCTTATGTTAGGCAATGGGCAAAGATCGGTATTACGGGCTGGGATTACCGTCAGTCAGCAATGCTGATTAATATCGAAACCCATTGTGGCGAGCAAGATGTTACCTGGCAACAATTTACCCCCAAAGGTCCTCGCTCTTTACTACCACTTCCTGGCAACAATGCCTCTTTGGTTTGGTACGACGATGCCAATCGCATTGCGCAGTTGTCTCAGTTGAATAATGCGGCCTTGAAAAGTCAGATTGATCAGTATTTTCCAGCGAGGCTAGATCGTGATTTTAAAGTGATGAATAAAGCGAGCTTTAAGCTGACTCGTCGTCATGCCGAGCGATATTATGGCGACAATTTGGTGATCCTTGGTGACGCCGCGCATACCATTAACCCTTTAGCAGGGCAGGGCGTTAACCTCGGCTTTAAAGATGTTGATGCACTTATCACCACCGTCGAGTCGTACATAAAGCACGATGCGGGCTGGTGGAGTACTGAAGTACTACTACAGTACCAAAAATTCCGTTATCGAGATAATCAATTGATGATGACCGCTATGGATATGTTTTACGCCAGTTTTAGCAACGACATTTTACCGCTAAAACTATTAAGAAATGGCGTACTTAAATTAGCTAACATTGACAGCCCAATAAAAAAACAGGTATTAAAATACGCTATGGGTTTTTAATGGGTCACCGTCCTATATAAGGATTAAACAAGAAAGCGGAGAGCTGCATAACAGCTTTTCGCTTTCTTGTTTATTAGGGGGAGTCAGGCAAAATTTGCAGGCGATGTCTACCACGCGATATTGCCCATTTTGCGTATAATTTGTTGGTACGCGGTTTGAGTGCTAAAATGCCGCGTTTTTAATTTTGTGGCTAAGTGCGGCAAAACATGAATAAGTAAACACAGACTGAGTATTATGAGCAATATAAAACTTATTGTTGGGTTAGCAAATCCCGGCGCACAGTATGATCGAACACGCCATAACGCGGGTGCTTGGTACGTTGAAGAACTCGCGCGCGTCTGTGGTGCGACGTTAGTATTAGACAGCAAGTACTTTGGTATGACAGCGAGAGTGACACTGCATGGCAAGGATGTCCGCTTATTGATCCCGATAACCTTTATGAATTTAAGTGGTAAGTCGGTTGGCGCATTGGCGAATTTTTTTCGTATTGCTCCAGAAGAGATATTGGTCGCGCATGATGAGCTTGATATGCCACCTGGGGTTGCAAAGTTTAAGTTGGGCGGGGGGCACGGTGGCCATAATGGCTTAAAAGATATCATTGCTAAATTGGCTAATGATAAAGGCTTCTATCGCTTACGCATTGGTATTGGACATCCAGGTGATAAAAACCAGGTCAGTAACTATGTGTTGAGTAAGGCTCCGCCAACGGATCAAGAGATGATGGACGCTGCTATAGATGAAGCGGTGCGCTCGACAGAGATTTTATTTAACGACGATATGGCAAAGGCGATGCACAGGTTGCATTCTTTTAAAGCATAAACAAATGCTTGGGGAATACCCCCAGGTTATTCATTGATATAAAGGTAACAATATGGGTTTCAAATGTGGCATCGTAGGCCTGCCAAATGTTGGTAAATCAACACTTTTCAACGCGTTAACTAAAGCAGGCATCGAAGCATCAAACTTCCCGTTCTGTACGATTGAGCCAAATACAGGCATTGTTCCTGTACCTGATTCAAGATTGGATGCGTTAGCTGAGATAGTTAAGCCTGAGCGTGTTATGCCTACAACAATGGAATTTGTAGATATTGCTGGTTTAGTGGCAGGCGCATCTAAAGGTGAAGGCTTAGGCAATAAGTTCTTAGCTAACATCCGTGAGACTGATGCAATTGGCCATGTTGTACGTTGTTTTGAAGATGACAACATTGTGCATGTCGCAAACAAGGTAGACCCTGCAAGTGATATCGAAGTTATCAATACTGAACTTGCGCTTGCCGATTTAGATTCATGCGAGCGTGCTATTACTCGTCAAGCCAAACGCGCTAAAGGCGGCGACTCAGAGGCGAAGTTTGAAGTTGCCGTACTTGAGAAGATGCGCCCAATATTAGACGAAGGCAAAATGTTGCGTTCAATGGATTTAAGCAAGGAAGAGCTAGCAGCAATTACTTACTTGAACTTCTTAACCATTAAACCAACGATGTATATCGCTAACGTTGCAGAAGACGGTTTTGAAAATAACCCTCATTTAGATACTGTTCGTGCCATCGCTACTGAAGAGAATGCAGTTGTAGTGGCAGTATGCGCTGCAATTGAATCTGAACTTGCAGAAATGGAGACCGAAGACCGTGAAGAGTTCATGGCCGATTTAGGTCTAGAAGAGCCCGGTCTTGATCGCGTCATCCGCGCTGGTTACGACTTGCTTACGCTACAGACATATTTTACCGCTGGTGTTAAAGAAGTGCGTGCATGGACCGTTAAAATCGGTGCAAGCGCTCCACAAGCTGCTGGTGTTATCCATACTGACTTCGAACGTGGCTTTATTCGTGCTCAAGTGATGGCGTATGAGGACTTTATCACCCATAAAGGTGAAGCAGGCGCTAAAGAAGCGGGTAAATTACGCGTTGAAGGTAAAACATACGTCGTTAAAGATGGCGATGTAATGCACTTCTTATTTAACGTATAAGTTCTTTGCGGTAGCTATAGCCGTAAAAAAATGTAAAACGCGGCGCTTAAAGTCATCTTTAAGCGCCGCGTTTGTATTTGGGCATCTGTTAACCTAGTTAAAAATGATTCATTTTTAGTGCTAAGCTTGGCGAATGCTTGGATTTTGAGCTTGTCGTTGCGATTTGTAGAGGCTTGATCAAAGAAATAAAATTATTTTGAGTTGCTAAATTAGCGTAAATCGCAATATATTGCGCATCTGTTGCCCAGTTTGGCGAAGTAATAGCCTAACAGTGTGATTAGTTTAAATTAGCGAAAAAAAGCAGTTGACCTGAATACGCTGAATAAGCATAATACGCCCCGTTCCTCAGTGAGAGGGACGAAATATAGATGGCAATGTAGCTCAGCTGGTTAGAGCACAGCACTCATAATGCTGGGGTCGCAGGTTCAAGTCCCGCCATTGCTACCATCTTCTCTAGATGTAAACTTGAGAATGGCCGACTAGTTGAAAGTTTACTTTCAGAAATAGGGTTGGCAACATCTTAATCTAGATGTAAAACTTGATGCAGTTTGGAAGTGGTGGATGTTGATATTAGACACGCTATAACTGAGTGCCATCTTAATCTAGATGTGAAACTTGATGCAGTGCGGGAGTGGTGGAATTGGTAGACACGCCAGATTTAGGTTCTGGTGCCGTAAGGTGTGAGAGTTCAAGTCTCTCTTCCCGTACCATTTATTGAAAAGTAATGAGCTTAGGCTGGTTATTAGTAAGAAAGATTAATTGGGATATCGCCAAGCGGTAAGGCACCGGGTTTTGATCTCGGCATTCCCAGGTTCAAATCCTGGTATCCCAGCCATCTTTGGCAATGTAGCTCAGCTGGTTAGAGCACAGCACTCATAATGCTGGGGTCGCAGGTTCAAGTCCCGCCATTGCTACCATCTTTCTCAGGATGTAAAAAGTGGGATTGTAGCAAAGACGGTTCGTAAGTCCCGGCAATATGCTACCATCTTCTCAAGATGTAAAATATGAGACATCTTAATCTAGATGTAAACTTGATAGAATTTGGAAGTGGTGGATGTTGATATTAGACACGCTATAACTAAATGCATCTTAATCTAGATGTAAAACTTGATGCAGTGCGGGAGTGGTGGAATTGGTAGACACGCCAGATTTAGGTTCTGGTGCCGTAAGGTGTGAGAGTTCAAGTCTCTCTTCCCGTACCATTTATTTTGACGTAATGAGTTTCGACTTGTTACTAGCAACACAGTTTAATTGGGATATCGCCAAGCGGTAAGGCACCGGGTTTTGATCTCGGCATTCCCAGGTTCAAATCCTGGTATCCCAGCCATTTTTAAAAGGTTGATTTATTGACCTTGTCTTAATAGCTACTAGACAATTGTATTGTTGCAGGCTATAAAGATGAAGCAAGGAAACTTGCAGTAAAATTCGATGCGGGAGTGGTGGAATTGGTAGACACGCCAGATTTAGGTTCTGGTGCCGTAAGGTGTGAGAGTTCAAGTCTCTCTTCCCGTACCATCGAGTTTTAAACAGTTTAATTGGGATATCGCCAAGCGGTAAGGCACCGGGTTTTGATCTCGGCATTCCCAGGTTCAAATCCTGGTATCCCAGCCAAACACAAAAAGCCCGTCTTAATAGACGGGCTTTTTGCTTTTCAAAATCCCCCTTTTCGATGCACCACATAGATCCAATCTTTGTCTAAAGCAATCGCTACTGTTATTGCCATCAATAGCGTATTGAGCAGTGTTCTGACTGCACGCCTGATACCAATTGCATTAAGTATTTGACCGATTCAGAGCGCTACAGACGTTTCAATTCAAGGCCCATTGGTGAAGAAATAGTTACTATCTCTTAAGCCAATGCAAAGCAGAAGTGGAAAATCTGAGTCGCTTAACGAGTGCGGTCGACGTTTAAAGCAAATGGAAAAGGCCTTTAAGCTTCGTTGTGGGCTTTGGATATACGACTAAATGGTCTATTTTGTTCCATACAAAATAAGACATTTCCACCCTCCTTGGCGGTCAGATTGAGGAGGTACGAGTCCACGGATGGACGAAGGTAGAATAATGCAAGAGCAATTATCGAGAGTCATTCATAGAGCTATTACCGAGGATGCCAGAGCCGAGAATAACGATTAGCTTCAATCCCCCACCTTGCTTACAGGGCTTTGAATTCCCGCGCAATGGTCAAACTTTTAATGCAACTGATCTAAATAGGCTCTGCATAAGAGACGGCACATAATGGTAGTCATCACACTTAGGGCGATTGCCAACGTGCAGAGAATGCTGAGGGACTTTAAGACGGTGTATCGTATGCCTAAGTAGGTTGAGCCTACGCTGACTGAGAGGTGTGAGCGCATTTAACACTAGCGACTCAATTAATTCCATGTCCCCGTCTTGATAATGGCTGTCATGTTACTCGCTGTGACGACTGTTTGAACACGTTTAAGCGCAACATTTCAATGGCACAAGCATTAAAAACCCTAAATCCAGTCATCTATTTTTTGGGTCATTGCGCTAGTGCTGCCATATCTGCGATGAGTCTAGTTAGCAAATTAGATTGAAATCCTAATGCTTGGTAACAAATCAGCCTTTTGTTAACTTTTGTTAGCTCACTTAGTGCTAACAATCACGCTTTAGCGTTGGCTTTTCACCTAGCGTTAACATTTGGTTTTTATTTGGCATCCTTTTGGTTACTTATTGTTATCGATTAAGGCTTTATTTGTGCTGGGTTTCTCGTTAACCAATTTGTTTCAAAATACAACCGAGGTTGTCACACTTTAATTGCAATCGTTTCGTTACATTTCGTTTGCCCCAAAAAAGAGGGCTAAATAAAAGAGAGTGGAACAGATGATGAAACGAGTCGATATAAAAGTTGCGACATTAGCAGCCTTCATTGGACTGGCCTTAACGGGTTGTTCTGGTGATGACGGACAAAATGGTAAAGATGGTGAAGCAGGTACTCCTGGTCAACCTGGCATTCCTGTCGCAGCAGATGCAAAGGCATTAACCGTAGCGATAGATAAGATTGTTGTTGGGGCGCAGTCTGATATTACGTTTACAGTCACCAATGAAAAAGACCTCCCTGTTGTAGGGTTAGAAAAGTTTGGTTTTATACTTTCAGGTCTTGAGCAAGGCGTTCAGGGGGATGCTAATAACTGGAAGTTGCTCAGCTCTGAAGCTTGTCCTGCCAGCAAATACTCTAAGTGTGGTAGCTTGCTTGATAATCAAGACGGTACTTATACCTATAGCTTTGAGAAAGACGTTAGCGCAGAAACAGCCTTTACTATCACTGATGAAAAGACATTAAGATTAGTGCTAAGAACCGGTGGCGAAGCTGTAGGAGCAACTGAGTTAAGCTATGCGAACATGCACTATGACTTTAGAGGTGAAGGCTTAGAGCCGCTCTATACTAAGAATGTGGTCAACAACCAAAACTGCGTTAGCTGTCATGATGATTTCAGTATCCATGGCGGTAAATACACTGAAGTCGAAACATGCGTTTCTTGCCATGCGGACAACAAAGTCAGTGACATCAGCAAAGTATTTCCAATGCTAGCGCATGAAGCACATATCGGAGTGATCCCTGCTCCCGTGGGTGGTTGTGATAACTGCCATGCTGAAAATGAGCAAGCTACTGATTTTGCAAACTGGAAGAACGTGCCTACTCAGGAAACGTGTATTACCTGTCATACAGACGTCAATTTCAAGGAAGGCATTGGCCACTGGCCATATCAGGACAATGCACAATGTGCCAATTGTCACACGCCAGATACCCTAGAAATGGTGCATTTGTCTACCTATAAAGGTCAGAACGAGCGCCGTGAAAATCTTCACCTTACGGTGACTGAAGCTAAGATGGTTGATGCTCCAGAAGCAAAAGCCAACATCGATGCCAACCTAGATACTGATAAGACTGGCTATGTGCAGCTAACCGTCGATATTTTGGACAAAAATGGTAACACGCGTAATGAGCAGTTAGATCTGGTTAAGTACATGTACTACGCCGAGTTCTATATCAACTGGGGTGGTCAGGATATGGGCATGGAGCGTGGTAAAGTTCTGCGTGTTCATACCAACAAAGAAAACTTCCCTGGCTATGTAGATGAGCCAATCGTGCTTAACTATGAAAATGGTAAGACGACGTTTGAAATCGGCCCATTCGATCTTGAAGATACTTTCGATGGTGACTTGAACGATAGCTACGGCATGGTTACGCCACGTATCTGGTTCTGCATCGACAAAGATGGCGAAACAATCCAGGATTGTGATGGCGAAACGGATTGGAGTAACGGTGCAGCGGGTTATAACTGGCAACACTTCTTCAATAAACAAGGCATGATGGAAGAGCGCCCACGTCGTCAAATCGTGACCAACGAGCTGTGTGGCGACTGTCATGGTACCACTACCTCAGACGATGGTTTTGTACAGATGACGCTTAACTGTCGTAGCTGTCACTCTGTAGTTAAGAACGATAGCACTTACTTCAGTACCACTTGCGCCTCTGGCTCGGTTGATTCCGATGGTGACGGTTCTTTAGACCCAATGGTTATGATGAAGAACCTGATGCCACGCGGCGAGCGTGACTGGACGACAGCATCTAATGCCGGCGAAGAATGTGTGGCTTGCCATAACGCCAACAATATGCCAACTCAGGTCATCCGTAATTCGCAAACCAAACAAGGTGATGAGGATTATATTGAGCAACTGACGATGAGTCACCCGGATCAGAAAGTATGGATCCATGCTATGCATGCCAACAACCGTGCCAACCAAAGTGGTGAAGGTTGGAAGCGTAATGTTGAGTACTCAGCTGACCTAGCTAACTGTACTAAATGCCATATCGAAGATAGTTATGATGCCAAGTATTTAGTGGGCCGCAAGCCGCTAGCGCTGGATCTTGACTACATGGATACTTATGACGGTTTGGACCCTGCAAATGGCAAAGACACTAGCGGTAACAAACGTTATGCCGTCGATGCGGTTGCAGATGCTTTTGTATCGCCAACCGCCGCTGTATGTTTGAGCTGTCATGGTAAGCGCGCTGCGGAAGAGGGTGAAGACCGCCGTCAAGTCCGTAAAGACGTTGTTAGTCATATGAAGCAAAATGGCGCTCAGTTCGGTGTCGAACTTGGTCAGTATACTGGTGAAGAGTCATGTGCAGTATGTCATGATCTAAACAACCTGAAGGAATCACATAACCTGAAATAAAGCTCTCATCCCTGCAATATTTTTTGACCCTAGCATTTTGCTAGGGTCTTTTTTTACGGGGATCACAAATATTAACAAAGCATCAATTGTTTAATCAGAACTCAGCATTATGTCAGGTTTAGTATTATCAAAATGGTTTAAAATGTTGTTTGGGGATCTACTAAAAGTAGTAGAGGTTAGATTGTGAATATTACTGAATTTTTAATTATTGATTTAGATGCCAGAGAGTTAGTTGATATCCATCATTCGACTCGTTGCGCATTATCATTGGCAGAGCTAGAAGTACTAAAAAGCTTAGTCAACCATGTGGGTGAAGTGGTTAGCAAAGAGACACTTAATGCCGCTGGTTGGCCCGGTAGAGTGGTTGCGCCCTCATCATTGACTCAATGCATGAGCAGTTTACGAAAAAAGCTGGCAGGGCAAACTGATATAGAGTTAAAAAATATCCCCCGTTACGGCTATAGCTTATGCATTATAGAGCATGCCGAAGCAGTAACTTCTACAGATATCGATAATGTCAGTACTTTCGTTAAGCCGGCATCTGGCAAGTTCAAAGCTCCAAACTCACACCGAATAAACCCCATAATCGCTAACGTGGCCGGTTGGCAGGGGGCATTAACCCCCAGACTTTATCGGCTTATTGGCATCGCTGTCGTCGTGACTTTTGTGGCTGGATTGCACTTTTCGGGAGGGCTTAAAACAATTGTTAACCAGCTTTCCTTATTGACCGAACCTGATGTGGCGTCAATCACTCAAAAGCGATTTTCATTGGCGAAAACCCCATCATTACTCAATGCGGTTCAACTTGAAAATCAACGTAAAGAAATTATTAGCGCTGACGATGTGGTCGAAAATTGGTTTAATTATGACAACATTTTCCAAAACTCGACTGATAAACAACTATTCTCTTTTGATAACGGCCGCTATGAATCAGTCGCTTTATGTAACGAATTCAATGAAGTATGCATTGACAAGCAGCCGCTTAACCTAGTGCGCTCGGTCAATGCGCCGACTACACCATTAGATATTCAATGGTTGGCGGATACCAAGCTAAGAATGGAGCAGGTAACCTATAATAATATTCTGTTAGATGAATTCGAGCCTGCCGATAAAGATTTGGTCGAGGATGTATTTCGGGCTGACGTGTACTATTACTCTGAAAGTAAAAATGTGGTGCGCGCAGATGTCAGATTGTCATTGATTTTTGATTCAGCGAATCGAGGTAAGCTGGTTGCTGCGGCATGTATTACCGATGATATGCTTAGAGAAATCTCAATTCGGTATCAGTTTAGTGGCGACTTTAAGCTGACCAAAAGTCAGGTTGATGGCAAAGTCGTTAGTACTTTTCTGGTCGATGTAAAAGAGCGCTCTTTCACTAGCCCACAACAGATATCGAAAGAATCGGCCACGATATACCGAGAGATCCGTAAAAATGTTCTGCAAAATGAACGTATGGTCATCAGGCAACTTTATCAAGATGATGACAGTGGCGTGTGGATGCTACCACTATGGGGCGAAACCATGGTTTGGGCTCATCGAGAGCAAGTATCACTCTAAGATATGTATTACTACAGGTTAACGCTTAGTGGCAAAGCAAAATGAAAAGTAATAGATACAAAAAACGCACTCAATTGAGTGCGTTTTTTATTTCAGCATTAAGCTTTAATCAAATAGTGATTAGTGCTTAAACATTGCCGAAATAGACTCTTCGTTGCTTACGCGACGAATCGCTTCAGCCATAACAGTAGACATTGTTAACTGAGTGACTTTCTCAAGTGCCGCTATTTCAGGGCTCAATGGGATAGTGTCTGTCACAATCACTTCATCAATGACTGATTCTAAGATATTCTTCGCCGCATTACCTGAGAACACAGGGTGAGTAGCATAAGCAAAAACGCGGTTTGCACCGTGTTCTTTAAGCGCTTCAGCTGCTTTACAAAGTGTACCGCCAGTATCAATCATGTCATCAACGATGATGCAATCACGGCCTTGAACATCGCCAATAATATGCATCACTTGTGAAACGTTTGCTTTTGGACGACGTTTATCGATGATCGCTAGATCTGAATCATCAAGTAACTTCGCGATTGCACGAGCACGTACAACGCCACCGATATCGGGTGAAACAACCACAGGGTTGTCTAGGTTCTTAGCTAACATATCTTCAAGCAACACAGGGCTACCGAAAACGTTATCAACGGGAACATCGAAGAAACCTTGAATTTGCTCAGCGTGCAGGTCACAAGTCAATACGCGGTCAACACCAACGCTTGATAGGAAATCGGCAACAACTTTAGCGGTAATAGGTACTCGAGCGCTACGCACACGACGGTCTTGACGTGCATAACCGAAGTAAGGGATAACGGCTGTAATACGACCAGCAGATGCACGACGGAGTGCATCAACCATAACGATCAGTTCCATTAAGTTATCGTTAGTCGGAGCACAAGTAGATTGAATGATGAATACATCCGCACCACGTACATTTTCATTAATCTGGACACTGATTTCGCCATCACTGAAAACGCCTACATCTGCGTCTCCAAGTTTACAAAATAGACGATCGGCTATCTTCTTAGCGAGACTAGGTGTTGCGTTACCGGCAAAAAGTTTAATGTCAGGCACTGTAGAACCTCAGGCGTATGCTTCATGATTGTGGCTGGGACAGAAAAGATATCCCAGATGTCGTTAACACTGAGCTAATCTCTGCATTAACGGTGACTTATTTGTTCCCTTCGCGACAAAGCCATTTATCGATGCTGGCAGCTTCGCCAAGACATCTTTAGCTTGTTGCTCTTGCTCGAATTGACCGAAAACACATGCTCCTGTTCCAGTCATTCTTGACGGCGCATATTCTAGCAGCCACGCTAAGGTCTTGGCAACTTGAGGGTGACGTTTTGCGACCAACTCTTGGCAGTCATTATGCCAAGGATTGGCCATTAAAGACTCAAGTGTGAGCTTGGGCGTGTTGCGCGGGAGTTCAGGATCTTGGAACACTGCAGCGGTAGATACATGCACATCGGGTACTAAAACTAGGTACCAAGGTTCACTTGGGGTGACGTCCTGCAATTGTTCACCAACACCTTCGGCAAAAGCAGATAAACCATTAATAAAAACAGGCACATCGGCTCCCAAAATTAAGCCTATCTTTGCTAATTCCTTAGTGGATAAACCGGTTCTCCAAAGTGAATTTAACGCCACTAATGTGGTTGCAGCATCAGATGACCCCCCGCCTAACCCCCCGCCCATAGGTAAGCGTTTATCTAACCAAATCTCGGCACCTTGCTGACATTGGGTGTGCTCTTGTAACGATTTTGCGGCTCGCAGAATTAAGTTATCGCTATCAGCAACAACGTCTGACATATTTGAATGCAATATCAAGGTCGTTTTATCAGTGACTTTAAAATCGAGGTAATCACAATGCGCTACAAATTGGAACAGAGTTTGTAATTCATGGTAACCATCATCGCGGCGACCGTTGATGTGTAAAAAAAGGTTGAGCTTGGCTGGCGCGGGCCAGCCCAAAGACAGTGGGGCGGTCATAACGAGGGCTCACTTGAGTTTGGTTGTGAACGATTGGTCGCGGGGGCATCTTCTGCTGCCAGTGCTTGCCATTGGTTTATCTGTATTTTAAGTTGAATGTCATCTCGTTTTAAATCCAGCAGTCGAGGTAGCTCGGCACCGCTCTGGGTTTGCCAACTTTTAAAGTCGACCTTCCAAGGGGGAGGCTGGGTGGCATTAACGAGGCTCAGCGGACGGTTTAGCGCATCTTGGCTAATAATTTCATCGCCACTGCTGAGCTGACCGGTTATCCAAAGTGGTAAGGCATCTATGGGAATGGTCCAACCGGTGATCCGAGTGAGCAAGCGTTGAGCGTCAGTATCGGTGTAGGTCTTGCCATCGAGCTCTAATATTGTATTGCCCATTGTGCTGGTTAAACTTAACACTGTGGTGCCCAGCATGGTGGTGAGCTTTAACTCATTAGAGAATGGGGTATGCAACCAATACAGGTTGGTACTAAATTTATCATCGGCGGTGCGCACCGCTAACTTGCCCTGCATTTCCCACGCATGGGCTTGTTCGACTTGGTCGACAGAGACGGGTACTAAGTTGTCTGGTATGGTAGTTGAGCAACCGCTAATAAAAATAAAGCTCAATATCACCCATGCATAAGTGTTTTTTGTGAAGCTGCTCAAATTATTCATCTATTACTGATATAAAAGAGCCCTTATGATACGAGGGGTTAGATAAATTACCAATGCCCATATGTAAAAATAACTATTTGTACAATGAACATCAGCGTAAATGAGAGTCATCTCTGTGTAAAAATAGTTAAAAAAGTGATGCTAATAGAAAAAATGGGTAAGAACAGAGATTATTATTCGGTTTTGTTAAGCATATTCTGTTTTTAACAAATCTAATTCAGTAGAATGGCACCCATAAATAAGATGCCCAAGAGTCCAGAAATAATCAAATGAGCCTTGTAGCAATCGGAATAAATCATAAAACGGCCACGGTCGACCTTCGTGAGAAAGTTGCATTCTCGCCAGACAAAATTCATGAGGCCATGAAGAGTCTAGCGTCGCACACTCAGTCGGGTGAAGCCGTCATTATTTCCACCTGTAATCGGACTGAACTTTACTGTAATAACGGTGAAGAGGCCGATGTTGTGCGGTGGTTGGAAGAATATCATCAACTTTCTCATGCAGATGTAGAGCCCTGCCTGTATCAATATAAAGATCAGGAAGCGGTTAAACATTTGATGCGTGTCTCTGCAGGACTAGACTCGCTGATCCTTGGTGAACCTCAAATCCTAGGGCAAGTTAAACAATCTTTTGTTAAAGCAAAAGAAGCTGGCACCGTTGCGTCCACAATGGACCGCTTATTTCAAAATACTTTTTCTGTTGCTAAGAAAATTCGTACTGAAACAGAAATCGGTGCCGCAGCGGTATCCGTTGCATTTGCTGCGGTAAGCATGGCAAAGCATATCTTCTCCTCTTTAAGCACCACCCAAGTACTATTGGTTGGCGCGGGTGAGACGATAGAGTTGGTTGCCCGTCATTTAAAAGACAATGGTGTAAAGACCATGGTCGTTGCAAACCGAACTCTTTCACGTGCCGAAGCCATGTGTGATGAGTTTGGCGCGACAGCAATTACGCTAGAACAGATCCCTGATTTTCTCCCTAAGGCCGATATCGTGATATCCTCTACGGCTAGCCCATTACCGATCATTGGTAAAGGCATGGTAGAAAAAGCGCTTAAGCAGCGTCGTCATCAGCCTATGTTGTTGGTAGATATAGCAGTTCCTCGAGATATTGAGGCCGAAGTAGCGGATCTGGATGATGCGTTCCTATACACCGTAGATGACCTGCAAAGCATCATTGAACAGAATATGGCTTCTCGAAGAGAAGCTGCCGAGCAAGCAGAATTAATTGCAGACGATCAATCTTATCAATTTATGGAGTGGATCCGCTCATTAGAGTCGGTTGACAGTATCCGTGAATATCGCAGTCAGAGTATGGCGATAAAAGATGAGCTGGTAGAGCGAGCGGTCAATAAATTGGCCCAAGGTGGTAATAGCGAACAAGTGTTGCTAGAGCTTGCCAATAAGCTGACCAATAAATTGATCCATGCCCCGACCCAAGCGCTTACTGCTGCGAGTCGCCGAGGGGATCTCAATTCTCTTGGACAATTAAGAACCGTGCTCGGATTAGATAAAGACTAAGGTTAGCGTTTTAATGAAGGACAGTGTGATTCGCAAGCTTGAAGGCTTGCTTGAACGTAATGAAGAAGTGTTGGCGCTACTTAGCGATGCAGGTGTTATTGCCGATCAGGAGCGTTTTCGCGCCTTGTCTAAAGAATATTCTCAATTAGAGGATGTTGTCAGTACCTTTAAATCTTTTCAGCAGGCCGAGGAAGATCTTGAGTCAGCTAAAGAGATGATGGAAGAGGATGATGCTGAACTTAAAGAGATGGCTCAGGAAGAGTTTAAAATTGCTAAAGCAGCAATAGCATCGCTTGAAGATGAACTGCAAATCCTATTGCTACCAAAAGATCCTAATGATGATAACAACTGCTTTATTGAGATCCGTGCAGGTGCGGGTGGCGATGAAGCGGCAATTTTTGCTGGTGATCTGTTCCGTATGTACAGCAAATACGTTGAAAGTAAACGCTGGCAGTTAGAAGTGATGAACACTAACGAAGGCGATCATGGTGGCTTTAAAGAGGTTATCGCTAAAATCAGCGGTGAAGGTGTATACGGACAATTGAAGTTTGAGTCTGGCGGACACCGTGTTCAACGTGTACCAGAAACTGAATCTCAAGGCCGCGTGCACACCTCAGCATGTACCGTTGTTGTTTTGCCTGAAGTTCCTGAATCAGAAGCAATTGAAATTAATAAGGGCGATCTGAAAGTCGATACTTTTAGAGCATCAGGCGCTGGTGGACAGCACGTCAACAAAACAGATTCGGCTATCCGTCTTACGCACATCCCATCCGGTATTGTGGTCGAGTGTCAGGACCAGCGTTCACAGCATAAGAACCGTGCTCAAGCGATGAGTGTGCTTACAGCCCGTATTCAAGCTGTAGAAGATGAAAAGCGTCGTAGCTCAGAAGAAAGTACTCGCCGTAATTTAGTGGGTAGTGGTGACCGCTCTGAGCGTATTCGTACTTATAACTTCCCTCAAGGTCGAGTTAGTGAGCATCGAATCAACCTAACCCTTTACCGCTTAAATGAGTTTATGGAAGGTGATTTGGATGTGGTTCTTGAACCGCTAATCCTAGAAAATCAAGCCGATATGCTTGCAGCTTTGGGTGACAACTAACTCAAGAACTATTGAGTTAGCTTGAATCTTAGAATAAGGACATTCCTTGCAATTGACTATATCTGAGGCCCTTAAATGGGCCTCTTCTCAGTTAGAAACCATATCCGATTCAGCGTCACTTGATGCTGAAGTCATGCTGCTTCATGTCATCAATAAGCCGCGTAGCTACATCTACACTTGGCCAGAAAAAAGCTTGGGCTCAGCGCATGTCTCTGAGTTTAAGCAGATGCTTGCTAAGCGCCTTAGAGGTAATCCGATCGCTCATATCGTGGGTGAACGAGAGTTTTGGTCTCTGCCGTTTAGAGTCAATGCCACCACTTTGATCCCTAGACCTGATACTGAAATATTAGTTGAAACGGCACTAAACTTACCCCTCGCTGCAAATGCGCGGGTATTAGATTTAGGCACGGGAACGGGCGCAATCGCATTATCGTTAGCGCATGAGCGTAACGAGTGGAAGGTGTGTGCTATTGATAAAGTCGACGAGGCGGTAGCACTGGCGATTGAAAACCGTATTAACTTAAAGCTTGAACAAGTTGATGTGTTCCAAAGCGATTGGTTTGATTCCGTCGAGTGCTATGATTTTAACTTGATCGTGTCTAACCCGCCCTATATTGACGAAGAAGATGAACATCTTTCTCAAGGCGATGTACGTTTTGAGCCGAAAAGCGCCTTAACTGCGCCGTTAAAAGGCTTTGCCGACCTGTTTCATATTGCTGATTGCGCCCGTGATTATTTAGCGCCAGGCGGTTATTTGTTACTTGAACATGGTTATCAGCAAGCTATCGAGCTTAGAGAGAAGTTGATTGAGCTAGGCTATGAAAATGTGGCCACAGTGCGCGACTTTGGCAGTAACGATCGCTGTACGTTAGGTCGTTGGCCTAGATAGCGAGTCATTATTACTGATTGTAAAGGCACTTTTAAAGTGCCTTTTTTGTATCTATACACTTAAATAAGATGACGATAAGGCTTTAACCATGAAGTATTTACAGCCCGTTTCTGGGTAAGCCTGTTGTATCCACTTAACGTCATAACCTCTGGTTTCATAAAAAGGTTTGGCCTGAAAGTTTAGCGTATCGAGCATGGCACATTTGCAGCCTCTCGATAGCGCAATACTTTCTGCTTCAGCAAGCAGTTTATGGCCGATTTGTTGCCCTCGTAAGCTCTCCGATACCCATAAGTTGTCAATCATTAACCAGTTGCCAAAGGTTCTTCCTGAAAACCCCGCTAGAAGTTCACCTGTTTCACTCTGCAGCTTTAATCCTAGCGGCAACCTTTCTGATACTTCCCAGTGTTGCCAATTAAACTATGCAATTTTGTCTTTTACCACTTGGGCAAATGTGTTGCTGTCGTCCGAGGTAAATAGACCCATTCGCTTGCTGCTCCACCTTTTTTTATTGACGGTATAATATATGAACTTAGTGTTAAAAATAGAGGCCGTGGTAAATAATACGCATACTCGTTGCTGATTAAGCTAAGCAGTTGTAAAAAACGACATGACTAATGGCTAAAATTCACGCACTTCATCAGGATACTATTGTCTGATATTGGTTATGGTTAAGGGGATCGGGTACACTAGCGCCTTTGTCGGCCAAAAGACCTAAAATCATGGAAACGTTCTATAGTTTGTACCCTGTGTTTAAGCATACTCACATGACATTTGTTGCGTTAAGCGTGTTGTTTTTTATTGTACGTTTTTCTCTTCATCTACGTCAGTCTCCGATAATGGACAAAAAATTCATTAAGATAGCGCCTCATGTTATCGATACCTTCCTGCTTTTGTCTGGATTGATTTTGTGCTTCTCGATTAAGCAGTATCCATTTGTTGATACTTGGATGACCGAGAAACTAGGTGCTGTCGTTGCTTACATAGCACTTGCGACCATCGCGCTTAAAGCCGATCGTAATAAATTATTTAAAGTCTTTGCTGCATTAGGTGCTTTAGGTTGGGTGTTTTATGCCGCTAAACTCGCGGTGTTTAAGCAAGCAATGTTGTTAGGTTGAAGACTGACTTGAAACTTAACGATTCAATTAAATTACCCGAAACGGCTTTTGAAGTTGCTGAGCATCTTGGCTTTTCAAAAGCTAAGAATGCTAACTGGGCTTGGCTTGAACTTGCGGGTTCAGTGCTGAGCTTTTATGTTGTCGATCGTCATGAACGTTTAGCTGGGCTACTCAATTGGTTTTATAATGACTTGGGTTTCTGTCCTCGCGAAGATTATTACAGTGCTGAGGCGGCAGATCTCGGTAAATGCATGACGTCAAAGCAAGGTAATAGCACCACACTGGCAACAGTGTTAATGCTACTCGCAAAGCAGTTAGATCTGAAACTTGAACCGTTACTTTTACCGGGACAAACCGTACTGCTTAGCCAGATTGATGACGATATTCGTTATATCGACCCTTTAACCGGTAATGAGTTTAGCAAGCACCAGTTGCATATATTGGTGCGGGGTGAGCTTGGTAATGCGGCAGCGTTAAAGCCTAGTTACTTAAAGCCAGTTTCAGTCAAGCGTCTAGTATCACGCATGATCCATGAGATGAAAGCGGGCAGTATTGTTGCGCATAAATTTGAGCCTGCGATGGAGTGCTGTAATTTACTGCTTCAATGGCACGCTGAAGATCTTAACCTCAATCGTGAACGGGCTTTTATTGCCCAGCAGTTGGGGTGTATCAGCGTTGCAACGGCTGACTTAAAGCATTTTGTCGATAACAGTCCACATGATCCCGTTATTGAACTGGTGAAGATGCAATTGAAAGAACTTAAAGAGGACGTTGAAACGTTCCATTAAGTGTAAAAAAAAGGAGGGCCTAACGGCCCTTTTTTAGTAAAGCTATCATTAGTATTAGAGCGCACTAATGCGCCATTAATGAAACAACAAATTGAACAGCAAGAATAATAACTAGGCAAAGTACTGTAAATAAAAGTACCGCCATTATCAGGGAGATAGCGTCAATGAGTAGTTCCGCTTCGGTCACCAGCGCATTAGTCACTAATGATGCAACAGCGCTCGGCATACTCGCCGTTGTGTTGGGTTTTGTTTTTTATACCAGCAACAGCAGTCACCCTTTTTGGAAGAAGTTTTATAAGTTCATTCCCGCATTATTGATGTGTTATTTTTTACCATCATTGCTCAATACCTTTAATATTATCGATGGTAGTACCTCGCAGCTGTATTTTGTCGCCTCGCGCTATTTGCTACCGGCTTGTTTAGTACTGCTTATTTTAAGTGTCGACTTGAAAGCCATCATGTCACTGGGTCCGAAAGCGATTATTATGTTTTTGACGGGTACCGTCGGCATTGTGATTGGCGGTCCGATTGCCTTGCTTATCGTCTCTAGCATCAACCCTGAAGTACTAGGCGTGACAGGCCCTGAGGCTGTATGGCGCGGTATGACTACGCTTGCAGGAAGTTGGATTGGCGGCGGCGCGAATCAGGCGGCAATGAAAGAAATTTACGAAGCCGGTGGCGATATCTTCTCTATCATGGTGACCGTCGATGTCATCGTGGCCAACATATGGATGGCTGTATTGTTGTTTATGGCATCAAAAGCCAAAGAGATCGATGCTAAAACAGGGGCTGATACAACGGCTTTAGAAGCATTGAAAGACAAAGTTGAAAAGTACCATGCCGAGAACTCACGCATTCCGAGTCTAAATGACTTAATGATGATTGTAGCTGTGGGTTTTGGTATCACCGGCCTAGCCCATTTATTTGCCGACTTCTTAGGGCCATTTTTCGAAGCTAACTACCCATGGACACGTGATTACAGCTTAACCTCTAAGTTCTTCTGGTTAATCGTCACTGTAACGACTATCGGTTTGGCAATGTCGTTCAGCCCTGTGCGTCACTTAGAAGCGGCTGGTGCATCGAAAGTCGCCACGGTATTCTTGTATATCTTGGTCGCGACTATCGGCTTACATATGGATGTGTCTAAGCTATTCGATGCCGAGAACCTATGGTACTTTGCGATTGGTATAATATGGATGACAGTGCATGCGAGCTTTATGCTCATTGTCGCCAAAATAATTAAAGCGCCGCTGTTTTATATGGCGGTGGGCAGTCAAGCTAACGTCGGTGGCGCAGCGTCTGCGCCAGTGGTTGCTGCGGCATTCCATCCAGCGCTTGCGCCTGTTGGTGTGCTTCTGGCCGTGTTGGGCTATGCTTTAGGCACTTATATGGCATGGATGTGTGGTCAAATCCTGCAAATAGTCGCAACCTAGTGTTATCGGTAACAATTTAATTTGAATAACGCCAAGGCAAAGGTCTTGGCTCACCAAGAGAGAAGAGATTGATGAGCAATAAAACCATTGGTTTAGGGTCGATTGAAATCGCAAATGACAAACCTTTTGTGTTGTTTGGTGGTATGAATGTGCTGGAGTCACGTGATCTTGCAATGCAGATTGCCGAGACTTACGCGGAAGTGACTCAGAAACTGGGGATCCCTTACGTATTTAAAGCGTCATTTGATAAAGCGAACCGCTCATCGGTTAACTCTTACCGTGGCCCTGGCATGGAAGAAGGTTTAAAGATTTTTCAAGAGATAAAAGCGACCTTTAACCTACCGATCATTACCGATGTTCATGAAATACATCAGTGTGCTCCAGTGGCTGAAGTTGTTGATATTATTCAACTGCCAGCGTTCTTAGCACGTCAAACTGACTTGGTCGTGGCAATGGCTCAAACTGGCGCGATTATCAATGTTAAAAAGCCACAGTTTTTAGCGCCTCATGAGATGCGTCATATCATCTCTAAGTTTAATGAAGCGGGTAACGACAATATTATATTGTGTGAGCGTGGTTCAAGCTTTGGCTATAACAACCTAGTGGTTGATATGTTAGGCATGGATGAGATGAAACAATCAGGCTATCCAGTGATGTTTGATGCGACTCATGCTTTACAACAGCCGGGTGGACGCAGCGATAGTGCTGGTGGACGCCGCGCTCAAGCAACAGAGCTTGCACGCAGTGGTATGGCATTAGGTTTAGCGGGCTTGTTTATTGAAGCGCATCCAGATCCAGATAACGCAAAATGTGATGGACCTTGTGCATTGCCGTTAAACCAGTTAGAAAACTACTTAAAACAAATGAAAGCGGTCGATGATCTTGTTAAGTCATTTGAGCCAATCGATACCAGTAAGTAATTTGTCACTTAAAGTCTATTTACTGCTAAAGCCTCGTTGAACAACGGGGCTTTTTTATGCCTATCTGAAACTGCAACAGTAGTAATACCAATCAGTATAAAGATTTGATCGCTCAGCGAGAATTTAGCGGTTCTTAGGCAAGGCCGCGAGTGAAGAGCATAGTCATTCTACGTTTAAGCTCGTTAACGCCGCATCAGAATCGCTAAAACTCGCCTATTAGGAGTGTTTTGGACTGCCTACTTCTGCGTTGAATGTACTCATAAGGGGATAACCATTATGTCCCCCATTCGCCTTGAATGAGTTTGCCAAAAACACTCTGAGTAGATACTGATTGGTATAACGCTATCTAATTTAAAATCAGCCGCTTAATTTAAGCTTGGGTAAAGCCACGAATTATATCCTATCGTTTACTAAGAAATCCGCGTTGCTGAGGTTGAGCCTGATGTATAGGTTTTCGCTTTTTAGCCAGACGGATAAAAACAAAATAGGTTGGATTGATTATGGCGAGTACACAAATCCCTGCTGATAACGGTGCGCAGGGCATGCTAGGTAAAGCGCTGGACGGTATTGAACGTGTGGGTAATAAATTACCTGATCCGGCGATGTTATTTCTAATACTGATGTTTGCAGTGTGGGGGCTCTCAGCACTGTTGTCAGGTGTCAGTTTTGATGCGATAGACCCACGCACTGACAGCCCAATTGTGGTGAACAATCTGCTGAGTGCGGATGCGCTCACTCACTTCCTAACCTCCATGGTTAGCACTTTTACCGCATTCGCTCCTTTAGGCGTAGTACTAGTCGCTATGCTAGGTGTTGGCGTAGCAGAGCATTCTGGCTTTATCAATACAGCGCTTAAACAGATGCTCAAGATAACGCCGGCAAAGTTTCTGACTCCTGCAGTGGTGCTGGTGGGTATTATCTCGCATACCGCAACCGATGCGGGTTACGTGGTGGTGATCCCGCTGGCTGGGGTTATCTTTTTCACTGTCGGACGACACCCATTAGCGGGAATAGCTGCAGCCTTTGCAGGAGTATCGGGTGGATTCTGTGCCAACTTCATTCCATCGGGAATTGACCCGTTACTGCAAAGCTTTACTCAGTCAGCGGCGCAAATTGTTGACCCAAGTATTGAGATAAACCCGCTTAACAACTGGTTTTTTGCGGCCTCTTCTTGTATTCCAATCACGCTGCTGATTTGGTGGTTAACCGATAAAGTGCTTGAGCCTAGACTAAATCGAACCCATAAGGTAAACCGCGACGAAGTGGACTTACCGGCGATGGATAAGGTTACGCCTATAGAGTTGAAAGCATTTCGAAGTGCCTCTTTAGTGATGTTAATCGCGATAGTGGGCTTTTTCTCACTAACTCTGCCAGAAACCTCAACTCTGCGTGATAGTAACGGCTCACTTACCAGTTTTAGTGCTCCTTTGATGCAGTCTATTGTACCGCTGATATTTATCTTTTTTATGTTGCCCGGACTCGTGTATGGCTATATCACCGGCAGTTTTAAAAACTCGAGTGATGTAGTGCAAGCAATGTCTAAATCGATGAGTGGTATGTCGCATTACATTGTAATGGCATTTTTCTGCGCTCAATTTGTAGCAGCATTTTCGGCATCGAATCTTGGGGCGCTAATTGCAGTTGAGGGAGCGAGTGGTCTTAAAGCGCTTAACTTACCGGCAGAGATAACCGTTGTGGGGATGATTATACTGGTTGGTTTTGTAAACCTGTTTGTGGGTTCATCCTCGGCAAAATGGGCATTGATAGGGCCAGTACTGGTGCCAATGTTGATGCAGCTCAATATCAGTCCAGATTTATCGCAAGCCGCTTATAGGGTAGGGGATTCAAGTTCCAACATCATTACCCCACTGATGCCTTATTTCCCGTTAGTGGTGGTCTATTGCCAGCGTTATGTGAAGGGTATTGGCATAGGAACGCTGATCTCTATGATGTTGCCGTTTAGCCTTGCCTTAATGACGATTTGGAGTGGTTGGTTACTGCTTTATTGGTCAATCGGATTACCGCTAGGGCTAGGGTCTAGTTACAGCTACGGCTTATAATTTAATGAGTGACTAATGTCAGTGTTAATGTGTGCAGCAAGCTAATAAAAGGCCAAGTTATTTAACTTGGCCTTTTATATATCGGGAGCTTGGTAATATCGAGGTTTTTACTGATGATGAATCGAGCTAATTTGATGGAGTACACTCTCCTTATCATCCTCACTAATATTCACTATTTAGCTGAATGCAGAGCGTATCTTCGCTAACCATTGCATAATGGACCGAAATATCCTCTAAATTTAGGTGTGCAGTATAAGATGGGATGGATTCTTTTTACTTTTCTTGCCGCGTCAATGCAGGCATGGCGTAACGCATTTCAAAGCCAACTCAGTAAAGACGTTAATACCGCAGCGGTAACTTTGGCGCGCTTTTTATGGGCGACGCCTATTGCACTGGTTTATTTAGGCGGTTTATATTATTGGCAGCCGGTCGGGCTGCCTTTTGTTACTCCGACATTTAGCCTTTATGTGCTTGCTGCCGCAGTAATGCAGATCCTTGCCACCGTGCTGATGGTTAAGCTGTTCAAAATGCGAAACTTTGCAGTGGGTGCTGGTTTAGCTAAAAGTGAAGCTTTGATGGCTGCTATTTTTGGCGTGGTATTTTTTGGCACTTACCTATCATGGCTAGGCTGGTTGGGAGTCTTGCTTGGCGGTGTTGCTGTTTTCATCATGAGCAGTGGTCATAAGTTAAAACAGATATCCATTCCCACTGTGATGCTAGGTATCGCTTGTGGCAGTGCATTTGCACTGACTTCACTTTGGGTACGAGCTGCTAGTCTCAGTTTGGACCTGCCATTTCCTCACCGTGCGGCCTGGGTACTATTGTTCGTTATTGCGATCCAGACATCGGTACTAGTGTTGTATGCCTATGTGGTTGATCGAAGGACTATTGATAGCCTATTAAAACGCCCGAAACTGACGCTATTAACCAGTACCACTAGTTGTTTAGGCTCTATTGGTTGGTTTAGCGCTATGTCTCTGCAAACAGTGCCGTATGTTAAAACACTTGGGCAAATTGAGGTGTTCTTTACGCTGTTAATTGCCGCTTTCTGGTTAAAAGAAAAGGTCAAAATAAAAGATATAGCTGCGCTAGTGATGATTGCTATCGCGGCGATTTTAGTGATGTGGGGTTAACGCTAAACTTCAATACCGCGAGACTCTTAATTCTGTTCTTAGATTCAACTAACCAGCCTGATACTTATGCGATAGATAGCGGCTTATGTTAATCGATATGTGAGCTGCTAGGACTCCGAAGGTTGCCCCTGCAAGTAGATCACCTAAGAAATGGTAGTTCTGGCCGACTTGTCCAGCTATCGCCCCTAACATGGCTATCATCCAAATCCCTTTTAAGCGTGGAAACCGCCACCAAAATACGCTCACTAGTGCGAAGGTAAAAAGGGCATGCCCAGAGGGAAAGGAGTTATAAGCGAGCCCTTGGGCAAATGGGTGGAAGCCCTCTACACCATCGGTAATCCAGGATGGATTGCTCCCCGTTGCGGTATGGACCCAAGTTTCAGGCCAAGTACGACCAAAGGCAAACTTAGCACTCACACGAACGGCACTGGCCATGATTAAGGTAATAGTGAGCGTGAGTGCGAGCGAAGCAAACTTTTCTCGGCCTTTGGGGGTAATGCAGCAGATAAGTACCAAGGCGGATAATATTTCAAACAGTAGCGGCATTTGACTCAAGGGTTTAAAGATATAACTGGCGTGACTATACTGATGCATCCAACTGGCAATGCCGCGATCGAGAAATAGCACACAGAATAACGTCAGCGTGATGGCGCTAAGGTACAGGCATATACTGGTGCGTATGCTGATAGATGGTACGACATCAGGCGTAAGTAAAGGCATTTTAATTGAAAATGTTGGCTTGTTCATCAATGGCTTAGCAATAGGTGTTCTAGATGATAATAGTTTAGAGACTGATAAAGCCAAGCACAAGTAGTTTGCCAATAAGCTATTTTTTGTGTGATTTTTTCATCGCAATAGCAATACAGATTGCAGCGCCACCCCAAGTGATGATCAGTGCTAGTACCATCATAATGATTGCTCCAGTACTCATGGTTTACGCTCCTGTGGTAGGTGTTGATTCGACACTAGGCCGATAAAGATGGCACAAAAAAGCATTAGTGCGATAAGACCCCAGCCTAAAAGTAATTGATCGACGACGGGGTAGTCGCCATAGCCATTTTGAATAGTATTAATGAGGTTTTTGACCAGGATCCCTGCCAACATAATAGGGCTAATAAAGCGTAAGCAGACGATAAGCCACTTACCTACGCTAAACTCGCTACTGCGATTAACATAATCTCTGACATCTGCCAGTTTGAACAGCCAGCCCATGATCAATAGCTCAATCAAACAACTGGTCAGCAGTGCAACGTTGTTGATGAAGTAGTCCACCAGATCCAATAGCAGTAAGCCGCCATTACTGGAGAATGCAAGTGAGGTGATATAGCCTAGGGCACAAACTAACAAGGCAGCTTTCTTTCTTGAAATCGTGATTTTATCAATCACCGCGGATACCACGGCTTCAATTATCGATATATGCGAGCTAAGCCCTGCAACCACTAGGGCAAGAAAGAACAATGGCCCGAGAATATAAGGTATTGGTAATAAGTTGATTGCTGCAGGAATAGTGACAAAAGCGAGTCCCACCCCAGAGGTGACTACTTCGGTGATCGGTTTCGATTGTTCAGCAGCCATATAACCCAATACCGCAAAAATCATGATCCCACCGAGTATAGAGAAACCACAATTGATCAGTACGGTCATAAAGGCATTGTTGTTGATATCCGATTTCTCTGGTAAATAACTGGAGTAGGCCAGCATGATGGCAAAGCCAACACTGAGGGTGAAAAATATCTGTCCGTAAGCGGCTGACCATACTTTAGCATCGAGAATTTTACTAAAGTCAGGCCTAAATAGGTAGTTGAGCCCATCTAAAGCGCCGGGCAACATAACGATCCTACCTATAAGCACTAACACCATGATAAATAGCAAAGGCATCATTATTTTACTGGCGCGTTCGATGCCGGCTTTCACACCGGAATAAACCGCCAGAGTGGTTATTGACCAGGCGACCGTCATCGGTATTGCAATGTGGAACTGTAGGTCACCAAGCTTAGTGGGGGAGTTATCGCCTAGCGCTAAGTATTCGTCGAAAAAGAAACTATTGGTGTCGGTGCCCCAGCTTTGGTCGACTGAGAACACTAAGTAGGACATTGCCCAGCCAATAATAGCGACATAATAAACGGCAATAACCGCTGCGATAAAGACTTGAAACCAACCTAACCATTCGAGTCGTAACCCAATACTTTGCCCTAGCTTGGCGAACACCTTTGGCGCTGCTCCGCGGTATTTATGGCCGAGGCTAAATTCCATAATCATAAATGGAATACCTGCTGAGAGCATGGCAAATAGGTAAGGGATAAAAAACGCACCACCGCCATTTTCATAGGCCATATAGGGGAAGCGCCAGATATTGCCTAAGCCTATGGCTGAGCCTACAGCAGCAAGAATGAAGCCTGTTCTTGAATTCCATTGCTCTCTTTGCATCGAACGCGCCTTTTTCTTGCCAATTACTAGATTGTAAATTGGAGATCATGGCTTAATTTTAGTCTGAATTCAGAATCTTGCTTTATATGGGGTATTGGCGTGTAAGCTCGTCCTTAGTTACAGGTTCTAGCGGCGATATTGCAGCTCTAAACACTTGATTTGATCGACAAGCTGTTGGTTCTGAGGCGTGGTAATACCATGCCGTTTTGCCATCTGGACAACAAATCCATTAATGGAGTCAATTTCTGTGGTTCGTTGATGCAGCACATCTTGATGCATCGACGAATAGTTGTCGGCCGTAAGCGTTATTACTTGGTAAACCCTATCTAACACTGAAGGTAACTCCAATGGAATATGTTCGGCATTTGCGACTTTTACCAGCTCTGTGACCGCCGCTATGATGGTGTCACGGTATTGCTCATGTGCAAGCTGACCATTTTGACAATTATGGATCGCGGTCAGTGGATTAATCGCGACATTGATTGCCAGCTTTTGCCAGAGCATAGTCAAGATCTCTTCACTCCACAGACTTTGTGGTATGGCAGTTAAAAGTATGTTTTTAAGCGATTCAGATAATGTTTTCTGGGCAGAAGGCTTTTGCTGTGAAGCCGTTCCTAACGGCTTAAAATGCTTAGGCAGGTGAAAAGTCCCTAGCTGAGTGACCCCTTTGCCAGTTTGTTTGGTATGCCACTGAGATTGTTTTAATGCGGCTTGAGAGGTGGTGCCAAGACTAAGGCTCTGCCCGTTGAGCATTTGGGCAACGCCTAAATGCGGTCCCATTCCATTGTGTAACAGTAAGATGTTGCACTCAGTGCTGAGCATGGGGATGATTATTTTGAGTGCGGCGCAGACTTGATATGCTTTGAGACAAACAATGAGTAGATCGGTCTCTGGCAATCGCTGCGAATAGTCATTTAGGCCAACAAACTCTGCAATCTGAGTAGACTCAGTATTGTCTAGATTGGTAAACGTGAGCGGTTGTAATTGTGAATGCGCAGCTCTGCTAATGACGTTAACTGCTATTTTGCTCGCGGAGACATCAGTGCTTAGCTGGTGATAGATCAGTTGCCCTATCGCACCAGCGCCAACAATGCTGACCTGCTTTAATAATGTCGAATTTGGTGAGGTTGAATCGTTGGCTAAGATCATCAGTGATTTATGTTCTTTAATTATCAGGTATTAGCTTCTTTGCTTAGCCTACACTGTCGTCGATAACTTTCGCAGCTTTAAAGTACTTTATATAGAGCCATAGCGTGAAATAAAACAGCGCGATACCCATCATGTCAGCAATGACATCAGCAACGGAAGCGCTGCGGTAAGATAGCTGAGATTGGACCATTTCGATAAAGACGGCATAGACGGCTAACACGACTGCAAGTAAATACCATCTCGGTTTAAAGGCAAAATAGGTCAGACAGGATAGGACAAAAAAACTGCCGAGATGACCTAGTTTATCAAAGTTAGGAATGCTGTTGATGTTATAATTTGGCTTGGAAAAAACCAAATAACTAACGACCATTAAGGTTATTGCTAACGCGAGCTTGAAGATATTTTGTTTGTTGATCACATCGTACACACTGGAGTCATTTGCCTTTATCATAAAAAAATAGGCCGATAAAGTCACCTATAACTATGCTTGGTATCAATTTAATCCTTATTACCTCTTCAAGTCATCGCTTTTCGTGGGTAAAATACGGTCAAATCAAATTTTAAGGATCAAGCGCATGCCTTCAATGGATATCGTGTCTGAAGTAAATGAAGTCGAATTACGTAACGCCGTGGACAATTCTATACGTGAATTGCAAGGTCGCTTTGATTTTCGCGGCAAAGAAGCCAGTTTCGAATATAAAGACCATGCGGTGACGTTATCTGCCGAAGATGACTTTCAATGTAAGCAGTTAGTGGATATTTTACGTATGCAATTAAGCAAACGTGATGTTGATCCTAAGTCGATGGATGTTGCTGATAAGGCCATACATAGTGGTAAAACTTTCTCTTTACAGGTGAAATTTAAAGAGGGTATCGAAACATTAATTGCTAAGAAGTTGGTTAAGCTGATAAAAGACAGCAAGCTTAAAGTGCAATCTTCTATTCAGGGTGACTCGGTGCGTATTACCGGTAAAAAACGTGACGACTTGCAAGCAGTTATGGCGCTAGCGCGCGAATCGGATCTTGGACAACCGTTTCAGTTTAATAACTTTCGGGATTAATCGCTTTCGCGACTCATCCTAAGGCGTCGACAACTCATGTTGTTATAAGAGAGCTCACCGTTAACTGTTGAGCTCTTTTTGTTGGGTGCTTTCATCAGCGGTCACTGTTTGAGTCTCGGGGACATACTTTTGCACCAACAGCACTAGCCCTAATACTGGGAAACCGATTAGACTGGCACCAACAAAGAAACTCACGTAGTCATAAGCATCTATGTACGCGCCGGAGAAACCGGCAACAAACTTAGGAAATAGCAACATGATGGACGACAGTAATGCGTATTGCGTCGCACTATAGCCGGTGCTGGTTAGGCTAGAGAGATAAGCAATAAAGGCTGCCGTTGCAACGCCACCGCTGAAATTGTCGACCGAGATCGCTAGGGTTAAAAAAGGCACGTTGTAGCCAATGACGGCTTGATAAGCGAAGAGTAAGTTGGTAGTGGCGACCAAAAATGCGCCTAGAAATAATATTTTCATTGTGCCGTACCGAGCCACTAATAGCCCGCCGGCACCAGCGCCCACCAGCGTCATGATCAAACCATAGACTTTACTTAGTGTGGCAATTTCTGCTTTAGAGAAGCCCATGTCTACGTAAAATACGTTTGCCATTACGCCCATCACAATATCTGAGATCCGATAAGTCGATATTAACAGTAGAATTAGGATGGCACTTTTACCATAGCGTTTAAAGAAGTCGAGAAAGGGCAGTACGCTGGCGGTATATAACCAAGACAGAGTGGCCGCTATTGCTGGCGAGTAACGCATCGAAAACTGTTGCTTAAGCTCAGCTTCTTTCTCATCGGCCTCTTTAGATTCTACTTTGGGTTCATCGCTAAATAGCGTGGTGATGATACCGACGGACATTAAGCCCGCCATGGCTAAATAGGCTGTTTGCCAAGACACTAAGCTATAGGTGTCATTACTCGGTTCAATCCAGGCGGCGATGGTTAATGCACCTGCGGTCGCAATAATCATTGCGCTGCGATAACCCACTTGATAAGCCGCGGCTAGCGCTGCTTGCATCTTTTCTGACGCAGATTCAATTCTGAATGCATCAATAACAATGTCCTGAGTTGCAGATGCCAAGGCAACCATTAAGGCAAAAACAGCCAGCTTTTCGATATCGACCAGAGGATCGCTCTGGCTCATGCCTACAATGGCAACGACCAGGATCAGTTGGGCGAATATCATCCAGCCTCTGCGCCGGCCAAGTAGCTTAGTGAATATAGGTAATGACATTCGATCGACTAGCGGCGACCATGCCCATTTGAAACCATATACTAATGCTATCCAACTGAAATAACCGATAGCCGTTCGGTCTACTCCCGCTTCTCTTAGCCAAAAAGAGAGTGTTGAAAAAACTAACATTAGCGGTAAGCCAGCTGAAAACCCCAAAAGTAATAGGATCAGAACCCGTTTATGACAGTAGATCGAGAGTGATTTTTTGATGCGCTGAGAATAAGAGGTCATTGACACTGAAGGCACACGCTTGCTTAAAAAGTCAGGATATAAACAGCTTACGGGTGAGTTTGCTTTGGTTCAAGGATTTAATGGTGGGGGCAACGAATAATTGGTTAGACCCACTAAAAAGCCCAAAGCGAGAGGCTTTGGGCTTTGGGTGTTGCTTTTAGTTAAAGCTTTCGATTGAAACTAAGGTCTAACGCCCACACATCCTTGAGGAATTTCTCCACCAATACTGAGATAGTCACAGCAGTCATCGACTTGCTGCCTCAAGAACTGATTACCTCTAATTGCCCAAAAGGGCCATTTGTCGAAGGAATGTAGTAGGTGCCAAAACACACGCTCCATATCCGTTTGCGCATCACCCTGATGGTCATACATCTGCCATTCTTCTAAGGTGTCCCATAGATATAGCTGGATTTCATTGAAATCGAGTTGATTACTTAAAAACGCTTTTCCATAAAAAGCCAGCTGGGGCGCTTTATCATCAATGAACTCATTTGGTGTCATTGAACCGCCTCCTTATTACTTACTCTGCAAGTATAGGATCTAATTTAGGGCTTTTGCTCAAATAATTCAAAATAATTCAAAATAATTCAAAATTTACATTTGTTACTTTCTAGGCAGCAAAGTCGCTTTTTTTAATACTATGTCTTCGATAGGAAAGTCGGGCCATTTAAGCTTACTGTTAAACTCTGTTGGCACCAAAGCCATTGCCGCGAGAACTTCCATGCCTGACGTGACTTCACCAAAAACGGCATAGCCCCAACGGCGCGATGAAGGATCGAGCTTTTCGTTATCGGCGATATTGAAATAGAATTGGCTGGTGGCTGAGTGTGGCTCAGCTTCCCGCGCCATTGCGATAGTACCGGTTAAGTTGGATAAGCCACTGCCAGACTCATTCACAATGGGTTTATCCGTTGGACGTTCATCTTTATTTAAATCAAGGCCTCCTCCTTGCACGACAAAGTCTGCAATAACGCGGTGAAATAGCGTGTTGTCGTAGTGGCCTTTTACAACATAGGTGAGAAAGTTATCAACGGTCAGTGGTGCGCGGGTTCTGTCGAGCTCAACCACTATTTTTCCCATGCTGGTGTCAAACTCAACCTCGGGATATAGCGTATTAGGTTGAATATCGACAGCATGGGCAAACGGCGTGAGTAATAACACGACTAAGCTAACGCAATTTATCATCCAAGATTTCATAATCTTCCTCGTTGTCGTTATTGTTGTATGAACTGATTCAGTTCTGGATCATTAATAATGTCACGAGTGAGCTCACCGAGTAGCTTGTTCATTTCAAGTTCAAGGGTGGCGAAATCAGCACTAAAAGGGCCTTTTAACATGCCTTTTGCTCGATAGCGTTTAGTCAGCGACTGATGTGTATTTTGAGCAATGACATTGATGATGATCTGACTATTAGCTTCAAAACCAAAAGTACCTTCATCTACATCTGTTAATAACTGTTCTATTTGGATTTGTAAGTGCTTAACCGAACTTGGGTCGACATGATAACCTGCTTGAGAAAAGCCATCTCTAAAGACCTGATCCATTTGTACTCGTGGTGCTTCGCTCGGGCTCACTAAGCGCGCTGCATTGTCGCCATCATTAAATCGCACGATGAAGTTAGCTGAACGGGTATCGATAGTTTCTATCGCGATTGGCAGTAGGGCACCTGTCTGTTGCGTAATACTGGGGATTTCTGGATTTAACGCAATGTGTGTTGGGGGCTGGCTCGCGCAGCCTATAACGGAAAAAGCAACTGCAATTATCAAAAGTTGAGGTTTCATTATCACTATTTTTGTCAAAAATTGGGTTGGCTCCAGCATACCAGAAGATGATCTGATTTCCAGAGTCAGAGTGGATTTTTAGTACATCAGTTTTTCTGACCGTTTTTGTTATGGCGGACGCAATAAAAGTTGTTGTAATATGGCGGCTTAGTATAAGTGAACTGTTTATTTCTATGGATTAGTGGATTTCACTATCTTTGTAAAGTGTATTAAGGGAACAAATATGCGTATTTTAACAATCCTGGTCGCGGGTTTATTGAGTTGTAACGCAATGGCTGCTGAAGGCGAACATATTATAGGCGGTAGTGTGGGCTATGGCGGTAATGAAATTGATGGATTCGAGAAGGACACTTCAACCAGTGGTGATAACGTTGTTTATGATATTTACTATCGCTACATGTGGCATGACAATTTCGGTATCGAGGCGGGGTATTTTGCCGGTAGTAGCGGATTAGCCAGTGCTTTTGGGAGTATTTTTGGCCAGATTAACGATATCGAATATTCAGGTTTTAGAACCACTCTCTATGGAAAGTATATGTTATCTGAAAGAAACAGCTTATATGCTAAGTTAGGGGGGAGCGCTAATAAGCTGAGCTATGAATGGGGAAGTAGTTGGAGCAATGACGAACTTCAACATTCTAATGAAAATGATGTTGATTTATACACGGCTGTAGGGTGGGAGGTTCGTTTTCATTCGGGCTTTGGTATGAATATTGAGTACCAATATATTCCCGTTCAAGCGTTAACGGCTCAAAACGTTAACTTTGGTATCAGTTACCAATTTTAGAAGCGTAGATTGAATGCTAATAGCGTCTTTAATATAAGGCGCTATTTGCTGATAGAGAGTTGCCACTTTATATTTATCCCCTCCTCTAACCGCCATCCTTTCTATAGGCTATAGACCTAATTGATTTACAGTTCGTTAACAAAAAAACCTTGAACAGCTTTTAACCTGCGTCAGTTCCAGTTAGAGTAAAAGGTCAAATCTACTCTTACGGATTTACGCGTTATGTCAGCGAATCGTGTGCCATGGACACCAAAAGTTCTTACCAGTTCTACAGCTCCCCAAAGTCTTATCGATGATAAAGGCTGCGCGATCTATGGGCATTTCGATGGCCCGGTTGTCAATTTAGCGGCTGATAAATTCCGTTACTTTAACGAAATGGACAAGCCTGCATCACAGTGGGCTAAATATTTCGACTTTAAGCAATTTCAGTTTGTCAGTATTGTGACTCCCCATTATGTCATTGGCGTTGCGCTGGCTGATATTCGTTATGCGGGTAGTGCGTTTTGCTATTTGTATGACATTAAGCAAAACCAGTTGATTGAAACAAGCTGGCTCAAACCTTTGGGGATGGGCTATCAGATGTCAGCTTCCCCTATGCAGGGCGGCGCGAAAATAAAAAGCGTTAAAGGGTCCGTTGAATTTGATATTGAGCAGGGTCGCTGGCGTGTAAAACTCGATACGTTAGGCATTGAAGCTGATTTATATTTGCAACCTGAACCGCTGAGCTTACCTATGGCCATGTGTAACCCAACAGGTTATAGCGGCTGGACCTATACCCAAAAACACAATGCACTGAATGTAAAAGGTACCTTGCTGATTAATCATGAGCCACAACCATTGCAAAGGGTGACGGCGGGCTATGATTTTAGTGCCGGTTTCATGCGTCGTGAAACTAGTTGGCGCTGGGCCAGTATTAACAGTTTAACTGATGAAGGTAGTTTAGGACTTAACTTAGCCGCTGGCGTGAATGAGACCGGTTGCAATGAAAATGTGTTTTGGCTTAATGGCGAGCGACATCTGCTCGGTGCAGTGCATTTTGAGTTTACGCGACAGCGGATAAAAGGGGAGCAAGCACGGCAGTGGCGGATCTATTCCGACAATGGCCAGGTTGAGCTCACGTTTACCCCGCAAAATTGTCGCCAAGAAAAGCTAAACTTATGGCTAATTAAAAGCAATTTTAGGCAGTACCTCGGGCACTTTAACGGATTTATTACGGATAACCTGGGCAATCAGCACCCATTAACCAATGTATTGGGTTTAACCGAAGATCACTTCGCCCGTTGGTAATTAAGCTGAACAATCCTGCTTCTTAGGGGGTGAGTAATAACTAGAGACTATAGAAGGACAATATAAGATGGATTTTAATTCACTGATCTCCCACCCTGAAGTTTTGCTGCTGGTATTGGCACCGATTTTCTTCGTCTGTATTTTATTAGAATGGTATGTCGGCGATAGGCAAAATCGATTACCGCTTAATGCGCGCTATCATCTGCCAGAAGTATTGTGTAATTTTGGTTTGGCAGGTATGCATCAGTTAACAGATATCCTTACAGGACTGTTAATCGCCAAGCTTTATTTGGTGTTTTTTGGTTGGCGGCTATTTGATATAGAGATGAATGGCGCAACATTTGTCGCATTGATGGTTGCTCAAGATTTTTGCTATTATTGGTTCCATCGTGCCAGCCATCGAATTCGCTGGATGTGGGCAGCTCATGTGGCTCACCATAGCTCGGAGAACATGAACTTTAGTACCGCATTTCGCCAAAGCTTAATGTATCCGTTAGCAGGGATGTGGATCTTTTGGTTGCCGTTAGTGGTGGTCGGCTTTGATCCTAATTGGGTGGTGTTTGTGGTACTACTTAATTTAGGGTTGCAGTTTTTTGTCCATACTCAAGCGGTAAAGTCTCTGGGGATTTTGGAATGGCTGATCAATACGCCCTCGCACCATCGAGTGCATCACGGGCGTAATCCGCAATACATCGATAAAAACTACGCTGGGATCCTGATTATTTGGGACCGCATATTTGGTACTTTTGAAAAGGAAGTCGAAACGGTTGAGTACGGCATTACCAAGCCTATCAATAGCTTTAATCCGTTAGTGGTCACCTTTACAGAGTGGCGCGATATGTTTAAAGACACTTTCGCGGCAAACCTCAGTCCAATGCAGCGTTTTAAAATACTGTTTGCGCCGCCCGCGACGGCTGAATCGCAAATCACAAGGTTAGATGTTTATAATGAGAGTCAGAATACTAACAGCGATGAGCCACAAGAGCCGCTCGTTGCAGTAAAGTCGGCTACCGACGCTAAATAGGTTGTAGCCAGTGCTGATGGGATAAGTTAATTGTCTTAATTTACGCAATAAAAAACGGTGAGTTAATCGCTCACCGTTTTATTGTCTATCTATAGTGTATTAATGCCAATAAGCCTAAGCGTTAGGTTTACCGTACAGGGCACTTTGCGGGTGCGGTGTATCAGACATTTTATCTGTATCAAGCTCAACTTCAACTTCAACTTCAACTTCAAGCTCAGGCTCTTGCGCTTTTTTACTGATTTTTTGTGCCTGTAAAATCACAAATTTCCCATTTGATGCCACCGTCGTACAATTCTTGAAAATACGCTGTAACTTTACGTGGTAAGCCAAATGTCGATTACCTACCACATGTAAGATCCCGCCATTCTTTAAACGTCTAAATGCATCTAAAAACATCTGCCATGCGATATGATCGGTAATCGCTTCACCTTGGTGAAAAGGAGGGTTACATAAGATTAAATCTGGGCGGAAGCCTTCGCTCATGTGTGTTAGACAATCATCCCAAGCAAAAGTGGCTTGCTCGCCAATCAGAGTGGGGTTATCCAAATCATTCAATGCCCAGTTGTCTCTCGCCGATGCGACAGCCATCTCTGAGTCATCAATAAAGTGTATGTAAGCTTCTGGAAAACATTGTTTAGCGTGTAAGCCCAAAATACCGTTGCCACAGCCCAAATCGATAATCGATTTAAAATCACCTTTAGGCATGTTGTCGAGCATGATCCGTGCGCCTATATCAAGTTTGCTAGCGGCGAACACATTGCTCAAATTACTTATCTGCAGCTGACACTCGTCTACTGACCAGTTTGTGGTGGTGGGTAAGGTACGTGCTTTACCATCTGCGATACAGGTAATAACGCGGGTCTTTTTCCAAGTGAGGCTAGCGCTAGCCTCACCAAGATTACGGCTAATGGTTTCTAGCAGTGACTTATTAATCGATTTAGCTTTAGCCCCTATCAGCACGGGCGTTCCCGCTGGCAGGACATGTGACAATCTCTTTAGCTGGTGGCTAAAGTAGTTAAGATTCTTTGGTAGTTTCATTAACACCAGTTCGATGCCTTGCGGCAACTCGTCACGACTGTTAACCCATGTGAGGCTATCTTCACTGAGCTGGTTGCGCGTTAGGTTCTGGCTTGTGCCCAGTAAACTGGTTTTTGCGTCTGTTTCTAGCGTTAGTGGCCACTGAGGGTTAATGGATAACAAACCTGCAGTTAACGCACCAAAGCCATCATTTACAATCGTGGTGTTGACCGCCGCTTGCTCTGTGTCGATTAGATGCTTTACTAAGTGCTCATCGGCAGCGTCCCAAGCCTGCAGGTTAGACTCTTGTCTGCTAGGGTAACGGAAGAGTTCGAGATCGATGCTCGATACTGAAAATTGTGTCGTCATATGCCAATAAGTACCAAATAAATGCGGGCGCGTATTATCGCAGATTTATGATCTTAGGTATATGTTAGGTGTAATGATAGCTTTCTAGCACATTTGATGACTTTAAAAGCAGTATGAGAAGGAGAAGGAAGGATGAAACAAGAGGGCTTTGGCTTTGATGAACAAACACCATCGAGCGTAGATAAGTCAAAGACGGCGGAGAATTTTGCGCAGGCGGATCGATCAGCAAAACCTGTGTCTGCACCTTATACATTAATCAAGGGGTACCTTAATGAGGCTCAGCAACAAGCGCTATTGATTGAGGCGAGGCAATATCCGATGAGTCGGCCAGAATTGGTGGTATACGGTAAAAGTCATCCTATCCCTCGAAGCCAAGCTTGGTTTGCAGACAAGGGCTGCGATTACTTTTACTCAGGCCTGTTTATCGAAGCTCTACCATGGCCAAAATATGCTGATAAATTGCGACAAAAGCTAAACCGAGATTTCTCTCTGATGAGTAATGGCGTGCTGGTTAACTGTTATGAAAATGGCACTGAGTCGATGGGCTGGCATAGCGATGATGAGAAAGAGATTGAAGCAGGAAGTGATATCGCCTCGGTGACATTAGGTGCAAACCGAGACTTTTTTCTGCGACACAAACGTACGAAAGAAAAAATAGTACTGGCGCTAAATAGTGGTGATCTACTCATCATGCACTGGCCAATGCAGGCACAATGGGAACATGCGTTACCCAAACGATTACGAGTGTCGCAAAGCAGAATCAATTTTACCTTTAGGCAGCTAATACCTCACTTTCATTTGTGACGAGTAACTCTTCGTCAAATTTATACCGTTTTGTTAGCAGGTTCGCACTCTACGCTTAATAATTACTCTATGCTGGAACAAGGAGTTGTAGTTACGTATAAAATTATTAACGTTAACTGCTATTAAATTGTGAAATGGGCTGAGGGCTCTTCACTTATGACGGTTAAGGAGTTTTCGATGAAAAAGATGTTTATTGCAACAGTGTTAGGCGCTGTTACTCCTGGTGTGATTAAAGCCCTGGCTGAAGAAACACGGCAAGCCGGTGGTGAGTGGATAACCAGCAAGGTTATTAAGGTTGATCACCATTTTGCGGCCTTGTTAAAAGTGGCTATTGAAGATGACATGTCACAGCCTTTAAAAGTTCAGTTTGAGCGACAGTTTCCCAAACTCACTTTTTTATTTGAAGCATCCAATGCAGCTCCGTTGAGTAATGTTAGGGAGCTTCATCTTAATGTGGATTGTAAAGATCGTCCTGGCTTGACGCGAGAGATCGTGGATGTATTAGTTAATCTAGATCTTGGCATTGAGCATATGGAGTTTAACCGGGTGCATGTGTCGACTATCGGGCAGACAGTATTTACTTCAAAGCTTACCGTATTACTGCCAAATGAGGTAAGCAACGAGAGTGTGGTTGAACTGTTGGAAGGAATATCTAACGATTTAAGGGTGAGTATTATTTAAAGGACGTTGTTATCGACAGCTCTGCTGTTGAATTAAACGGTGATACTGACTCGGCTTTGCTGCAAACTATCCGATAAGGCTAATGTGCGTGTCACCGTATCCGTAAACAGGCTAGAGTTGACCTTTACTTCTCATGGCAGTAATCTGCCGCAATCGCATTTATGCCATTTGAGAACATCGTTATGTCAGTTGAACAGATCATTACCGAAAAACTCACCGCAGCACTTTCACCTTCGCACTTAGAAGTGATCAATGAAAGCCATAACCATCACGTACCGCCAAACTCAGAAACTCACTTTAAAGTGATTATTAGTAGCAGTGAATTTGTGGGTAAACGTCTGATTGGGCGTCACCGAGCGGTAAACGAGGCATTAGCAGAAGAGTTTTCTCAAGGCTTACATGCACTCTCTATGCATACATTTACACCTGAAGAGTGGGCGCTTGAATCTGCAGTACCTGCTTCTCCTAAATGTAAAGGCTAGTATTAGTCATACAATTAGTAAAACGCGTTTACAAAATCACAGCATAGCGCTGTGATTTTTTGGTTTAAGGCGCTGAAATGTTAAATAAAAGATGCTGGCTTTTATTTATGAATGTGTTTTGACCTTGTTCTAGTTTACTCGATGACATCTGCTCAACTTTGTTGGCAGCTTACTTTGTCTATTTCCTGCTTCAATCCCCCATCTTGTTTACAGGGCTTTGAATTCCCGCGCAATGGTCAAACTTTTAATGCAATTGGTATTACAGAGTCGGCGGATTTTACTATGACTTAGCATTTGGTGTGCATCACACCGCTAAGTGCGGCGATTCCCAGGCTGCATGAGCCGTAATCTTAGGGTTATTGATAAGTTAATTGCTGCAGAGGTGATGGCTTAACTTGCGACTTGGTCAAAGAAAGCAACGGCAAAGCCGTCTCTGCAAGGCTCAATAATGAAAAAAGTTAATGGTGCTTAATATTGACTACTACGCTGGGGTACGTAAGTATCAGCTGATACCAATAAATCCTTACAGTCGATTAAGGCAGTAACCTACACCGTGCTCGATGGTAAACAAAGAGCAAATTTGGAGATTAATATGCCGTTATTAGATAGTTTTACCGTTGACCATACTCGAATGAATGCACCAGCAGTTCGCGTTGCCAAATCAATGTCGACGCCTAAGGGCGATACAATAACGGTATTTGATCTGCGTTTTTGTGTACCAAATAAAGAGATATTAAGTGAAAGAGGCATCCATACTCTTGAACATCTTTTTGCCGGTTTTATGCGTGATCACCTAAATGGCGGCAATGTCGAGATTATCGATATTTCACCTATGGGCTGTCGTACCGGTTTTTACATGAGTCTTATCGGTACACCAACAGAGTCGATTGTGGCTGATGCTTGGTTGGCGGCCATGCAAGATGTACTTGCCGTGGTTGAGCAATCTGAGATCCCCGAGCTCAATGAGTACCAATGCGGTACTTATGAGATGCATTCGTTAGAACAAGCCAAAGAGATTGCTCGCAGCATCATATCTGCAGGGATAAATGTGAACCGTAACGATGAACTCACTTTGAGCGATGAGATCTTAAACGGCTTGTAATATTAGTCGTGTCGGTGATGTTAAAAAAGCGGCTTTAGCCGCTTTTGTTGTTTTTGCTTAGTCATCAGTTAATAGTGCGTCGATAGGCTTTTTTGACCGTTAACTTGTTAAATTGCGACCGAGGCATAATAACTGGCTACTTAGCGATCGATTTAAAAGCTATTTGAGTTGCTTAGCGGGGAATGTAAATCACACATTGTCTATATTAAGGTCGAATTCAAGCTGCAATTGTCTGATTCTTTGGTCATATTGTCCAATGAGACAAAGAGGTGTCGATTAAATAATCGGCATTTGAATTCAAGACCGTTGTTAATCATATCCGCCTAATGTTAGTTGCATTTTTCTCAATTAAAATCGATTAACCCCTTTATAGCTATGGATAAAGGGAGATCGGTGGCAACTAATTGAAACCTAAACATCTCATCAATTCGGGATGTTTGTTATTAAAACGTCGGCAACCTTTTAAAACAGGCATATTTTTCATGGCGACCTAGTGATATTTGGGGTAAAATGCGCGCGACCAGCGTGATTGCGATCGCATTTCTGTGATAAATCTGCGCTAGCTCAACACGAAAAAAAGGTTTGTTTAAAACTTGTGTGTTTAGCAGGAACGCGGCGCATTGTCTTTCCTTCATAACGTAGTGCTTGTGGATATGATTACAATAAAGAAAGGATTGGACCTACCCCTAGTCGGTGGGCCAGAGCAAGTTATCTATGATGGCCCGGCCATCAACCATGTAGCTATTTTGGGTGAAGAGTATATTGGCTTACGTCCTACGATGAAAATCAAAGTGGGCGATAAAGTTAAAAAAGGTCAGGTTCTTTTTGAAGATAAAAAGAATTTGGGCGTGAAATATACTGCTTTAGCCAGTGGCACAATTTCCGAAGTTAACCGGGGCGCTCAACGTGTTCTGCAGTCTGTTGTTATTGATGTAGAAGGGGATGACAGTATCTCTTTTGCTAAATTTGACGCCACTGCAATAGAATCAGTTGAGACTCAGCAAGTTCGTGACAACCTGATCGAGTCAGGTTTGTGGACGGCTTTGCGAACGCGTCCTTTCAGTAGAGTACCCGCAGTTGATTCAACTGCAGCCGGTATTTTCGTCACCGCGATTGATACTCAACCATTGGCAGCAGATCCTGTTGTCGTGATTGCTGAGCATAAAGCTGATTTTGAACATGGCTTAACGCTACTTTCAAAGTTAACCGAAGGTAAAGTTTACCTTTGTAAAGCACCAGGCGCTGATATTCCTGTTGCTAATGCTCAAGTTGAAGAGTTTGCAGGGGCACACCCAGCAGGCTTGCCAGGTACTCATATACACTTCCTATTACCAGCTTCTGCTAATAGAACCGTATGGCAGATTAACTATCAAGATGTTATCGCGATAGGTCAGCTATTTACTACTGGTGAGTTAAACACTCAACGAGTGGTATCTGTAGCAGGCCCTAAAGCGGTTAAGCCTCGATTAGTTCGTACTGTTGTCGGCGCCGCCATGGCTGAGTTGATTCAAAATGAAGTAAGCGAAGGTAACGTACGTGTTATCTCCGGTTCCGTTTTGAGTGGACGTATTGCCGTTGGTCCTCATGCTTATCTTGGTCGTTACCACAACCAAATTAGCTTGTTAGAAGAAGGCACTGAGAAAGAATTATTTGGTTGGGCTATGCCTGGCAGCGATAAGTTCTCTATCACTCGTGCATTTCTTGGGCATCTTTCATCTTCTCGTTTGTTTAATATGACAACGAGCACCGGTGGTTCTGACCGCGCTATGGTACCGATTGGTAACTATGAGCGAGTTATGCCGCTGGATATTCTTCCGACTATGCTACTGCGTGATCTTGTTTCTGGTGACTACGATGGCGCTGCAACATTAGGTGCATTGGAGTTAGATGAAGAAGATTTGGCACTGTGTACTTTCGTATGTCCTGGTAAGTATGACTATGCGTCATATCTACGTGACTGTTTAGATACGATCGTGAGGGAAGGCTAATGGGCTTAAAACAGTTTTTCGAAAATATTGAACCGCAATTTGAAAAAGGCGGTAAATACGAGAAGTTTTATGCGCTTTTTGAAGCTGCATATACTGTCTTCTATACGCCAGGTCAGGTGAACAAGGGTCGTACCCATGTTCGTGATAACTTGGACCTAAAGCGTATGATGATTATGGTTTGGGCATGTGCATTCCCAGCTATGTTTGTCGGTATGTACAACGTAGGTTTACAAGCACAAGACGCGTTAGCAGCAGGCTTTGGCTCTCCTGATACGTGGCAGGTTGCTTTGTTCGGGTTGTTTGGTACTGAATTGACTGCAAATTCAGGTGTGGCCGCATTGATGTGGTATGGCGCTTGTTGGTTCCTACCCATATACGCAGTGACATTCGCTGTCGGCGGTATTTGGGAAGTGCTATTTGCATCAGTACGTGGCCATGAGATTAACGAAGGCTTCTTTGTTACCTCGATTCTTTTCGCACTAACACTGCCTGCAACAATTCCTCTATGGATGGTTGCTTTAGGTATCACCTTTGGTGTGGTTGTGGCGAAAGAAATCTTTGGTGGCACTGGTCGTAACTTCTTAAACCCAGCACTTGCAGGTCGTGCATTCCTATTCTTTGCTTATCCGCTAAACATGTCTGGCGATACTACTTGGGTCGTTGCAGACGGCTTCTCTGGTGCAACTGCACTGAGCCAAGCGGCGCAAGGCACATTGGAATATGGAATTACTCAAGATTGGTGGAACGCGTTCTTCGGTTTCATTCCAGGTTCTGTTGGTGAAGTTTCGACACTGGCTATCTTGATTGGTGGCGCAGTTATCATCTATACCCGTATTGCTTCATGGCGTATCGTGGGTGGTGTTTTGGCCGGTATGATTGCCGTTTCATTTCTCCTTAACGCGGTTGGTAGCGACACTAACCCAATGTTTGCCATGCCTTGGTATTGGCATCTAGTGTTAGGTGGTTTTGCATTCGGTATGATGTTCATGGCGACAGACCCTGTTTCAGCGTCTTTCACTAATAATGCGAAATGGGCTTACGGTATCTTAATCGGTGCTATGGCGGTATTTATTCGTGTTATCAATCCTGCTTTCCCAGAAGGCATGATGTTGGCCATCTTATTCGCTAACCTATTTGCTCCATTATTTGACCATTTTGTGGTTCAGTCGAATATCAAGCGGAGGATTGCTCGTGGCTAGTAATAAAGATTCGTTCGGAAGAACACTGTTTGTTGTTGTTGGCTTATGTTTCATCTGCTCTATGTTCGTTTCGACGGCCGCAGTATTATTGAAACCGATTCAGCAAGAAAACAAATTACTTGATAAGCAAAAGTATATTCTTGAAGCTGCTGGTCTGATTAATACTAAAGACGGTAAAGTTGAGAAGGCGCAGGTTCTTGAAATATACAATAAGCATGTAGAGGCTAAACTCGTTGATCTTAAAACGGGTGACTGGGTTGAAGGTAATGCAGATACTTTTGATGCAGAAAAAGCAGCGCGTACTCTAACGACTTCTTTTGTACCGCAAAATGACATAGCGTCAGTTAAGCGTGTTGCAAATAATGCCGTGGTTTACCTTGTTCGTGATGACAACCAGCAACTACAGACAGTGATTATTCCTGTTAAAGGTTATGGCTTGTGGTCAACGATGTTTGCTTTCCTTGCTGTTGAGCCTGATCTAAATACGATTCGTAGCTTGGTTTATTACAGCTTTACCGGTTCTGGTGAAACGCCAGGTCTCGGTGGTGAAGTGCAAAACCCACAGTGGATTGCTAAGTGGACGGGTAAGAAGTTATACGATGAAAAGGGCAACCTTGCTATCAGTGTCACTAAAAACCCGACTGTTGCCGCTTCTCCATACGGTGTTGATGCACTGTCTGGTGCGACGTTGACAAGTAATGGCGTACAGCATTCTCTGACATTCTGGTTAGGTGAAGAGGGCTTTGCTCGCTTTATCGAAAAAGCTCGCAATGGAGGGATTAGCTAATGGCTGATGCTAAAGAACTTAAACAGGTTCTAACCGGACCTATCATCAGTAATAACCCAATTGCTTTGCAAATTCTGGGTGTATGTAGTGCACTAGCTGTTACCAGTAAAATGGAAACGGCGATTGTAATGACCATTGCACTTACTGCGGTAACGGCACTGTCTAACTTGTTCATCTCAATGATCCGTAATCACATTCCAAGTAGTGTGCGTATTATTGTGCAGATGACGATTATTGCGTCACTGGTAATCGTGGTTGACCAAGTACTACAAGCTTATGCTTACGATGTTGCTAAGCAACTTTCAGTATTCGTTGGTTTGATTATTACTAACTGTATTGTGATGGGCCGCGCTGAGGCTTATGCGATGAAGACACCGCCATTGATGAGTTTCATGGACGGTATCGGTAATGGTCTAGGCTACGGTGCAATTCTATTGTCTGTAGGCTTCGTACGTGAATTGTTTGGTAACGGTTCATTGTTCGGTATTGAAATCTTAAGCAAGATTTCAGACGGTGGCTGGTATCAGCCTAACGGCCTATTGCTTCTGCCTCCTAGTGCGTTCTTCCTGATCGGTGCATTGATCTGGATTATCCGTACTATGAAGCCAGAGCAAGTAGAAGCAAAAGGATAAGCATAATGGAACATTATATTAGTCTACTAATTCGTTCTGTTTTCATTGAAAACATGGCGTTATCCTTTTTCCTCGGTATGTGTACTTTCTTAGCAGTATCAAAGAAAGTTAAAACTGCTATGGGACTCGGTGTTGCCGTTATCGTGGTACTGGCAATTTCAGTTCCCGTTAACCAAATTATCTATCAAGGTATTCTTGCTCCAGGTGCTTTAGCTTGGGCGGGTGTTCCAGATGCGGATTTGAGCTTCTTGAAGTTCATCACCTTTATCGGTGTTATCGCAGCTTTGGTGCAAATCCTTGAGATGGCATTGGATAAGTATTTTCCACCGTTATATAACGCGTTGGGGATCTTCCTACCGCTAATCACTGTTAACTGTGCAATTTTCGGTGCAGTCTCTTTCATGGTTGAGCGTGACTACAACCTGACTGAAAGTTTAGTGTTTGGTATTGGTTCTGGTATCGGTTGGGCATTAGCACTTGTCTTGCTTGCTGGTATCCGTGAGAAGTTAAAATATGCTGATGTTCCTAATGGGCTTCGCGGACTAGGTATTACCTTTGTTACCGCAGGTTTAATGGCTCTAGGTTTCATGTCGTTCTCTGGTGTGTCTCTGTAAAGAGGCACCTAACGACGTCTTAATTTGAACCTTTAAGGATAAGTTAATGGGTATTCTTGAATCTACTCCAATCGATGTATATCTCGGTGTGAGTATGTTTACCGCAATTGTATTGGTTTTAGTTTTGGTTATTTTATTTGCCAAATCAAAGCTAGTACCAAGCGGAGATGTCATCATCGGCATCAACGATGATGCAGGAAAAGCAATTACAACTGCTGCAGGTGGCAAGCTACTAGGTGTATTAGCAGAGAGCGGTATTTTCGTCTCGTCTGCTTGTGGTGGTGGTGGTACTTGTGGTCAGTGTAAAGTACACGTTAAATCAGGTGGTGGTGATATTCTGCCGACTGAGATGGATCATATTAGCAAAGGTGAGGCTCGTGAGGGCTGCCGTTTATCTTGTCAGGTAAACGTTAAAGCTGATATGGAAATCGAATTAGAAGAAGAGATTTTCGGTGTTAAGAAGTGGGAGTGTGAAGTTATCTCAAACGATAGCAAAGCCACTTTCATTAAAGAACTTAAGCTGCAAATTCCTGGTGGCGATTCAGTACCTTTCCGTGCTGGTGGTTACATCCAGATTGAAGCACCAGCGCACCACGTTAAATATGCAGATTACGATATTCCTGCAGAATACCGTGGTGACTGGGAACACTTTGGTTTCTTTAACCTTGAGTCTCAAGTTGAAGATGAAACAATCCGTGCATACTCAATGGCGAACTATCCTGAAGAGGAAGGTATCATCATGTTGAACGTACGTATTGCGTCTCCTCCACCGCGTAACCTTACGCTGCCTTGCGGTAAGATGTCATCGTACATCTTTAGCCTAAAAGCGGGCGATAAGGTCACTATTTCGGGTCCATTCGGTGAGTTTTTTGCGAAACAAACTGATGCTGAAATGGTCTTTATCGGTGGTGGTGCGGGTATGGCGCCAATGCGTTCACATATCTTCGATCAGCTTAAGCGTCTTAACTCTAAGCGTAAGATTAGCTTTTGGTATGGTGCCCGTTCTAGTCGTGAAATGTTCTATGTTGAAGATTTTGATGGCCTAGCGGCTGACAATGATAACTTCAAGTGGCATGTCGCACTGTCGGATCCACAACCTGAAGATAACTGGGATGGTTACACAGGCTTCATTCATAACGTGTTGTTTGAAAACTACCTACGTGATCATGATGCACCAGAAGATTGTGAATTCTATATGTGTGGCCCACCAATGATGAACGCTGCTGTTATTAGCATGCTTAAAGATCTTGGTGTCGAAGATGAAAACATCCTACTCGATGACTTCGGTGGCTAACCCCCTCTCTAATTGGAGATCTAGGTCATAATGTTTAAGACCTTAGTAAACTGGCTGGCCCTTATTGGGTTAGCCTTTTTTATTTCAGGATGTAGTAAACCTACTGAAGTAATTTCACTGTCTGGTAACACAATGGGCACAACTTATCATATTAAAGTTGTGCGCAGCGAGTTGCTACCAGATGTTCAACTCTTGCAGGCTGAAATTGATATGGCACTTGAAAAAGTGAACGACCAAATGTCAACCTACCGACCAAGTTCTGAGTTGTCTCAATTTAATCAACTGACACGTAATGTACAGATGGAAGTCTCTGCTGATACCGCTAAAGTGGTGGCAGAAGGACTTAGGCTCTACAAGATTACCGATGGCGCGCTTGATATTACTTTAGGCCCGCTTGTTAACTTGTGGGGCTTTGGACCCGATAAACGGCCAACGACTATTCCGTCTGCAGAGATGATAAACGATGCAAAAAGCCGTACAGGCATAGAGTATCTATCGTTAAACGGCAATAAGATGAGTAAGCAAAATCCTGATCTATATGTCGATCTGTCTTCGATTGCAAAAGGCTTTGGTGTTGATAAAATAGCTGCACTATTAGACAAGTATCAACCCATGGGTTATTTGGTTGAGATTGGTGGTGAGATTAGCCTGCGTGGAACAAAAGCTGATGGTTCTTTGTGGCGTATTGCAATAGAGCAACCAGGTGATACCAGCAGTGGTATTCAGCAAGTTATTTCACTTGAAAATATGGCAATGGCAACTTCTGGAGATTATCGTAACTATTATGAAGAGGAGGGCAAACGCTTCTCTCATTTAATTGATCCACGAAGTGGCTACCCAATTGACCACAAATTAGCATCTGTTACTGTGCTGCATGCCGAGTCTATGGTTGCTGATGGTTACGCTACTGCGATGATGGTTTTAGGGACTCAGGCGTCACTAGAACTTGCTAATCGCGAGCATCTTGCGATAATGCTAATAGAAAAGCAGGAAGATGGCTTTAAAGTTTTTTATAGTGAGGCTTTTAAACCTTTCGTCACTCAGTAGTTGGAGTCGAATATGAGCACATTTATAGCGGCATTTGTCGCGTTACTCGCATTTTTTTTCTTAATGTCGATAGGCTATCTTGTTAAGAGACAGGTGGTGGCAGGAAGCTGCGGTGGTCTAGGCGCGCTAGGAATTGAGAAAGCATGTGATTGTGATGATCCATGTGATAAACGTAAGGCCAAAATGGCTGAACAAGAACGTCGCGAAAAACTAGAACAGAACAGAATTATCTAAGTTCGTGTTGGCGATGGTTATTAAGGCTCCTCTTGAGGGGCCTTTTTTATATCTTTTATTGTTAGCGCTAGACACTTTTATCTGCTATCTAACAGCTGAACATCCACTTTAAAGATCGGTAAACTCACAGCTCTCCCGATTCAATACACTAGTTTTGTTCGATTAAATCGAGAATTAACGACGTGCGCGCCAATTAGGAATTGTAGTGCTAATGATAATGGTTACCTTTCATAAAGAATTGAAATATAAGGTTAATTTGTTTTTGTATGTTTTTTGCTCTAGGCTGTGGTTATTGATATAGATCAATTTTACTAAGGATGAGCAGATGAAAGGACAACCCAAGGTCATTAGCCAGTTAAATAAAGTGCTGACCAGTGAACTGACCGCAATCAACCAATACTTCCTCCATGCCCGAATGTTTAAAAACTGGGGATTGGGTGAGCTAAATGAAAAAGCTTACAAAAAATCAATCCAAGACATGAAGCATGCCGACAAGGTTATTGAACGTATTTTGTTCCTTGAAGGGCTGCCAAACCTACAGCAATTAGACAAAATCCGTATTGGTGAGCATAGCCAAGAGATGTTGGAATGCGACAAAGTGATGCTAGAAGAGCAACTTGTTTCATTGCGAGAAGCAATTGCTCTATGCGAACTGTCAGCAGACTATGTCAGCCGCGACATGTTAGAAGATCTGTTAGAAGATGAAGAGGAGCATTTGGATTGGCTTGAAGCCCAATTAGAGCTTATTTCACTGACAGGCATTCAAAACTACTTACAATCGAAAATGGACTAACCGGAGACTTTTATGAAAGGCAATAAAGAGGTTATCGACACATTAAACAAACTGCTCACCGGTGAGTTGTCAGCAATGGATCAATATTTCGTACATGGACTGATGTATGAAGATTGGGGCCTGAATGAACTGCATGAACGGATCTCTCATGAATCTGATGATGAGCGTGAACATGCTAAGAAGCTAGTGCAACGTATCTTGTTTTTAGAAGGCACTCCTGATGTTGCCAGTCGCGAGCCGCTCAATATCGGAAAAGATACCGAACAGATGCTCAAGAATGACTTAGCATACGAGTATCAAGTCGCTGATAACTTGCGTGTGGCAATTGCATTATGCGAACAGAAAAAAGATTACCAGAGTCGTGAGATTTTAGAGGTTTTGCTCGAAGAGACCGAATCAGACCATATGTACTGGTTAGAGAAACAGTTAGGCCTGATTGATAAAGTCGGTTTACCTAATTATCTACAAAGTAAAATGTAGCCTGCTATTTTTACAATAGATAGATGACTTAGTAGGCACCTGAGCTTCGACTAGTGATGGTGCCTAATGCTCTCTATCGTTATTGCCTAGACTTTTATATTGCCCATCTTTGTGGTTTATCCACTGCTGTACAGTGAATATTCAGCTTCTCTAAGTTACTATTATTCTCAAATTTAATACCATAATTAGTGGCACTGTTGGTTTTTTAGACTAATATTAAAGTCCAGTAGTGTGATTAATTCGATAGTTATTTTAATAGATAACGTGAACACAACTTGAGAAGAAAGGAGAGATTATGATGATTACAGGCAATAGCAACACATACGAAAGTGAAAATCAGCTAACAATCGAACGTCTTCTTGGTAAGATTGAACGACTAGAGCAACAACTTGAGTTGGCTCAGTCTGGAAATCGTCGTTCACAGGCAATGCACAAAGCTAACACGACTAAATCTGCTCTTTCTGCAGATGAGCTGTCAATGCTGACAACTCTATTTTAATCTTTAGGTCTCTTCAATTGTGCTCTGTTTAGTGCTAGAACTGTCCAAATTTTTTGTTAAAACATCTTGTTCTGCTATTACACAGTAACAAACAATATTATAGTTTTTCACTTGCATATCATTAGCTAATGTTATTGGCTACCGCGATTAATCCTCTTCGTTCTCAGTTAGCCCCTAATTAAGCTGCTAGTAATTAATGTTGTACTTTGTGCTTTAATCTTGTCAAATTTCTGTTAAATTCATTATTCCTAAAAAAATATAATTATAAAGGGATATAGGATGCATTGGTTTAAACGCTCGCTAAGTATGCAGCTAGTTGTGGCAATTGTTGGGGCTTTGGCGGTACTTTTTACCCTCGTTGCATTGTTCTTAGTTAAGAATGAAAGTGCCAGTACCCGTCAGCAAATCGACAACGACCTAAGCGGTCTAGTACAACTTAAATCTAACGAAGTTCGCAGCTATTTTGTCGCTAAAGGTCAATTGATCCACGCCGTCTTTGCTGATCCTATGGTGTTAGAATGGTTCGGTAAATATGATAGTCGTTCAAGAGACCTCTCTTCAGATAAACAATACCAAGCTATTGTTGACTACTTTAAATTTTTCTCCGATAAAGACAGCGACATTAAGTCGGTGTTTTTCGGCTCCGCTAATACCTTTGAGTACTTTGACCTTAATGGTCGCTACAACGATAGTGAGTACTACACTAACAAACGCCCATGGTGGCAAGAAGCGATTGATCAAAACGGCATGTTTGTCGGTGATCCAGCCGTAGATGCTAACGACGGATCAATCTCGGCAACAGTGAAAACAGTTGTAAAAGATCAGTCCGGTCGGTTTATCGGCATTGGGGGGATGGACATATTAATCGACACCATAGGTAGTGAACTACTAGCGCCGATTAAATACCAAGGATCAGGCCAAGCCTTCTTAATTACCGATGCGGGTAAATTGGTCTACTTTCCTGGTTTTACTGAACAATTCCCACCTGGCTCTGATGTTGAAAAAGTGGATAGCCAATTTAGAGACACCAAAGGCTTTAGTACCTTAAGCCAACAAATGCAATCACAAACCTCTGGTTTTGCCGAAGTCACTTTTAAAGGTGAGCAGCAAAGAGTGAGTTTTGTGGAAGTGGGGGGGGATTTCCCCGAACAGAAATGGCATTTGGCGTTCATGTTGCCAACGGCGGTCATTGAGGCTCCAGTGACCGATGCTATTATCAACTCAATTTTACTCTCTTGTTTGATCATGCTTTTTGTCGGTGTAACGGTGTGGGGAATGTTGCTTCCGTTTAGAAAACAGATCAATAACTTACTGCGAGCGATGGAAGATATTGCTGAAGGCGATAATGATTTAGCTAAGCGTATCCAAATGGACAGAGAGGATGAACTTGGACAACTGGGTGATGCATTCAATCGATTCGCCGCAAAAGTTCAGGGAATGCTACAAGATACTCGAGACTTAACTTTAGAAGTTGAACACGGCGTTTCAGCTGCGTCTGAAGTCAGCGAACGAGCGCTTAACTCCGTCGCGCAGCAGAAAGCGGAGATAGCCTCTGTTGCAACTGCTGCCACCGAGATGGCGCATACTAGCCAAGAGATGGCAGCAAGTGCACAACGTGCTAGCGACTTTGCCGATAAGGCACAAGCTGAATCGATAGAGGGGGGAGCCATCGTTGCGCAAGCGACTCAAGGTATGCAGTCTTTATCGGTGCAGGTGATTGAAGCCGCTAAAGTGGTTAAGCAATTACGCACCCGCTCTGAGCAAATAGGTGAAGTCCTCAATGTCATCAGAGGCATTGCAGAACAAACCAACTTGTTAGCACTTAACGCTGCTATTGAAGCTGCAAGAGCTGGTGAGCAAGGGCGTGGTTTTGCGGTTGTAGCTGATGAGGTGCGCACATTAGCCTCGCGCACTCAAGATTCAACCGCGAACATCCAAGAGATTATTCAGACGCTACAGCAAAATGCTAATGAAGCTGAGCAAGTGATGGAAGCGGGAGTCGAGCAGGCTAATATTGGTCAGGATCTCACCGCTAAAGTTGAGCTGGCGCTCGATAGCATTACCGGTGCTATTGGCGCTATTCAGCAGCAAACCATCGAGATATCGGCGGCTGTTGGCCAACAAGCGGTGGTTGCTGAAGAGGTGGCATGCAATGTTGAAAATGTTCGTGCTTTATCAGATGATTCTTTGGCGGCAAGCGAAGAGCTATCACGTAACTTTGACAGTTTTGCTCGGGTAACAGAGTCATTGTCGAGTAATATTAAGCAGTTCAAAATCTAGGGGCTGTTGATCTTTCACGGTTGTTTTTGCCGCAGTTTATTGGCGATTTTGACAAGGCGGAGGTTATGTCGTTTAGTCATTCTCCACAAATAACTTACAACACAGTAAAAATGGCCAAGAAGCGCGGCCCTTCGGGTTCGTTTCAGTGATTTTAGTCCTTTATGACTAGAATGCGTTACGAGCTTTTCGCTTAGCCAGCTAAGCAGCATCGCTCAAGCCTTGTACTAAAAGCATTGAATTCGAACAAAAACCAAGCTCGAAAGATCAATAGCCCCTAGTACTCTGCAGTATTGAGCATGAGATAAAGCTCGAGATTAAACCCAAAAATGGAGCCCATTGGCTCCTTTTTTTGATCCAATCATAAGCCATTAATACGTATCCACTGCCGCTGAAAGCACTATTTAGTTAACTTTGCTTGAGTACTGTTTTTATATACAGTAATATCTTCTGTAGAGGGCTTAAGATTGCAAAAAATAATTCATGTCGATATGGACTGCTTTTACGCTGCAGTAGAGATGCGTGATTTTCCAGAGCTGAGAGGCAAGCCCATTGCAGTGGGGGGAAGGAGTGATCGCCGTGGTGTTATCAGTACTTGTAGCTATGAGGCCAGAAAATTTGGCGTGCGCTCAGCAATGGCATCAGGTTATGCACTCAAGCTTTGCCCTGATCTCATTTTAGTGCCTGGCAGGATGCAGGTATATAAAGACGTTTCCAGTCAAATTCGCGCGGTGTTTGCTAAATATACCAGTCTTATTGAACCACTGTCTTTAGATGAAGCCTATCTCGATGTGACTGACAGCCCTCATTGCCAAGGCTCTGCCACGCGTATTGCAGAAGCCATCAGGCAAGATATTTTTCAGGAAACGGGGCTTACAGCCTCCGCAGGAATAGCGTCAGTTAAATTTTTAGCAAAAATAGCATCCGATCTTAATAAACCTAATGGCCAATATGTTATCCGTCCTGAAATGATTGAAGAGTTCGTTAAAACACTGCCACTGATTAAAATTCCAGGGGTAGGTAAAGTCACCGCTAAAAAGTTAGCTGATATCGGCCTACATACCTGTAGTGATGTGCAAGCCTATCCGGATAATAAGCTAGTAGAGCGATTTGGAAAGTTTGGTTCTGTGTTGATAGAAAGGGCAAAAGGCATAGATACCCGTGGTATTTCGTCCAACAGAGAACGTAAGTCAGTTGGGGTAGAAACAACATTAGCCAAAGACATACATACATTAGAGCAGTGTAAAGCCGTTATGCCGCAACTGATTCAAGAGTTAGGGGCCAGAGTGGGTCGCAGTGCCAAAAAGCGTACCATTCATAAACAAGTGGTAAAGCTTAAGTTTGATGATTTTAAACAAACTACCATAGAGCACCGTAGTGATGAGGTCTCGGTTAATTTGTTTTATCAGTTATTAGGGCAAGCCTTGGAAAGGCAGCAAGGTAGAGGTATTCGTTTGTTAGGCGTTGCCGTTGGGTTGGCGTCTAGCGCATCGACTGACGATGAGGTGCAAACGGTTGCTCCACAGATGGACTTAGGGTTTTAATCAAATGGTTTAAACCAAGGACTTTTAAACAAGGGCTGTAGAACGAGTATGTTAGTCGCCTTATTTTAATGCCTTTGTTGGTCAATGTTAGAATACTGCAAAGTACTCATCGAAAAAAGCCGCTAAACAGTTAGCGGCTTTTTAGCTTGTGCGTTTGACTCACCGCACAGGTTACAGGCTAATTTAGCTGCCTTTAACGGGTGTGCGTTCAAGTACCGCTAACAATAGTTTCCAATATTGGCCAACGGTGGTGATGTTAACCTTTTCGTCTGGGCTGTGTGGGTAGCGAATGGTCGGACCAATAGAAACCATGTCCATCTCAGGGTAAGGCTTTTTAAATAAACCACACTCAAGACCAGCATGGATCACCATAATCGTTGGCTCTTTTTTATAGATGTCGGCATACGTTGCCCGAACACTTTCCATTACTGGTGAGCTGTTGTCAGGTTTCCAACCAGGATAAGCACCGCTAAATTCAACGTTGGTACCCGCAAGATTACTCAAAGAGGTTAATACGCCTTCTATCTCTTCGCGGCCAGAGTCGATTAATGAACGGATAAGACAAAGTATTTGAACAGAATCTGTTTCAGTACTGATGACACCGACATTAAGCGAGGTTTCTGTTACGCCTGCAACTTCGTCACTCATACGCACTACGCCGTTAGGGCAGGCATTGAGGATATCAATTAAGATCTGTTGTGAGTCTTCACTCATCACCTTTGTTTCGGCTGGGATCTCAGTCAATGTCAACGTAGTGTCAGGATCTGCAATCGCTAGCTCTTGGCGAACTAAGGCTTGGAACTCAGCTATACGTTGCTGCAGCACTGTCACGTTTTCAGCTGGGATCATAAAGCTAAACTGTGCTTCACGCGGAATAGCGTTACGTAGTGAACCACCAGTGAAGTTAGTTAGCTCAAGTGCAAGCTCATCGCTATGATCGAATAGGAATCTAGCGAGTAATTTATTCGCATTACCGCGACCCAAATGAATGTTAACCCCCGAGTGACCGCCTTTAAGACCTGCTAACGATAACGTGAAGCTCGAGTTAGTCGGCTCTGGAGATTGCCACACCATAGGAACACTGATTTGACCGTCAACGCCGCCGGCGCAACCCATGTAGATCTCACCCTCTTGCTCAGAGTCTGTGTTGATAAGAATTTCAGCTTCAAGTGTGCCAGCTTCTAAGCCAAATGCGCCTGTCATTCCAGCTTCTTCATCGATAGTCAATAAGACTTCAAGTGGACCATGGGCAATATCATTAGCGCCGAGAATCGCTAATGCTGAAGCCATACCGATGCCATTATCAGCACCTAACGTAGTGCCTCTCGCTTTAACCCAGTCACCATCAACGTAAGCATCGATAGGATCTTTTTCAAAATCATGCACTTTGTCGGCATTCTTTTGTGGAACCATATCTATATGGGCTTGCAGTACCACTATTTTACGATCTTCCATGCCCGCAGTTGCAGGTTTTTTGATGATCAAGTTACCGACTTTATCTTCAATAACGGAAAGCTGCTTGTCTTTTGCCCATGCTTGAATGTGCTCACTCAACGCTTGTTCATGCTTTGAAGGGTGTGGAATGGCACAGATTTGTTCGAACCATTGCCATAGTGCTTGTGGTTGTAGCTGGTTTAGTGCGGTCACAGAAAATTCCTCTATATCTAAGATTATCACTAGAGCGCTGGTGCGCTGGAGGCTGAAAATGGCAATATTCTACCATAGTCTTTGTTTGCGCAAGAGGGGTTTACTCCGCTTTACCAGATGACTGTCAGCAGAAGTTGCCAGATCAGTTTTTAAGCACTATTAAGTCGTTGGTAATCTGCGCTCAATAGGACAATAATGCCAACAATTAAAAATAAAAAGGAAGGGTTATGACTGCTGTAAAATTTGTTGATGTTGTCGATAAAGAGGCAATTTTTGAAGGTAACGGTTGGGATGCGCTGGTGGTGGTTTCCGCGGATCTTAAATCGATAAAAGTAGATGAAGTAGCAATGCTGGCTGATCATGGCCAAAAAGTCGATCAACGTGTCGGCAAGTCCGTGACATTGTTGTTTGCGCCAGGTATGGCGGGTGGACGCTTAGTGATTGCGCCAGTGAAAAAAGCTGCTGATGAATATGAAGATGTCCGCGTCTTTGCCGATGCCGCACGCAGTGGTATTAGAGTCGCCAAAGAGGCGGGGGCAAAACGGCCGTTATTGCTGGTTAATGGTATCGCTGATGCACGCTATCAAAAATCGGGCGAAGTTGCTGCGTTAGCATGTGGTCAAGAACTATGGCAAGCGTTAGAGCTGCGAGAAGCGGGTGGGGCGGATGAGGAGTTAGAGTGCATTGGTTTATTGAGTGATACGCATAATGCTGCGACGTTAACCGCGATTGAAAAGGGTCGTACTCTTGCGAGAGATCTATGTGGTACCGAACCCGAGCGTATGTCAGCACCCGCTTTTGCTGATTATTGTTTGGCAGCGTTTACTGATAGTGGCTTAACAATATCTGTTGTAGAAGACAGAGATATTCTAGAGCGTGATTACCCGCTGTTATGTGCAGTTGGCCGTTCATCTTTTGCGGTGCTAAGACATCAACCCCGGGTGCTAAAGCTTGAATATGTCGGTGAAGGCGATATTCAGCGTACCTTCCTATTTGCAGGTAAAGGGGTTATTTACGACACTGGCGGTGCTGATATAAAGATTGCTGGTGGAATGGCTGGCATGAGTCGAGATAAAGGTGGCGCTGCTGCCGTTGCGGGCTTAATGAAAACCGTGAGTATGCTTAAACCTAAAGGCATACGCATTGTTGCTGAGTTAGGCTTAGTGCGAAATAGTATTGGTAGCGAAGCGTTTGTCACCGATGAAATTATCGCCAGCCATGCCGGTAAGCGGGTTCGAATTGGTAATACCGATGCCGAAGGGCGACTTGTTTTAGCCGACTTGCTGTCTCATCTGCGTATTAAAGCGGAGTCTGCGGTGAATCCTGAAATGTTCTCAGTGGCGACGTTAACCGGACATGTCGTTCGTTGTTTTGGTGGTTATACCGCGGCGGTAGAAAATAGTGTGGCTAAGCAAGCAAATGTGGCTGAACGTATGCAGCAAAAAGCGGCTGTTTGGGGCGAACCTATAGAAGTGTCACAATTGCGTCGAGATGACTTTAGCAAAATAGTGGACCCATCTGGCGCTGCAGATATGCTTTCGTCAAATAATGCTCCCTCTTCGGTTACTGCGCGAGGGCATCAATATCCTGCTGCATTTTTAATCCAAGCATCGGGTTTAAGCCGTCATGGCTTGAATAGTGACAAGCCTATCGCTTATACACATTTAGACATTGCAGGCAGTGCCACAGAAGGGCACCCACAATACGGCAGCCCAACGGCAACGCCTTTGGTCGGGCTATTTAACTATATGGTCGATAGTCAGTAATTTTCAGAAGCCGACTAAAATGTCGGCTTTTTACTGGATATTAGTGTAATTAAATTACGTAAAAAGTGCTCTATTGGCTTTTTTGATGGAAATACTTGTAATAAAATTACATTTCGTTATAATGATTCTCGTTGGTTAGGCAGGTGCCTAATCGAGCTAGTCTATCCAGGATGGATAATTCTCCAAGGAATCGAGCGACAAGTTGACTTTGCTTAACCCAAGATGGGTTGTAACAACAAGCATAGTATTTGGAATTCAACTTAGTTAGGAGTATTGATTATGTCTTTTACAATGAGTAGCACTATTTATTCGCAGAGCTTTTGGTTAAACACAGATGCTTTGCGTGGTGGTATATACACCATGGCATACAAGGGCTAATCCTTCTTGTAGGCTTTTAGTTTTCATCATCTTTATCGCGCCTTTTAGGTGCTTATAGACCAAGTTGTGAATTGAGTATCAATTTGCAATTGATTACCGCTAGCGCGTTAACCAATTTCCAGTAGGAACACTTGAATACGTCTTGCCCACTCATAGAGTGGGCTTTTTTTTATCTGTTGGTTTGCTATACAGGAATTCATCAGGTTGAGCGTTAGTGATTATCGTTGTTTAATCGTAATTTTTTTGATCCTAAACTGTTAACATTTAGGCGTTGGTTTACAAAAGCAGCTGTTTTTGTGACTTAGGCACACAATTGGTGTGGTTAAATTACCTTTAAAGCCTATTTTTGGCATTATTCGCAATTAATAGTTGTAATTAAATTACAAAAACCTATAATAGCAACTCTTGGTTAGGGTGAATGCCTACCAAGGTTAGTCTATCCAGGAAGGATAATTCTCCAAGGAATCGAGCGACAAGTTGACTCATCAGTTTAATTGGACTCAACCCCGTAATTAAATTGATTTGAGTATTTTTTACAACTTTGTTTAGGAGTAATGATTATGTTATTTACAGCTAGTAGTACTATTTATTCGCAAAGCTCTTGGTTAAATACAGATGTTTTGCGTGGCGGTTTATTCGCCATGACTTTTTAGGGCTAACCCTCCTTTAAAGTAGTTCCATATCCATCAACCTTATAGCACCTTCTGGGTGTGTTTAGACGCAAGTTGTGTATTGACCTTGTTGATACGCCATTGATTAACGCTAGCGCGCTAACCGATTTCCGATTGGAACACTTGAATATGTCTGCCAGCTCTTTGAGCTGGCATTTTTTTTGCCTACAATTTGGCAAAGGGTAAATTCTTTGCTTCTACTTCTCGTTTATTAAACGAGAAGTAGCAGGCATATTGCAGACACAGCCTTAACACGCTGCAAGTCCATCCTTGGAAGCTCGACCATGACGTCCATGTCATGGACGGTCAAGGCCGTATCTACACTTGATTATTGGTGTTTTCATTTAGGCTACTGTGAATTTATGTCTAACTTGGAAGTGACCCAAAACGATTTGACTGCTCTATCAGCTGTTTTGTCTAAATCTAAATCAAAGTCGTGGCGTTCGCCCACACCTGAGCCAAGGGATAAAGCGCTTGTACCTGCTCTTGATTTCATAAGAGTAGAACCCTCAGCGTGCTGACGAAATTGTCTGAAAATCAAAAATTTCCAACGAGGAAGATTGTTATCTTTAAGTCATGAGTTTAGTTTGTCAGTCGGGTGAAATATCATTTCATTAAGTTCCTATATGAAGCTCAAATGCCAATGGTTTGCGCTTTTCTAACCCTGTGTAGATGCGTCCAAGACAGTTGAAATCAAGGCCCATTCTATTCCCTACAGAATTTGGAATTTTCTCCCTATAATAAAGAGTTGCAACGAGATTCAGTTGCGTTTGTACATGCGCTCACTGTAGGCAATTGGAGCGTTTTGAGCTGAAGGTAACTCAGTATTGCCCTTTTCCATTTAGGGTTTTAACTCACAGCCAGATAGTGTCAGCCTATTTGCACTATAATAACTCATGTCAGACAGTTTATCCGTGACGAACGAAAGTACCCAAAGCAAGCCAAATTCAGCAGTACATCCCTATTATCTAACACAATGCATTGACAGGGGTAGAGTGAACACTCTACCCTATAGGTAGAGCGAACATTCTACCTATAGGGTCATTATGCTTAGAGAACAAATTGCCGCTAGTCTTGAAGAGGCGTTCAGTCAATATGGTTTCGCCGAACCGAGCGTTGCTCAGTTAAAGACTGCGTGTAATGTCAGCTTGCGAACCCTATACAAACACTACCCGTCCAAAGAAGCGATGATCGTCGGTGCGCTGACGTATCGTCATCAAAGATACCTCACTTTTCTGCTTAACGAGTCGCCTGCTTGTGGTGTTGAGTCTGTTGTGCATATTTTTAATAAACTTGAACAATGGATGAAAGAATTTTCACCACATGGCTGTCTGTCTATGAGCGCTATTGCGGCCTTTCCCGACAATCCAATTATTAACAAAGCCGTTAAAGAACACAAAGAAGATGTTCGCCAGTTCTTAGGCCTCCAAAGCCAGAGAGAAGATCTTGCAACGGCTCTTTTTTTACTGCATGAAGGTGTATCAAGCGCATGGCCCGTGCTGGGGCGAAACGCGGTAACATCAGCCCAAAAGGCGCTATTACAACTTTTAGAGGAACATTCATGATGACTACTATTCCAAAAATAATGAAGGGTATTCAGCTTGTTGGTCATGGTGGCCCAGAAATGCTCGAATACCGTGATGATATTCCTGTACCCACGCCCACTTCAAATGAGGTACTGATCCGTGTCTCTGCTGCTGGTGTTAACAATACCGACATCAACACCAGAACTGCCTGGTACTCGAATAAGGATGGTTGTAGCTCTGATGTAGGCTGGTCTGGTACTGCGATGGTTTTTCCTCGTATTCAAGGTGCAGATGTCTGCGGTGCTATAGTCGCCGTAGGTGATAACGTCAGTAAAGAACGTATAGGTGAACGAGTTCTTATCGAACCTTGTCTTAGCGAAGCCCACGGTCAGCCACTTAACTCTCCTTGGTACTATGGCTCAGAATGTGATGGAGGGTTTGCTGAATATACTGTCGTCACAGCCAAGCATGCCTATGCAGTGAATAGCGCTCTTACTGATATCGAATTGGCTTCATTTCCTTGCTCTTATTCAACAGCAGAGAATATGCTTACCCGAGCAAACGTCACCTCACATGATACAGTGTTGATATCTGGTGCCTCTGGCGGTGTTGGCTCAGCAGCCATTCAGCTTGCTAAAGCTCGCGGAGCGTATGTTATCGCTATTACCAGCCCAAGCAAAAACCAACAACTGCTGGATCTGGGAGCTGACCAAGTCATATCACGCGATGCTGACTTAATCGAGAATCTAGGTGAAAACAGTCTTGATGTCGTTATCGATCTCGTTGCTGGAAAGCAGTGGCCGCAGTTTTTACGATTGTTAAGACCAGGCAGCCGATATGCCGTGTCTGGTGCGATTGGAGGTGCCTTGGTTGAGTTGGATATCAGAACGCTGTATTTAAAAGATCTAAGCTTTTTCGGCTGCACAGTGCTTGAACCTGAAGTATTCCGAAACTTAGTTAGCTATATCGAACAACGTAAAATTAACCCAATCATTGCACAAACTTTTCCACTGAAAGAGATAAATAAGGTTCAAGACATTTTCTTGAAAAAGAAACACGTAGGTAAAATTGTCCTAAAAGTATCAGAGCAATAACAACAAGTTATCAAAAGTTAGTGAGTGCATAAATGGCTTTGTATTGAATTTTCAGTTCAAGGCCTGTTATTAGCTAAGCTCAAGTTTTTTACTCTGGTATTCAATCTAACCAAAAAATGTTCTCGCTTTGCCTCGAAATCAAGCATCACTGTCCCAATCCCAAGTAGTGACTTCTGGTTATATGCTTTACCAGAGGTTATCCGTAAATCTGGAACTGTGAATTTAGCGTAAGAATTTGTAGAGGATCTTCGCTAAATACAACGCCAGCGATGATATGGTGATTGTCACCGACTCATTAATGAAACCTTGCTTTTTAGCTAAGAGAGGCTGGAGGGAACTTATGCGAAAAGGGCATAAAAATTAGGCTCTTCTAGCGTATGGTAAATAGCTAGCCTGAATTATTATCTGCCCGTATAATCGGCTAAAAATAGGCTTTGTTAACGGTGCGTTAACATTAGTCATAACAATAGTGCCTACATCATAAAATCAAGGAACCTTGTTCCATGCTAGAAAAACTATTCAAACTGAAAGAAAATGAAACGTCATTAAAACAAGAGGTTATTGCCGGGTTAACCACTTTTTTAACCATGGCTTATATTATATTTGTTAACCCGATGATGTTAGCCGATGCAGGAATGGACCATGGTGCAGTGTTTGTGGCCACCTGTTTAGCGGCCGCTATTGGCTGCTTGATTATGGGAATAGTGGCTAACTATCCGATCGCACTCGCGCCAGGAATGGGCTTAAACGCCTTTTTTACGTACACCGTTGTTGGCGAAATGGGCTATTCGTGGGAAACCGCGTTAGGCGCTGTGTTTCTTTCGGGAGTCTGCTTTTTAGTCCTGTCACTTGTGCGTATTCGTGAGTGGATTGTGAACAGTATTCCTATGTCTTTGCGCTTAGGGATTGCGGCGGGTATCGGCTTGTTTTTAGCGCTAATTGGTTTGAAAAGTGCTGGGATTGTGGTGGCAAGCCCTGCAACATTGGTGACCATGGGCGATGTGACTGCATTTCCTGCGGTGATGGCAGTACTTGGGTTTTTCTTGATCATTGCCATGGTGCATAGAGGGATGAAGTCTGCGGTCATTATTAGCATTTTAGCGGTGACTGGACTTGGGCTGTTATTTGGCGATGTGCAGTATCAAGGGGTGGTGGCTATGCCGCCCTCAATAATGCCTACCTTTATGAAGATGGATCTTTCGAGTGTGCTCGAAGTGAGTATGCTGTCGGTGGTATTCGCATTTCTATTTGTCGACCTGTTTGATACTTCAGGCACGTTAATTGCTGTCGCGCAGCGTGGGGGGTTTTTAGATGACAAAGGTAAATTACCACGATTAAATAGAGCGCTAACGGCGGACAGTACAGCGACTATTGCGGGGGCGATGCTCGGGACTTCTACCACCACCAGTTATATTGAAAGTACGGCGGGTGTGAGCGCGGGCGGCAGAACTGGCCTAACCGCGGTCGTGGTTGGTTTACTCTTTTTGGGGTCACTGTTTATTTCACCTCTTGCGGGGATGGTGCCTGCATACGCCACCGCCGGAACGTTATTCTATGTGGCCATTTTAATGATGTCTGGACTGGTGCATGTCGAATGGGAAGATATTACCGAAGCTGCACCCGTAGTCGTGGTCTGTATTTTAATGCCACTGACGTTTTCAATTGCTACCGGTATCGCCATGGGCTTTATCTCTTACGCTGTGATTAAGTTGATGAGCGGCCGCTATAAAGATTTAAGTGTTGGCGTGGTTATTCTAGCAGCGCTGTTTGTGGCTAAGTTTATGTATGGCTAAGAGTCACGGAAGCTGAAGAGTGACTGCCATTTGACACGATAAATGATAAAGCCACCTTGTGTGGCTTTTTTTTGCCTGCTTTAAAGTTTACGCCTCTTTGCTAATCGCTTTCCCTAGGGTTAACATTAATGCCATGACTTAATGGCTATCTACTGATTTCGGTATAGGTTGTCTCATAAATTATTTATATCGTTAATAAATGATTTTTGAAAGTTGGACTTTGACCTTACACTCACAGAGAGATCTCAAGCAAAATTTGAATTGAGATCCTGCCTATCTTGCTATTGAATGCCAAGAATGACTCATTGGAATACTTATCATGTCGTTGATTTTACTTTTAACCCAACAGATGTGCCTTTATCTGGTGATGGTTTATCTTGTCAGTAAGACCCCTTTATTCAAGTTTTTTGCAGAAGCTGCAACCCGCTTGCCTCACAAAATATTCATCTACCTGATTTTTTCAGGTTTTTGCATCATGGCAACCTACTTTGGTGAGCAGACAAACGATGCTATTGCCAACACCCGTGCTATGGGAGCCGTCTTAGGCGGACTTTTAGGCGGTCCAGTGACAGGCTTTTTAGTAGGACTTACCGGAGGATTACACCGCTACAGCCTAGGAGGTTTTACCGATGTGGCCTGCGCAATTTCTACGACTCTAGAAGGGTTTTCAGCGGGCATAATTAGTCTCTATTTACGTGGGCAAGATAAAAGTGAACTGATTTACGCCCCTTTGTTGGTCTGCCTAGTTACTTTTTGTGCCGAAATGCTGCAGATGGGAGTGATTTTACTCGTCGCTCAACCTTTTGATGATGCATGGGCACTGGTCAAACAGATAGCCTTACCAATGCTCTTAGTCAACTCTATTGGTGCAGCCCTATTTATGAGTATGGTAAGAGATCAAAAAACCATGTTCGACAAACTCTCATCTACATTCTCAACTCAAGCTTTAAAAATAGCCGAGCGAAGCGTCGGGGTGTTATTGAAGGGGGTCAATCAAGAAAGCAGTGCTCAGGTAGCCCAAATAATCATTGAAGAAACCCATGTAGGAGCGGTTGCGATAACCGATAGAGAGCGCCTGTTGGCCTTTGTCGGGACCGGCGCCGACCATCATATTCCTGGTACTCCGATATCATCGAAAATAACTCAAGATGCCATTGATAATAATTGTGTCATGTTTGCCGATGGGGTCAATACGGCTTACTCCTGTTCTGTCTCGCCACAATGTAGACTCGGCTCCAGCTTAGTGATCCCGCTTCGTTATGAAAATGAGGTCATTGGAACCATTAAACTTTACGAGCCAAAGAATAAGCTGTTTCTTAACATTAACCGCACACTGGGTGAAGGAATTGGTCGATTATTGTCGAACCAAATCTTATTTGGTCACTTCGAACGTCAACAAAATCTGCTCACTCAAGCAGAGCTGAAGTTATTACAGGCTCAAGTTAATCCTCACTTTCTCTTCAATGCGCTCAATACCATTGCCGCCATCACAAAAAGAGATCCCTTAAAGGCAAGGCAGTTGATCCAACAATTATCTCAATTTTTAAGAATTAACCTCAAACGTACCACTGGACTGGTGACTCTTGCTGACGAACTTGAGCATATAGATTCATATCTGACCATCGAAAAAGCACGCTTTATCGATAAGCTAAACGTTGAGATAGATATCCCTGAACTGTTACTCCCTTTTCGCCTTCCCGCATTTACGTTACAACCCATCATTGAAAATGCAGTTAAGCATGGTACCAGCCATATGCTAGAACGGGGTGTTATAAGCGTTACTGGCAAGATCCACGATGATTTATTAATATTAGAGGTAATTGATAATGCAGGGCTATACAAGTTAGATAACAATTCGGAAGGGCTGGGGATGAATTTGGTTCATAAACGAATTCAAAATCAGTTTGGATCTGAATTTGGTATAGATGTCGATTGTCGCAAAGATGAATACACCAGAGTCAGTATTAAGCTACCATATACGGAAACCGAAACGTGATCACATCACTTATTATCGATGATGAGCATTATGCTCGAGAAGAGTTAGCCGACCTACTGAGTGAAAACTCAGATATAGAGATCATCGGCCAATGCAGTAATGCTATCGAAGCATTGCAGATGATCACAAAGCTTAAGCCGCAGTTGATTTTTCTGGACATTCAAATGCCAAGGATCAGCGGTATTGAACTCATTGGCATGCTTGATCCCGACATCATGCCACGTATTGTTTTCGTAACCGCTTACGATGAATTTGCCATCAAGGCCTTCGATAATCACGCCTTCGATTATCTGTTAAAACCTATCGATGAAAAAAGGCTTCAACAGACATTAAATCGAGTCAGAAAAGATCTTAAACCAAGATCTGTCAGTATTCTTACACCTGAGCAGCTAACTCATCTGCCTTGCTATAGCGGCTGTAAGCTTAAGGTGATATCGATTAAAGAGGTAGAGTTTGTATTTAGCGATCTCTGTGGTGTTAATGTTGCAACTGATAAGGAGCAAGTACATACACATTTGACCTTAAAAGTACTGGAAGAAAAAACCTCATTAATCAAATGTCATCGACAGTACCTGATAAGCCCTGAAGCAATATCTGAAATAGAGATCCAGGAAACCGGAGCCGAAGTTACGACAGTCTCAGGCGCTAAAGTGCCTGTTTCAAGGCGTTACTTAAAACCACTGAAGCAGATATTCGGTTTTCTATAGTCTGTTGGGTTTTTTAGCCGAATCGTATGATTGAAACGTTTGTCGAAAGCAACGATCGCAGCTGGCGCTTATTAAGCTCAGCTTTTAGGTGGTTTAACATTTAGGCAGAAAAAAAGCGTCAGTTCTGTAACAAGCCAAAACCACTTAGGGTCAATATAAAACCGTTAACCCTCTCCATTTGACCACTCACCTGATTCCCCATTTTCTAAATGACAAACCTCTTTACACTGACTGCAATTCAAAATGGGGGAGTGTAATTATGATGTGGTTTCTAATGTGTGTCGGCCTACTTATCGGCGGATATTTTATCTATGGGGCTTTCGTAGAGAAGGTCTTCGGTATCAATGCTCAACGCCAAACACCGGCATTTACTAAAACAGACGGTGTTGATTTCGTGCCAATGTCTAAGGGTAAGGTCTACCTTATTCAACTGCTCAATATCGCAGGTGTGGGACCGATATTTGGCCCTATTCTCGGTGCTCTTTATGGCCCAGCTGCCATGTTATGGATTGTTTTTGGTTGTATTTTTGCTGGTGCCGTTCATGACTACTTCTCGGGTATGTTATCTGTTCGCAATAACGGCCAGTCAGTACCAAACCTGGCGGGTAAATATTTAGGTAAAGGTGCTAAGCACTTTATGAACGTATTTGCCATCATCTTATTATTGCTTGTCGGTGTGGTATTTATTTCAGCGCCTGCTGGACTACTAGGAAAGCTTACCGGTTGGGACGTATCAATCTTCCTCGGTGTTATTTTTGCTTACTATCTTATCGCTACGATTGTCCCTGTCGATAAGATTATCGGTAGACTCTATCCATTCTTCGGTGCGCTGCTGCTCTTTATGTCAATCGGCCTGACGATTGCCATCATGGTCTCGAGTGAATACACATTATTACCTGGCTTCGAAGCCAGTGATTTTCTGACTAACCTTAATCCCAATGATATGCCTTTGTGGCCTGCATTGTTTATTACTATTGCCTGTGGTGCGGTATCTGGCTTCCATGCGACTCAGTCTCCTTTAATGGCTCGTTGTGTAGAAAGTGAAACTAACGGTCGCTTTGTTTTCTTCGGCGCTATGATCGGTGAGGGTGTCATTGCGCTTATCTGGTGTGCTATTGCTCTCTCTTTCTTTGGTGGTGTTGAAGGCCTTAACGAAGGGATGGCGGGTAACCCAGCAAACGTTGTATATGAAGCATCAACTGGGCTTCTAGGCACTGTGGGTGGCTTTATGGCAATCTTGGGCGTTATTGTTCTGCCAATTACCTCTGGCGATACAGCCTTTCGTTCGGCTCGTTTAATCTTGGCTGAATTTTTCAAGATCCCACAGACTGAATTACCTAAGCGTTTAATGCTAGCCGTCCCCCTATTCATCATGGGTGCAATTCTGACTCAAGTTGACTTCGGTGTTATCTGGCGTTACTTCGGTGTCGCAAACCAAACTACTGCGGTCATGATGCTATGGACTGCCTCTGCATACTTGCTGCGACACAACAAGTTCCACTGGATCTGTACGGCACCGGCCATGTTCATGACGACGGTAGTGATTAGCTTCCTGTTGAGCTCACACACCTTAGGTGCAGGGCTGCCTATCACTATTTCAACCATCGCGGGACTTGTCTCTACAGCTGTCATTACCTCATTGGTGATGATTAAGACAAAGGGCAAAGGTGATGAAGGAGTCATCGAAGAAGCTTAACATTTACCCGTTTAGCTGAGTCCATTAGAAAGTCAGTCATGTGACTGTAATGCCGTTTATTTAATGATTTATCGAGCGGTTGACTGATCTTCTAGATGCTTAAGAATCCGAGTCCTATCTCTAGGTCTCGGATTTTTTTATGCTTCTTTAGCTCATGATATGAGCTTTGACGAACTCGGTATTTCCCTCGGATGGTCAAGCGTCTGCCTCAAGATAGGCCAGAAATAAAAATGCCAATAAGTTTAATCGCACTATGCGTGGCTTTTTTGCCAGCTTTAACATTTACGTCTCTTTTGGCCATATATGGCAGGTTAAATACCAATAATATGAGATATATCCAATTCATCTTATTTATTTACGGCTCTTTGTGGGTACTCACTACCAATTCAAACCGAGATTGGGTATAAGGTTTATTCAATGCATTTTAGCTAGATAATAATGAACTTAAGTGAGATTGCTTATCGCCGTGTGGTGGTAAAACTGGGAACGAGTGTGCTGACCTCGGGCAGCCGTAAGTTAGACAAAGCACATTTAGTTGAACTTGCACGTCAAATGGCCAGTTTGATGAAGTCTGGTGTCGAGGTTGTACTGTGTACATCTGGTGCTATCGCCGCAGGAAGAGAACACTTAGGTTACCCCGAACTCCCCGATACCATCGCGAGTAAGCAATTATTGGCAGCCGTTGGCCAAAGCCAATTGATCCTTGCATGGTCTCAGTTATTCAGTATTTATGGTTTACACGTTGGCCAACTGCTATTGACCCGAGCAGATCTGCACGACAGGGAGCGCTACCTTAATGCAAGAGACTCGTTAAATGCACTGTTAGCCCATGGCATAATCCCGATCATCAATGAAAATGATGCCGTCGCAACCGCTGAAATTAAAGTCGGTGATAACGATAATCTATCGGCCAGAGCAGCTTTGCTTTGTGATGCCGACATACTTATTTTATTGACTGACCAAAAAGGGTTGTTTGACGCAGATCCTCGCAAAGACCCCAATGCAAAGTTAATCACGCAAGTTGATACTATCGATGACAGCCTGCGCATGCTTGCTGGTGGAGCGGTTTCCGGGCTTGGTACGGGCGGAATGGCGACTAAGCTAGAAGCGGCAGATATTGCAAGGCGAGCAGGCGTTGAGGTGGTGATTGCGTCGGGACATCATAAAGATGTTATTCAAAAAGTGGTGTGTTCAATCCCCGTGGGTACCCATTTTACCGCCTTAGAAAATCCATTAGAAAGTCGCAAGCAATGGATCCTTGCGGGCCCCGCTACGCGTGGACAATTGATACTGGATCCCGGTGCGGTGGAAGCGGTCACTCATAAAGGCAGAAGCCTGCTGTCTAAGGGCATTACTGGCATAAAAGGGCAGTTCCAACGAGGCGATACTGTTGAGCTTACTGATACCAGCGGTAAAGTCTGCGCGAAAGGGATGAGTCGATATAGTGCTAAAGATCTAAGCCTGATAGCGGGCAAACATTCAGATAGCATCGAGTCGGTGCTCGGTTATGATTACGGTGATGCAGTGGTTCATCGCAACGATATGGTGGTGTTATGAATAATAGTGAATTTTTAAACAGCCTAGGCCAAAAGGCAAAAACGGCAAGCTACGCGTTAGCGAGCTTAACAGGCGTACAAAAAACGGCTTTATTACGTTGTATCGCCAGTAAGCTAACCTATGCAAAGTCTGACATTATTGCTGCTAATCAAAAAGATGTCGAACAGGCACAAGCTAACGGCTTGTCTGAAGCGATGATAGATCGATTGTTAATGGATGAGCATAGGTTACTCAGCGTCATTGCCGATATTGATAATGTGATGGGGTTAACCGATCCAGTAGGTAGCGAGATTGATAGCCGAGTGCTTGATAATGGTCTGCGCTTATCTCGTCGTCGCGTGCCACTGGGAGTTATAGGCGTTATTTATGAGGCACGGCCGAACGTCACCGTTGATATCGCCGTCTTAGCATTAAAAACCGGTAATGCAGTGATACTGCGTGGCGGCAAAGAAACCTTGGCGTCAAACAGAGCATTGTGCAAAGTTATTCGCAGCGCAATGGTTGAGCAAGGGCTACCTGAAGACAGTGTTCAGCTTATCGATAATCCCGATAGAAGTTTGGTAACAGGCTTATTAAAGCTGGATAAATATGTCGATATGATCGTGCCGCGAGGCGGGCAAAATTTACAACGCTTATGTGCTGAGCAAGCGACTATTCCGGTTATTTTAGGCGGCATCGGGATCTGTCACCTTTTTGTTGATGCAGAGGCCAATCTAGAAAAAGCGATTGCCGTTGTAGAAAACGCCAAAGTACAGCGCCCAACGGTGTGTAATGCCTTGGACACAGTATTGGTGCACCAACAAAATGCACAGCGTTTTATCCCGGCTTTATGCAAGCACTTGGCAACACAAGGTGTTAGCTTTTATGGCTGTGAGCAAACTCAAGCTGTTATGGCGATGCACGAGCAACAAGTGCTAGCTGCCACAGATGAGACCTATTCAACCGAATGGTTGTCGTTAAATCTGGGGATAAAAGTTGTTGGCACGCTTGATGAAGCCATTGCGCATATCCGTCAATATTCAAGTGGCCACTCTGAAGGCATTTTGACTGACAATATTCATACCGCAAGTGAATTTATGAACGCGGTAGATTCTGCAGCTGTTTACGTCAATGCAAGTACCCGATTTACTGATGGCGGTGAGTTCGGCCTTGGCGCTGAAGTTGCTGTAAGCACGCAAAAGTTACATGCTCGTGGGCCAATGGGGCTTGAAGCGCTGACAACCTATAAGTGGTTAGCTTGGGGAGATTACACCGTAAGAGGGTAATCACTCATTGGTTTTTAAAGGCCGCTAATGCGGCCTTTTTATTTACCTCAATGGTATTGCGCGCCATATAAACCCTTCTATTCCATATAGCTTATCTTTTTCACCTATTTATATACGCTGCAGTACGGGTAAAAATAGCGATTAATTAGTGTATAAGACTACTGTTACAATAAACATGGAATCTCTATTTTATTATCTTATTGATATATATCGTGTTTAAAGTTGGCCTGTAGATTGCAATTCATTGTTAGTAGTAAAAATGAATCACATCAAAAGGATTTTACCATGACGATAATAAAAACTAAGACTAAAAGAGCAACAGGCATTCTGGCATCAATGGGTCTTTTAGTGGCGATGGTATCAACGGGCACTTTAGCAGCAGAAACACGAACGCTTAACCAGACTTATGCTTATAACGGCCAGTCAGTTAATTTAGATATGGACATTGGTTCTGCAAAGTTTATTGCCACTGATAACGATGAGATAAAAATTGAAGTCATCGTTGAGGGCGCAGACACTAACTGGTTATTTTTCTGGGGCGATACCGATCTGGATGCCGTATCGATTGAATCCACTGCCACGGCTAGTGAAATTACTTTAACGCTAAGTGAGCAAGACAATATAGAGCAACAATGGATAGTCTATTTGCCAAAACAAGCGGCTTTATCATTGGAGGTCGGCATCGGTGACATTGAAGTCACGGGCTTGTCTAGTAACATTGATATCGCGCTCGGGATCGGTAGTGCAAGAGTTGAGCATCAAACGTTATTTAATACGGTAGAGCTTGGCTCTGGTATCGGCGAAGTTTCAATTTCGGAGCAGGGAAAGCACTTAGCAGTAACAGAAAACTTGGTAGCCCAGTCATATTCAAACAAAAATTTGATCGGAGAGTCAACGTTGTCAGTTGATGTTGGCGTCGGTGAAATCGTGGTCGTTAAGCTATAGCAGCAAGGTATTCAACCGCTGTTCGATAGAGTTACCCATAAAAAAACCGGCATAGTCGCCGGTTTGTGAATTCTTCATATGGGTGTTCTTCATTTGAAGGGGGGCTGATGATGTTACTGCACTGGCACCCGTTTTTTGTTGCGCCACTGGCCAAGCTTAGGAAGTACTTGCTGTAGTGCGAGAGCGGATAAGATCAAGCCTAAGCCTATATAAGTCGAACGTTCGATACTCTCATGCAAGATCCAAGCGATAAAGCCTATCGATAACACGGGAGTGATAAACACCAGTGTGGTAATGCTGGCGGTCCGCAGTGCTTTCTTCAACGCAATAAGCCACAGAACAAAGGTCACACCCATCTCAAACAGACCAACATACATACCGGCTAACATGCCTTCTACATTCCAAGTCGGCAGGGTCTGCGTCATCATCAGTGCCGTGACAATAAATGGCAACCCAACAAGGAAGCTGAGTAATAAGCTCACCACAGGGTCACCTTTATCTTTGGTGTTGACGATCCAATAGAGAGACCATAGCAGCGTACTGGTTAGCGCGAGAACCACTCCAGTGGTGCTTTCAAATTCAAACCCAGTCAAATTGCCTTTAGTTGCAATGGTAAATACACCCAAGTAGGCAACGAGGGCTGCAGCGAGATCACTCTTTCTTAGCTTTTGCCCCAATAAAGGCACTGACAGTAAAGGCAGCAAAATAGCCCAAGTGTAATTAAGCGACAATGCTTGCTGTGCGGGTAATAGGTCATAGGCTTTAAATAATACTAAATAGTACAAGAAAGGGCTGAGCAAACCGGTTTGTAAATAAAACAGTGGCCGGCTGACAAATTGCTTCTTAACCAGCGATAATTTATTTTGTGCCACCAGGATGGTTCCGAGCGCCACAATAGAGGTCGTAACAGCAATAAATACCAGCTGTAAAGGGGTGTAATGTGTCAGGGCTATTTTAAAAGCCGTCGCTACGGTTGACCATAGCAATATCGCACCTATGCCGAAAGCATATGCTTGATGGGACTGTTTCAATTTTAATCACTCTACTTCGAGACTACATTCATTTGTTCAGTTATCACATTTGTTAAACTGAACGACACTTTCTTCGATTGTATGCATTATACATCGGTAACGGGTTTAAACAGAGTGTGAGATCAAAAATTTGTAATCAAATGACAAAATTTACATTTTTCCCTTGTATTCGTTTCAAACGTCCCAATATAGGTAACCAAGAGACGAAATGGACAACATGTAAGACTTGAAAACGATTCAGTCTGACCCCATTTCTATTACCAGATAACAAATTTAGTTAAGACATATTTCGGAGGACTCCATGGGTAGAATTATTGGTATCGATTTAGGCACAACAAACTCTTGTGTTGCAGTATTAGATGGCGGCAAAGCGCGCGTATTAGAAAATGCTGAAGGCGATCGTACTACACCCTCAATCATCGCATACACTGCAGATGAGACTCTCGTTGGCCAACCTGCAAAGCGTCAGGCTGTAACAAACCCAACGAACACCGTATATGCTATTAAGCGTCTTATTGGTCGTCGTTTTAAAGATGACGAAGTTCAACGTGACGTTGACATCATGCCATTCAAAATTGTTGGCGCAGATAACGGCGATGCTTGGGTTGAAGCCCAAGGCAAGAAAATGGCTCCACCACAAATCTCTGCTGAAATCTTGAAGAAGATGAAGAAGACAGCAGAAGATTTCCTAGGTGAAGAAGTCACAGAAGCTGTTATTACTGTTCCTGCATACTTTAACGATTCACAGCGTCAAGCAACTAAAGATGCTGGCCGTATTGCTGGTCTAGAAGTTAAGCGTATTATCAACGAGCCTACTGCTGCTGCACTTGCATACGGTATTGATAAGAAGCAAGGCGATAACATCGTTGCTGTATACGATCTAGGTGGTGGTACATTTGATATCTCTATCATTGAAATCGACAGCGTTGATGGCGAGCAGACTTTCGAAGTGCTTGCGACTAACGGTGACACTCACTTAGGTGGTGAAGATTTTGATAACCGTATGATTAAGTATCTTGCGGATGAGTTCAAAAAAGAACAGGGTCTTGATTTACGTAACGATCCGCTAGCGATGCAGCGTCTTAAAGAAGCTGCTGAAAAAGCGAAGATTGAGCTTTCAAGCACTACTCAAACTGAAGTTAACCTGCCTTACATCACAGCTGACGCAACAGGTCCTAAGCATTTAGTGGTTAAGATCACTCGTGCAAAACTTGAGTCACTGGTTGAAGACTTGATTACTCGCACGCTTGAGCCACTAAAGGTTGCTCTAGCAGATGCTGACTTAAAAGTTTCTGATGTCAACGAAGTGATTCTTGTTGGTGGTCAGACTCGTATGCCTAAAGTACGTGCAGAAGTTTCTGCTTTCTTTGGTAAAGAGCTACGTCAAGATGTTAACCCTGATGAAGCTGTTGCTATTGGCGCAGCTGTTCAAGCGGGCGTACTTTCTGGCGACGTTAAAGACGTATTGCTACTAGACGTTACGCCACTGTCTCTAGGTATTGAGACTATGGGCAGTGTAATGACTAAGCTTATCGAGAAGAACACCACTATTCCGACTAAAGCGTCACAAACGTTCTCGACTGCTGACGACAACCAAAGTGCTGTGACTATTCACGTACTTCAAGGTGAGCGTAAGCAATCAAGCGGTAACAAGTCTCTAGGTCAATTCAACCTAGAAGGTATTGAGCCAGCTCCACGTGGCATGCCACAAGTTGAAGTTGCTTTCGATATTGATGCCGATGGTATCTTGCATGTCTCAGCGACAGACAAGAAAACGGGCAAAGCACAGAACATTACGATTAAAGCCTCTTCAGGTCTAAGTGATGAAGAAGTTGAAGCAATGGTTCGTGATGCTGAAGCTCACGCTGATGAAGATGCTAAGTTCGAAGAGCTAGTCACAGCGCGTAACCAAGCCGATGGCATGGTTCACTCAACGAAGAAGCAAATCGAAGAAGCCGGTGAAGCATTACCTGCTGACGAAAAAGAGAAGATTGAAGCTGCAATGGCTGCTGTTGACACTGCCACTAAAGGCAATGACAAAGAAGCGATTGAAAAAGCGACTCAAGAGCTAATGGAAGCCTCTTCTAAGCTAATGGAAATTGCCCAAGCTAAAGCGCAAGCACAGCAAGGTCAACCAGAAGGCGCAGACGAAGCTCAACAAGACGCTCACGCAGCTGATGATGTTGTTGACGCTGAGTTTGAAGAAGTGAAAGACGACAAAAAATAATGCCGGATAACTCCTAATTTATTCTAGCGGGCGTTATGAGGAAACTCTAACGCCCGTTCGTGTAACTCCAGCAAAGAAAGCATGAGATTATGTCAAAGCGAGATTTTTACGAAGTATTAGGTGTCGGACGTGACGCCAGCGAACGCGAAGTGAAAAAAGCTTATAAGCGTTTAGCAATGAAGTTTCACCCAGATCGCAACCCAGGTGATAAAGAAGCAGAAGCTAACTTTAAAGAAGTTAAAGAAGCTTACGAAATCCTTACCGACAGCGATAAGAAAGCCGCCTATGATCAGTTTGGTCATGCTGGTGTTGATCCTAATCGTGGTGGTGGCGGTCAAGGCGGTGCTGATTTTGGCGACGTGTTTGGCGATGTATTTGGTGATATCTTCGGTGGTGGCCGTCGTGGCGGCGGCGGACAACGTCAAGCTGCACGCGGTAGCGATCTACGTTACAACCTTGAACTGTCTTTAGAAGAAGCGGTTAAAGGTTTAAGCAAAGAACTGCGCATTCCAACATTGGTCGCGTGTGAACCTTGTAATGGTAGTGGTGCTAAGAAAGGCTCATCACCAACCACTTGTGGTACCTGTCATGGCCAAGGCCAAGTGCAGATGCGTCAAGGGTTCTTTGCGGTTCAGCAAGCTTGTCCTACTTGTCATGGTCGCGGTAAGATCATTAAAGATCCTTGTAATAAGTGTCATGGCGAAGGTCGTGTTGAGAAGAGCAAAACCTTGGCTGTTAAGATCCCAGCAGGGGTTGATACCGGCGATCGTATTCGTTTAACTGGCGAAGGCGAAGCGGGTGAGTTTGGTGCACCTGCTGGTGACCTATATGTTCAGGTCAGTGTACGTGAACATGCTATTTTCCAGCGCGATGGCAATAACCTTTATTGCGAAGTGCCAATTTCATTTAGCAAGGCGGCGTTGGGCGGCGAGATTGAAGTACCGACATTAGACGGTAAGGTTAATCTTAAAATCCCAACCGAAACGCAAACAGGCCGTATGTTCCGTATGCGCGGTAAAGGCGTTAAGTCTGTACGCAGTCACGCTGTTGGTGACTTGTTATGCAAGGTTGTAATGGAAACTCCGGTTAACCTTAATGAGCGTCAGAAAGAGTTACTTCGTGAATTCGAAGATACACTCACTGGCGAATCAAAAAAACATAGCCCTAAAGCTGACGGTTTTTTTGACGGTGTTAAAAAGTTTTTCCAAGATCTGAATAGCTAATAAAAGTCATCGACTGGCCGATTTAGAACGACTAAAGCCTCGCATAGCGAGGCTTTTTTTTACTTAAAAATAATGGATTTAACCCACGATGAAAGGATTACTCCTAATTGTTAGCGCCTTATTGCTAATATCAGGTTGCGCGACGCATCACTCCCCGACAGGCCGAAATCAAACACTGCTGTTTTCTGCTCAAGAGATGTCGCAGCTAGGGGACTCATCTTTTGTTGAACTTAAAAAGACAGAAAAAATTAGCGATGATATTCAACTGAACCAATTTGTTGATTGTGTGGCGGCTCGAATTACACGGGCACTACCAGAGCAAGGTCAGCGTTGGGAGGTTATTGTGTTCGACTCTAAACAAGTGAATGCCTTTGCACTGCCTGGTCGGCATATAGGTGTTTACACTGGCTTACTCAACGTTGCCATCAATGAAGATCAATTGGCGACGGTTATTAGCCATGAAGTTGCCCATGTTCTGGCTAATCATAGCAATGAGCAAGTATCGCGCGCGAAAATGACTGGAATAGGAATGCAGTTTGCGGATCTTGCTCTAGATGTTGGTGGTGTTTCAAATCAAGAGGGGTATATGGCCGCCTTAGATTTAGGCATTCAAGTGGGGTATATGTTGCCTTATGGTCGAGAGCAAGAAAGTGAAGCCGATATTATGGGGGTACAATTGATGGCTTCTGCAGGGTTTAATCCTGCAGAAAGTGTAGCACTGTGGCGTAATATGGCCAAAGCGGGTGGTGAACAAGGTCCTGAATTACTATCTACCCACCCATCATATGGCCAGCGCATTGAATCATTACAGGAAATGCAGGCTAAAGCTCAACATCTTTATGAGGCTAACCGTGTTAGTGTGAAAGATACTTGTCAAAGGCCAAAATAGCTGCGCTTTTTAGGGCTATATCACAGAAAATATGCTAAGGTTTCGCGCGAAAATTCATTGAATCATTAAGAGAATAATCATTATGTCTGATAAGTTCAGTACAATTGAAGAGCAAGCAAGTTACGGTGTTGGTCGTCAACTAGGTGAGCAACTCGCTGCTAACTCATTTGAGGGTATCGATATTTCAGCTGCTCAATTGGGTCTATCTGACGCTTTTGAAGGTAAAGAAAGTATTGTTGATATGCAAGATATGCAAGTCGCATTTACTGAAATCAGCCAACGCATCCAGAAAGTGCAAGAAGCTGCCGCTGCCGCTGCATCAGAAGAGGGTGATAAGTACCTAGTTGATAACGCTGCACGTGACGGAATATTGACCACTGAATCTGGCCTACAGTATGAAATTATTGCTGAAGGTAATGGCGACAAGCCTGATTATGATTCAACTGTACGTGTTCATTACCACGGTACTTTCATCTCTGGTAATATATTTGATAGTTCAGTTGCTCGTGGCGAGCCTGCTGAATTTCCAGTGTCTGGCGTTATCGCTGGTTGGACTGAAGCATTACAACTAATGCCTGTCGGTTCTAAGTGGAAGTTGTTCGTGCCGCATCACCTAGCATACGGTGAGCGTGGAGCGGGTGCTTCAATTCCACCGTATTCAGCTTTGGTATTCGAAGTTGAATTGTTAGATATTATCTAAGTTAGCCAATAAGCCTAAGTTAATACTTAGGCTTTTTTTTGACATTTGTAAGGAGTGACCGAGATGACTGAAAAAGTAAGAGTGGCTATTACCGGCGGCAGTGGTCGTATGGGACGTACTCTTATTGAAGCGGCTAAACAGAATGATCTCATTTTGTTAGGTGCTGCGATTGAGCGTGCGGGTTCTACGTTGATGGGTGTTGACGCGGGAGAACTTGCAGGTGTGGGCGCAATGAATGTTGCGATTACCGACTCACTAGACAAGGCCGTTGATGATTTTGATGTGCTCATCGACTTTACTTCGCCTGAAGCTAGTGTCATCCATGCTGGTTGGTGTGCTAACAATGGCAAAGCTATTGTTATCGGCACAACCGGATTCAATCATGCTCAAAAAGAGCAAATTTCAGCATACTCTAAACAAGTGCCAATTGTGATGGCGCCTAATATGGCTGTCGGCGTAAACCTCATGTGGAAGCTGCTTGAAGTGGCTGCCGAAGTGATGGGTCATTATAGTGATATCGAGATTATCGAAGGCCACCACCGTTATAAGAAAGACGCCCCTTCAGGGACTGCACTCAAAATGGGTGAAGTCATCGCTGAAACGTTAGGCCGTGATCTGGATAAATGTGCCGTATATGGCAGAGAAGGAATCACTGGTGAGCGCGATAGAGAAACCATTGGTTTTTCTACCATACGCGCTGGCGATATCGTTGGTGAACATACTGCAATGTTTGCCGATATTGGCGAGCGACTCGAAATAACCCATAAAGCATCGAGTCGAATGACCTTTGCTAATGGAGCGATGCGGGCTGCATCCTGGTTGGTCGTTCAGGGCGAAGGGCTCTATGATATGCAGCAAGTCCTTGGCCTAAAACAATAAATATTAAAAACCGCTATTAGCGGTTTTTTTTTGCGCGAACAGTTATTTTTGTTAAAAGCACAGTTCCGCTATAGACGAATACCCATTTTCCATATAAACTCGGCGGAATTTGTCAAAATTTCGTATTTTATCGAAAGTTGGTATTTTAAAAAAACACAAAAAACATTGTATTTCAATGATTTGGCTCTTTCCGGAGGTCGCGTTGACAAAGTCTGCCTTACTCGTACTTGAAGATGGAACCGTTTTTTCTGGCACTGCAATTGGTGCTGAAGGGATGTCTGTTGGTGAAGTGGTATTTAACACTTCAATGACTGGTTACCAAGAAATTTTGACTGATCCATCGTATTCACGTCAAATCGTAACCTTAACTTACCCACATATCGGTAATACTGGCACCAATGATGAAGACACTGAGTCGTCATCTGTTCATGCTTGTGGTCTTATTATTCGAGACTTGCCGCTTACCGCAAGTAATTTTCGAAATCAGCAATCTTTAAGTGACTACTTAAAGGCCAACAACGTCGTTGGTATTGCGGATATTGATACCCGTAAATTGACTCGTATTTTACGAGAAAAAGGCGCCCAAGCAGGATGTATTCTTGTGGGTGACTTAGATGAAGCCAAGGCGCTAGCAGCTGCTAAAGCGTTCCCTGGTTTAAAAGGCATGGATTTAGCCAAAGAAGTCACCACCACTGAAGCCTATCAATGGCGTAGCGGTAGCTGGCGTCTTGTGGGCGGTTTACCGTCTGATAAGACTGAAGCAGAGCTTAAGTATAAAGTCGTTGCTTATGATTACGGTGTTAAGCGTAACATTTTGCGCATGTTAGTCGACCGTGGCTGTGACGTCACTGTTGTTCCGGCACAAACACCTGCATCGACAGTGTTAGCGATGAACCCAGATGGGATTTTCCTATCAAATGGTCCTGGTGACCCAGAACCATGTGACTATGCAATTACGGCGATTCAAGAGATTTTAAAGACTGAAATTCCGGTTTTTGGTATCTGTTTAGGTCACCAGTTATTAGCATTAGCCTCAGGCGCTAAAACCTTGAAAATGAAATTTGGTCATCACGGTGCAAACCACCCAGTGAGCAATATCGAGCAAGGCAATGTAATGATCACCAGTCAAAACCACGGTTTTGCTGCAGATGAAACAACACTGCCAGCCAATATTAAAGTGACTCACAAGTCACTGTTTGATGGTTCTTTGCAAGGTATTCACCTTACTGATAAGCCAGCGTTTAGCTTCCAGGGTCACCCTGAAGCAAGCCCTGGACCACATGATGCCGCGCCATTGTTTAATCATTTCATTGACTTGATTGAACTGTATCGCCAGAACGCCAAGTAGTAACCTCATCCGGGAGAAGATTTAAGCAATGCCAAAACGTACCGATATAAAGAGTATTCTTATCCTAGGGGCTGGACCAATTGTTATTGGCCAAGCCTGTGAGTTTGACTACTCAGGCGCTCAAGCCTGTAAAGCCCTACGCGAAGAGGGTTACCGAGTTATTCTTGTTAACTCTAACCCTGCAACGATTATGACTGACCCAGAGATGGCCGATGCAACTTATATCGAGCCGATTCACTGGGAAGTAGTACGCAACATTATTGCTAAAGAGCGCCCAGATGCGATCTTACCAACAATGGGTGGCCAGACTGCACTTAACTGTGCTCTCGAGCTTGAAAGCCGTGGCGTACTAAAAGAGTTCAATGTCGATATGATTGGCGCTACAGCCGATGCAATCGATAAAGCGGAAGACCGCAGCCGTTTTGATAAGGCGATGAAGTCGATTGGACTTGAATGTCCTCGTGCCGGTATCGCTCATAATATGGATGAAGCTCGCGCTGTATTAGCAGAAGTCGGCTATCCATGTATTATTCGCCCATCATTCACCATGGGCGGCAGCGGTGGCGGCATCGCGTACAACAAAGAAGAATTTGAAGATATCTGTTCTCAAGGTCTGGATCTTTCTCCGACCAGCGAACTGCTTATCGACGAATCTTTGATTGGTTGGAAAGAGTACGAAATGGAAGTGGTACGTGACCGTAATGATAACTGTATCATTGTCTGTGCCATTGAAAACTTCGACCCAATGGGTGTGCACACCGGTGATTCCATCACCGTTGCTCCAGCACAAACCTTAACTGACAAAGAGTACCAATTGATGCGTAATGCATCACTTGCAGTGCTACGTGAGATTGGTGTTGAAACCGGTGGTTCTAACGTACAGTTTGGTATCAACCCTGAAGATGGCCGTATGGTTATCATCGAGATGAACCCACGTGTATCGCGCTCATCTGCATTAGCGTCTAAAGCGACAGGTTTCCCTATCGCTAAAATCGCTGCCAAGTTGGCGATTGGCTATACGTTAGACGAGCTAAGCAACGACATTACAGGTGGTGCTACGCCAGCATCTTTTGAACCTGCAATTGATTACGTTGTGACTAAATTACCCCGCTTTAACTTCGAAAAGTTTGCCGGTGCTAATGACCGTCTAACAACACAGATGAAGTCAGTCGGTGAAGTGATGGCGATTGGCCGTACTTTTCAAGAGTCACTGCAAAAAGCACTACGTGGTCTTGAAGTTGGTAAAAACGGTCTTTGTCCAGAGATTGATATCACTGAACCTGATGCTATGTCGCGTATTCGTCATGAGCTAAAAGAACCTGGTGCAGAGCGTATTTGGTATATTGCTGATGCATTCCGTTTAGGTTTGTCGGTTGAGGATATCTTTGGTTTAACCAATGTTGACCCTTGGTTCCTAGTGCAAATTGAAGACTTACTTAAGTCTGAAACACAAGTTGCCGAAGCGGGCTTTGCGGGTTTAGACAAAGATACTTTACGTAAGCTTAAACGCAAGGGTTTTGCCGATTCGCGCTTAGCAGCGCTTGCCGGTGTTAGCGAGACTGAAGTGCGTAAATTACGTACTCGTTTTGAAATTCATCCGGTTTACAAGCGTGTTGATACTTGCGCCGCTGAGTTTGCAACCGATACCGCATACATGTACTCAACTTATGAAGAAGAGTGCGAAGCTAACCCATCAAATCGTGAAAAAATCATGATATTGGGCGGCGGACCTAACCGAATCGGTCAAGGTATTGAATTTGATTACTGTTGTGTACACGCGGCGTTAGCGTTACGTGAAGACGGTTACGAGACCATCATGGTTAACTGTAACCCTGAAACGGTATCTACCGATTACGACACTTCAGATCGTCTGTATTTTGAGTCTATTACTTTTGAAGATGTACTTGAAATCGTGCGTATCGAGAAGCCAAAAGGCGTTATCGTGCAGTACGGTGGTCAAACACCGCTTAAGTTAGCCCGTGATCTTGAAGCCGCTGGCGTACCCATTATTGGTACCAGTCCAGATGCCATTGACCGTGCTGAAGACCGCGAACGTTTCCAGCAAGCGATTGTGCGTTTAAACATGAAGCAACCTGAAAATGATACGGTAACGACCGTTGAAGGCGCTGTGATCTCTGGCGAGCGTATCGGTTATCCATTAGTGGTTCGTCCATCTTATGTATTGGGTGGCCGCGCAATGGAGATTGTTTATGATGAACAAGATTTGCGTCGTTATTTCAATGAAGCAGTGAGTGTTTCAAATGCATCACCAGTATTGCTAGACAGATTCCTTGATAATGCGATTGAAGTCGATATCGATGCAATTTGTGACGGTGAAACTGTAGTTATCGGTTCTATCATGGAACATATCGAGCAAGCGGGCGTTCACTCTGGTGACTCTGGTTGTTCTTTACCTCCATATAGCTTGAGCCAAGATATTCAAGATCGTATGCGTGTGCAAGTGGGTAAGTTAGCCATGGAACTTGGCGTTATCGGTTTGATGAACGTACAGTTTGCCATCAAAGATGACGAAATCTACATGATTGAAGTTAATCCTCGTGCAGCGCGTACCGTTCCTTTTGTATCGAAAGCGACAGGCGTCCCGTTAGCCAAGATTGCGGCACGTGTTATGGCGGGTCAAAGCCTTAAGTCACAGAATATTACTGAGGAAGTGATCCCACCGTTTTTCTCTGTAAAAGAAGTGGTATTGCCGTTTAATAAGTTCCCTGGTGTTGACCCATTGCTCGGCCCTGAAATGCGCTCTACCGGTGAAGTGATGGGTGTGGGTGACTCATTTGCCGAAGCTTATGCTAAAGCGCAGCTTGGTGCGACGTGTGAAGTGCCAAAATCAGGCCGTGCATTATTGTCTGTTCGTAACAGTGATAAAGCGCGCGTTGCCGATTTAGCCGCTAAGTTGATTGAGCTGGGTTATGAAATTGATGCGACTCACGGTACTGCAGTTATTTTAGGCGAAGCGGGTATTAACCCACGTCTAGTGAACAAGGTACACGAAGGTCGTCCGCATATTCTTGACCGTATTAAGAATGGCGAATATACCTACATTGTTAATACCACTGAAGGTCGTAAGGCGATTGAAGATTCACGTCAACTTCGCCGCGGTGCACTGCGCTATAAAGTGAATTACACCACGACATTGAATGCTGCATTTGCAACGTGTATGGCGCATGCTGCCGATTCCCGTTCAAATGTGACGTCAGTGCAAGAGCTACATAAACGTATTACTAAGTAAATTTAAGTGATGCAAAAAAGGCCGCATTTTTTGCGGCCTTTTTTATGATTTATTTACGGGATTATACCGAAACGATAGATATGGATAGAAACCCCGGTACAACTTCTATGTTACTAGCGCTCAGCGCAGGCGAATAAAGCTGAGGTAGAAGTAAAGGTGCAAATTAGGTGAACGGACTCTCGATTAATAAAGATTTATCTGACTTTGCTAGTAAGTATTGCCAAGGTTGAGTAAGCTCTATAAATTCTGCAGGTGCAACTTTTGCCCTCAGCGTTTACAATAGCGCAATTCCACAGATTATTGCCACGTTGACAAATTGACCCGTCAGCGAGGACTGCTTTTGTTTTAAAGGAGACGAAAGAAGCTTATGAGTAAGGTTCCAATGACAGTCGTCGGTGCTGAACGACTACGTAAAGAATTAGAGATTTTGAAATTTGACCGTCGTCCGAAAATTGCACAAGCAATCGGTGAAGCACGTGAGCTAGGCGATTTGAAAGAAAACGCTGAATACCACGCTGCTCGAGAAGAGCAAGGGCTATGTGAAGCTCGAGTTCGTGATATCGAAGGTAAACTGTCTCATGCACAAGTTATTGATGTGACGGACATGCCTAATACAGGTCGAGTTATTTTCGGTACTACAGTGACGATCTTAAACGTCGATACTGATGAAGAAGTGACCTATCGCATCGTGGGTGAAGATGAAGCTAATGTGAAAGAGAATTTACTTTCAGTGAGCTCACCTATCGCACGTGGTTTGGTTGGTAAGAGTGTTGATGATGAAATCTCGATCACTACACCCGGTGGTACCAACGACTTTGAAATTATTAAAGTCCAATATATCTAACTTAATTGATTAGATATTAAAGAAAACCGCTGTTTAGCGGTTTTTTTATGAGATTTTTATTGTGATGCTATTAAAAGTTTGTATAAGCTGAGCGCTACGCTTAGTATATAAATCTTAATAGATATACCTGAATATAGGCAAAAAATAGTGCAGTTATTTTGGCGGTTTGGATTCATTTTGCTATTCATAGGGGGATTATTTCTCACTCCTATGTCTGCGAGTGCATCAGTGCCAAATCAAAATAATGACATCGGCTTTGTTACTTTAGATCTTACTCTGTCTGAAGTGGCGCTTGGATTTTATAGTCACACTTCGATCGCTCCAGATAGCCAGCAGTTGCATAATCTATCCAGCAATATGCTTTTAAGGTTTCAAAACAAGCAAGCCAAGCAGACTGAAGGCGACGGCTCTGAATATGCCCCGTTGGTGTCGCAACGTTTTATCAGTTTTTCGCAACACGATCCGCTACGAAATCGTCCAAGCTATCTGTTAGCCTTTGAGTTTTTATCCCCCCCGATCCCTTCTTTAACTGTTGGATATCGAATAGATGTCAAGCCTACCGTGGATTGGTTGCTGCATATTGAAAGCGCTTCTCATCGACTTTCTGCATGGAAAGAATCTAATTTACTCTACCGTTTTTCTCACTCCCGCTCCCTTAGCTAAGTATCGATAAGCCCGTTGGCTTAACTATCGAGAACGGTTGCTAGCAGTTATTCCAAAGTCAAATTTACACTTAGCGCTCCATCGTGAATAGATGTGAGCGGTCACTGGTGAAACTGTATTTGTCCTTTGTTGCCTAATTGTCATCAATATCTGTTTTAGACGTTTGAAATTGACGTTTTATGTCGATTATATATCCGCGTCTGATTTTTATATTGGAATTTGATGCCAAGTAAGCTTGGACTAAATCACTCTCTCGATAGCTAATAAAGCAATATTGCATTTGCCAGTACCTACTGGGATAACTGCCAATATTTATCGCGTTACTAGTGAATATAAAGAGCAAGACAATATGAGAGAAAATAAAAAATCGACGATTTTAAATCATTACAGTGCATGGAAGTATGTGCTGTTACTAGTCACTATTATCATTATGTTATTCAGTGCATTGCCCACTTTTTATGGTGAAGATGCCGCCGTGCAAATCGGTGCGAAAGCGGGTCTAAAAGTTAACTCTTTAGCGTTACACCATTTGCTGGAGTCCCAGGGCGTTAACGTCAAACGTATTGACCAAGCTAAGGGGGAAACACTGATCGTACTCGATGATAACTCGCAGCAGTCCCAGCTTAAAACGATGCTCTCCGAGCAAGTTGCAGCTCCTTCAGAGTTGACTCTAACACTGGCACCTGATGCACCCAATTGGTTGCTATCTCTAGGCTTTTCGCCAATTAAACTTGGCTTAGATCTTAGAGGTGGAGTGCAGTTCTTACTTGATGTAGAAATTGAACCTGTTTACACAGTGCATTACGACGCTCTTGTTGAATCAGTGAGGCAATTTATTCGCGGGGAGTCTCTTTATGGCGCCAAGGTTCAGCAACACTCGAGTGGAAAGGTAAACATCTCAGTCTCAGATCCAAACCAAAGGCAGGCGCTAAGACAATTCGTTAAGCAGCAATATCCAAATTGGCAGGTAACGAATGCGGGGGATAGTGCGCTTAATGTGGATCTATTAGCGAGTGAAAAAATTAATATTCGCGATTTGATCGTAAAACAAAACCTGCAAATTATGCGCAGCCGTATTGAGCAGCTCGGGATAACTGAAGCTGTTGTGCAGCGTCAAGGCGAGCACCGCATAAGAATTGAGCTGCCAGGCGTGCAAGATCCAGCAGCCGCTAAATCGGTCATTGGCGCAACGGCGAGCCTAGCCTTTTATCAGGTTATGCAACCGGGCTCTGTGAATGCCAAAGTGTTATCTGATGAGCAGAAAGCACCAGTCTATGTGGCAAGGAAGCCAGTTTTAGGTGGCGAGCACATCATTGATGCTAGGGCATCTTTAGGTGAAATGGGCTTACCGGAAGTCGTTATTCACCTCGATCGTGAAGGTGGAAAAATCATGTCGAACTTCTCTCGTGACAATATCGGCAAACCAATGGCGACCTCATACAGTGAATATAGCCGAGATGATAAAGGCCAGATAAGGCAAACCACAGAAGTGATTAGTGTAGCAACGATTCAGTCTCAGCTTAGTGATCGTTTTAGCATTACGGGTGCGGGTGACTATGCCAGTGCACAGCAGCTGGCTTTATTACTTCGAGCAGGCTCTATGACTGCGCCAGTGACTATCGTTGAGGAGCGTACTATTGGCCCGAGCTTAGGCGAAGAAAACATTACTAATGGCTTTTCGGCACTTGCTTTAGGAATGGCGTTTACCTTGTTATTTATGGGGCTTTGGTATCGTCGACTCGGTTGGATAGCAAATATTGCGTTAGTTGCAAACATGGTTTTGCTATTTGGCCTGTTAGCGTTGATCCCTGGGGCAGTGTTGACCTTACCCGGTATTGCGGGACTGGTATTAACGGTTGGTATGGCGGTTGATACCAATGTACTTATTTTTGAAAGGATTAAAGATAAGTTAAAAGAGGGGAAGAGCTTTGCGCATGCGATTGATAGAGGCTTTGACAGCGCTTTGTCCACCATCATCGATGCCAATTTTACCACGATGATCACCGCGATAGTGTTGTACTCAATCGGTAATGGTCCTATTCAAGGGTTTGCTTTGACCTTAGGGCTGGGGTTATTAACGAGTATGTTCACCGGTATTTTTGCTTCAAGAGCATTAGTTAATTGGGTTTATGGACGCGATTTTAGTCGCGATGTGAAGGTGTAATATGAATTTTAAAAAATTGAGTAAGTTAACTAAAGCGCGCTACTTATCTAGCCTAATGTCTTTAGTGATAATGTTCTGCTCCGTCGGAATTATCTTGGTTAATGGTTTTAATTGGGGTTTAGACTTCACCGGCGGTGTGGTTACAGAGGTGAAGCTTGATAGCAATATCAAGGCCGCTCAGATAAGTGAGCTACTAGCGCAACACTCAGATCAAGATGTGAGTGTTATTTCGGCGGGTGAAGCTGGACGTTGGGTGCTGAGATATAGCCAAGTTAACGCTGAATCTAGTTCGAGTATCACCCGTGTTCTGGCGCCATTGACTCATAATATAGAAGTGCTCAATTCGAGTATCGTTGGGCCGCAAATAGGCCAAGAGTTAGCAGAGCAGGGAGGCTTAGCACTTTTGGTTGCGATGTTATGTATCCTCGGCTATCTAAGTTTTCGTTTTGAATGGCGTCTCGCCAGTGGTGCACTATTGGCACTATTTCATGACGTGGCTTTTGTCTTGGCATTCTTTGCGTTAACTCAGATGGAGTTTAACCTTACTGTACTCGCAGCAGTGTTAGCTATTTTGGGGTATTCGCTAAATGACTCTATTATTATCGCAGACCGGATCAGAGAGCTATTAACCTCTAAGCCTAAAATGGCGGTTGAAGCGGTATGCAGTCGAGCGGTACAGGCGACATTCTCTCGCACCATGGTGACGAGTGGCACAACATTAATCACCGTTTCTGCATTGTGGATAATGGGCGGTGGCCCTTTAGAGAGTTTTTCGATAGCAATGTTTCTTGGCATTCTGATTGGTACCTTCTCGTCAATTTCTATCGGGACCAGCTTGCCTGAGTTGCTGAAAGTTAACTCCGAGCATTATAAAGTAAAGCCTATATGTGACGCTCCATAAAAAAACACAAAAAAAAGCCGCTGAATAATCAGCGGCTTTTTTTATTTATCTTGCAAACTTTTCTTTTTTAAAAGAAACTTTGCTAATTACTTTGCCTTAGGCACAGCAATTTTCATTTCTTCAGACTGTCGGAACAGTACTAAGACGTGACCGATAAGCTGTATTTTTTCAGCTTGGGTTTCACGTACGATGGCGTCGACGATTGCATTTTTAAGCTCTCTGTCACCAGAGGCTACTTTCACTTTGATCAATTCATGATGAGAGAGTGCACTATCAATTTCAGCCAGTACACCTTCAGTCAGGCCGTTGCCACCAAGCATCACTACAGGCTTTAAATTATGCGCTAAGCCCTTTAAGTGCTGTTTTTGTTTGGTTGTTAAGTTCATTTATACCAACTTTATGCTGAGTTACTGTTGAAAAGCCGCTATTCTACCCTTATATATGCTTTGTGTAACTCTCAATTGTTGCGGATTTTAAATGTCAGGTAAAAAACGAACCGCCAGCTCTTCACGCTGGATGCAAGAACATTTCGATGATCACTATGTCAAGTTAGCGCAAAAGCGCGGCTTTAGGTCGCGAGCGGCCTTTAAGATAGAGGAGATCCAAGAGAAAGATAAACTTATACGATCCGGCATGACTGTGGTCGATTTAGGCGCAGCACCTGGAGGATGGTCGCAAGTGGTTGTTAAACTTGCTGGCGACAAAGGTAAAGTGATCGCGTGCGATATTTTACCTATGGACCCGATTGTTGGGGTCGATTTCCTACAAGGTGATTTCCGCGAAGAGAACGTACTTGAAGCGCTGCTGACGCGAGTTGGTGATGCTAAAGTGGATGTCGTATTATCTGATATGGCGCCAAACATGAGTGGTACTGGCGGGGTCGATCAACCTCGTGCTATGTATTTAGTCGAACTCGCATTAGATATGTGCCATCAAGTTTTGGCACCTAATGGCTGTTTTGCTGTTAAAGTCTTTCAGGGGGAGGGCTTTGACGAGTACATGAAATTAGTTAAACAAGCATTTAAAACCGTTAAAACACGTAAGCCGGATTCATCGCGAGCACGATCACGTGAGGTCTATCTTGTGGCGACGGGGTACAAGTTATAGTAATCTATCGTAAGTACTCTAACATTAGTTTTCGAAAGACTTTAAAAAGAGGTCGAGTAATTTGAGTGACATGGCTAAAAATTTAATTCTCTGGGTTGTCATCGCGGTTGTGTTGATGGCAGTGTTTCAGGGCTATTCCCCCTCTTCTTCTACCAAGCAGAAGATGGATTATTCTACCTTTTTAGACGATGTTCGTGACGGGCAGATTAATACTGTCGAAGTGAAAAGCGATCAACGTACGATTGAAGGAACAAAGCGTACTGGAGAGAAGTTCACCACGATTATGCCAATGCCAGATCTTGACTTGATCAATGATCTAGCCCGTAAAGGCATTATGATGAAAGGACAAGAAGCAGAAGAGTCGGGTTTCTTAACTCAAATCTTTATCTCTTGGTTCCCTATGCTGCTGCTTATCGGGGTATGGATTTTCTTCATGCGTCAGATGCAAGGCGGTGGTGGTAAAGGCGCAATGTCATTTGGTAAGAGTAAAGCCAAATTGATGAGCGAAGACCAAATTAAAACGACTTTTGCTGACGTTGCTGGTTGTGACGAAGCGAAAGAAGACGTTAAAGAATTGGTTGATTACTTAAAAGAGCCAACGCGTTTCCAAAAGTTAGGCGGACGAATTCCTACTGGTGTGTTACTTGTTGGCCCACCAGGTACCGGTAAGACGCTAATTGCTAAAGCCATTGCGGGTGAAGCTAAAGTGCCTTTCTTTACCATTTCAGGTTCAGACTTCGTTGAAATGTTTGTGGGTGTTGGTGCATCTCGAGTGCGTGACATGTTTGAGCAAGCTAAAAAGTCTGCTCCCTGCATTATCTTCATTGATGAAATTGATGCCGTAGGTCGCCAGCGTGGTGCGGGTGTTGGTGGTGGTCATGATGAACGTGAGCAAACATTGAACCAACTACTGGTTGAAATGGATGGTTTTGAAGGCAACGAAGGCGTCATTGTCATCGCCGCGACTAACCGTCCAGACGTGTTAGATGCAGCGTTACTACGTCCAGGTCGTTTTGACCGTCAAGTTGTTGTGGGTCTGCCTGACGTTCGTGGTCGTGAGCAAATTCTTAAAGTCCATATGCGCAAAGTGCCATTGGCTGACGGTGTTAAGGCAAGTGTTATTGCTCGTGGTACTCCAGGTTTCTCTGGTGCAGACCTTGCTAACCTTGTCAACGAAGCGGCATTATTTGCAGCTCGTAACAGTCGCCGCGTCGTGGGCATGGAAGAGTTCGAAAGTGCTAAAGATAAGATCATGATGGGTGCAGAGCGCCGCACTATGGTGATGTCTGAAGCTGAAAAAGAGATGACCGCTTACCATGAAGCAGGTCATGCGATTGTCGGTTGTTTAGTGCCAGAGCATGATCCTGTGCATAAGGTGACTATTATTCCACGCGGTCGAGCGTTGGGTGTGACTTTCTTTTTGCCTGAAGCGGATGCTATTAGCCAAAGCAGACAGAAACTAGAAAGCCAGATTTCAGTTGCCTATGGTGGCCGTTTAGCCGAAGAGATTATCTACGGTAGCCAGAAAGTGTCTACGGGTGCTTCGCAGGATATTAAATATGCGACATCAATAGCACGTAATATGGTGACCCAGTGGGGCTTCTCTGACAAGTTAGGCCCAGTACTCTATGCTGAAGATGAGAATGAAGTCTTCCTTGGACGCAGCATGGGTAAGTCGCAACATATGTCAGATGACACTGCGCGTATTATCGATGCTGAAGTTAAGCTGCTGATATCGTCTAACTACGATAGAGCGCAAGTGTATCTTACCGAGAATATGGACATCCTTCACGCGATGAAAGATGCGCTGATGAAGTATGAAACGATAGACTCGAATCAAATTGATGATTTGATGAAACGTCGTGAAGTGCGTTTACCTGCTGAATGGGAAAAAGATAAGCAGTCTAAGGATAATGACAGTAATGACGCTTCTTCTGAAAAGAAAGAAGATGTTAAGGATACTGAAGATAGTCAAACGGATGTAAGTGATGCGGACGAATCACCTGCTAAGTAATCTTTAGACAATTTTAGAAGACCCCTTTATGGGGTTTTCTTGTTTATGGAGCTTTATTTTGTCGATATTAACTAGTGGTGATAAAGCGTTAGATTTATCCACTGCCGTGATTATGGGGATCCTTAATGTTACCCCAGATTCTTTTTCTGACGGTGGCGAGTTCGCCTCAATAGCGAGCGCCTGCCATCAAGCCGATACTATGGTTGCTCAAGGGGCGACTTTTATTGATATTGGTGGCGAGTCTACAAGACCGGGGGCTAAGGATGTCTCTGAGGCTGATGAACTCGACCGAGTTATTCCGCTGATAGAGTATGTCGCTAAAACTCATAATGTATGGATCTCAATCGATACTAGCAAGCCTGTGGTAATGAGAGCCGCTGTTGCTGCGGGGGCGCACCTGATTAATGATGTTCGGGCACTGCAAGAACCTGGTGCATTAGTGGCGGCAGCTGAGCTTGGCGTCCCTGTTTGCCTAATGCATATGCAAGGTCAACCTCGAACCATGCAACAAGCGCCAGTTTATGAAGACGTTGTTAAGGATATTGCTCAGTTTTTTGAGTGGCGTATTGAGGCTTGTCTTCAAGCGGGAGTCAAACGAGCGAATATTGTGCTCGATCCAGGATTTGGTTTTGGCAAGTCATTAGCGCATAATTACGAGATACTGCAGCGTTTAGCTGAATTGAGTACATTTGAGCTGCCAATTTTGGCTGGAATGTCTCGAAAAAGCATGTTTGGGCAACTACTTAATCGTGAAGTGCCACAAAGACTAAGTGCCTCCCTTGCTGCTAATATGTTGGCAGTACAGGCGGGCGCAAGTATTGTGCGAGTGCATGATGTACAAGAAACCGCCGACATGATGGCTGTGTTAAATGCAACAAAAAATTACAAGGATTTAGGCTGAGCACTCGCTTAGCCTAAATGAAGTATGATTGGGTAGGATCTGGGCATTCCTTTCTACCCACCGTTATTAATTTTGGAGTTTTCGTGAAACAAAGACAATTTTTTGGTACTGACGGTATTCGCGGTAAAGTAGGTGCGGGCAAAATGACCCCTGAGTTAGCGCTTAAGCTGGGCTGGGCTGCAGGAAGAGTGTTATCCCGAACGGGTACGCATAAAGTGATTATAGGTAAAGACACCCGCATTTCTGGTTATCTATTTGAATCAGCACTCGAGGCTGGGCTTTCAGCCGCAGGCCTTGATGTCATGCTGATAGGTCCAATGCCAACACCTGCCGTTGCTTATTTGACGCGAACATTCCGTGCAGAAGCTGGCATTGTGATTAGTGCATCACATAATCCTTATTATGATAATGGTATTAAGTTTTTCTATACCGATGGCAGCAAACTTGATGATGCGGTAGAACTCGAAATCGAAGCAGAATTGGAAAAGCCATTAACCTGTGTAGAGTCACACCTTTTAGGCAAAGTTTCTCGTATCGATGACGCCGCGGGTCGTTATATCGAATATTGTAAAAGTCATTTCCCAGCAGAACAAACATTAAGTGGCTTAAAAATTGTTGTCGATTGTGCTCATGGCGCAACGTACCACATCGCCCCTAGTGTATTTAAAGAACTCGGTGCTGAAGTTGTCGCCATTGGTGATAAGCCAAATGGCTTGAACATTAATGATAATGTGGGCGCAACCTCAACGGCTAAAATTTGCGAAACTGTACTGGCAGAAAATGCCGACCTTGGTATTGCACTCGATGGTGACGGTGACCGGATCATGATGGTTAACCGCCATGGACGAGTGATTGATGGCGATGAAATTCTCTACATCTTGGCTTGTGATGCGCAAAAGCGCGGTGTACTACGGGGGGGAGTTGTCGGAACATTGATGTCTAACTTAGGCTTAGATCTTGCTCTTCAAGCGCTCGATATTCCGTTTGTTCGTTCAAAAGTGGGCGACCGCTACGTAATGGAACTGCTCAAAGAGCACGATTGGCGTATCGGGGGGGAGAATTCTGGCCATATTTTAAACTTAGATCATGGTACAACGGGTGATGGTATTGTAGCGGGGATCTTGGTCCTTGCTGCCATGCGTCGTCAAAATGCCAACCTAGAGGACTTAACCGTCGGTATTACCATGCTGCCTCAAGTGTTGGTCAATGTGCGCTTTGAGGGTGCTGATGACCCATTAACGTCCGCTGAAGTGTTAGCCGCTAAAGTTGAAGTTGAACGAAAGCTTGGCGCTAGAGGTCGAGTATTATTGCGTAAATCAGGCACTGAACCTTTGCTTCGAGTGATGGTTGAAGGTGATGATGAAAATGATGTGACCAAATTTGCTAATGAAATTGCTGATGCAGTTCGCAACTTAGTCTAAATGTTCAACTGAGTTTGAGCGCATAAACGTTGATAAAGCTGTTTAAAGGAGTTGCATTGTGAATATAACTCCTTAGTCGCGTAAAAAATATGCGTTCTCGCCTAGTTTATTAAAAATTACGCTTTTAGCTATTGTAACTTAACAAGTGGTTCGATATTATTCACGCCGCTTTCAGAGGAGACCGTGATGGCACTTAGACGTCCGATGGTTGCTGGTAATTGGAAAATGAATGGCAGTGCGCAACTTGCACAAGAGCTATTCAAAAAATTCGCTACCAAGCTCCAAAATGATTCAGCTGAAGTGGTATTGTGTCCGCCTTCTATTTACTTAGAAAGTGTTCGACAGCTGCTAGATGAAAATAAAGAAGCCTTAAACGGTTGTCTTGTCAGAATGGGTTCGCAGAATGTCAGTCAACATGACTTCGGAGCTTATACTGGTGAAATATCTGGGCAGATGTTAAAAGATTCAGGATGCCGGTATGTTATTATCGGACATTCAGAACGTCGCCGTATGTACGGAGAGACGAGTGACATCGTAGCAGAGAAATTTGCTGCTGCTCAAAAACATGGTTTGACGCCAATATTATGTGTTGGTGAGTCAGGTCCAGCTCGTGAAGCAAGAAGAACTTTTGAAGTTATTGCCGAAGAGTTAGATATTGTCATTGAAAAAAATGGCACCATGGCTTTTGACAACGCTATTATCGCCTATGAGCCGCTTTGGGCTGTAGGAACAGGTAAGAGTGCTACACCAGAGCAGGCACAAGAAGTTCATGCGTTTATTCGCAAACGCCTGTCTGAAGTTTCTCCCTTTATCGGAGAAAATATCAGGATTTTGTACGGTGGTAGCGTAACACCGAGTAATGCTGCGGATTTATTTGCGCAGCCTGATGTAGACGGTGGCTTGATTGGCGGTGTAAGCCTCAATGCTACTGAATTTCTCAGTCTATGTACGATAGCGATGAGCGCATAAATATGTATGAAGTTCTAATGGTTATATACTTGTTGGTTGCTATAGGTCTAGTAGGACTTATTTTAATCCAGCAAGGTAAGGGTGCAGATATGGGAGCCTCTTTTGGCGCCGGCGCATCAAATACTCTGTTTGGTTCATCAGGTTCTGGTAACTTCTTGACTCGTTCAACAGCTGTTTTAGCAATTGGTTTTTTTGCTCTAAGTTTAACCATTGGTAACTTAAGTGCAAATCACACACAATCTGAAGACGCTTGGAACGATTTAGGTAGCGATGCAGCACAAGCTGTTGAGCAAGTTCAGCAAGAAGCTGCAAAGTCAGAAGATAAAATCCCTGACTAACCCATAGATTTTTATGGGGACTATTAATCGATTGATTAATAGAGATTGTTTAAATGACTATTAACCTCTTAACGTAGTCATTAGTAAAAACAATCGATGTACAAATTATGCGGATGTGGTGGAATTGGTAGACACGCCAGCTTGAGGGGCTGGTGAGCGCAAGCTCGTGGGGGTTCAAGTCCCCCCATCCGCACCAAATCTTTGATTTTGTTTAATGACCAAGTCAAAGATAATAAAGTGGTATATAAAGCGCTTTATTATTGCAAGTCGAGGTAATTCTCAATATACTTGCACAAGTTGTCGCGGGGTGGAGCAGTATGGTAGCTCGTCGGGCTCATAACCCGAAGGTCGTCGGTTCAAATCCGGCCCCCGCAACCAGCTTCCCAGTAAAGGATTTAGATCCTATACTGTTACAGGTTTCTGGATATATCAACCTCGTCATTACGGGGTTTTTTGTTATCTGGGAGTTACAAAACGGTCATGAAAGTGACTTTTTACTGGGGCTAATTAGGCCCTTTTTTGTTTTTCTGAGGGGTAACCTTGGCTACATTAGAACGCAAACTGGTAGAGATGCTCAAAGCGCCAGTTGAAGCATTAGGTCACGAGCTCTGGGGCTTGGAATATATTCAAGCAGGTAAGCACTCTATCTTGCGTCTATATATAGACAATGAAAAAGGTATTTTTGTTGATGACTGTGCCGATACCAGTCGTCAAGTTAGTGCTGTTATGGATGTTGAAGACCCAATTTCAACTGAGTACACGCTAGAAGTTTCTTCGCCTGGTGTCGATCGGCCATTGTTCACTGCTGAACAATATCTGCTCTATACCGGCGAAACTGTAAAAGTACAATTAACGATGCCTGTCGCAGGCGGTCGTAATTTGAAAGGTACCGTTATTGGCGTCGAGGGGCAAATGCTCACTCTGTCAGTAGAGGGTAATGAACTGATAGTTGCTTTGGATAACATCCGTAAAGGCAATTTAATCGCTAAGTTTTGATGAATTCAAGGTGAACGAGGCAAGAGAATGAATAAAGAGATCCTGCTAGTCGCTGAGGCTGTTTCGAATGAAAAAGGTGTACCACGCGAAAAGATTTTTGAAGCGTTGGAAGTTGCACTAGCCACAGCAACCAAGAAAAAATATGAAGGTGACATCGAAGTTCGTGTTGCTATTGATCGCAAAACTGGTGCCTATGAAACATTCCGTCGTTGGATGGTTGTTGAAGACACTGGCGAGCCATTAGAAAACCCTTTCCGTGAAATTACTCTCGAAGCGGCAGTATATGATGAACCTGAAATTGAGCTTGGCGGCTTTATTGAAGATGAAATCGATTCAGTAGCATTCGACCGTGTTACGACGCAAACGGCAAAGCAAGTTATCGTACAAAAAGTACGTGAAGCTGAACGCGCTCAGATTGTTGACCAATTTCGCGATCGCGAAGGTGAGTTAATTGTCGGTGTGGTTAAGAAAAGTAATCGCGAAAGTGTTGTTGTTGATTTGGGCGGTAATGCCGATGGCGTATTGTTCAAAGAAGACTTGCTCACTCGTGAGTCTTTCCGACCAGGTGATCGTGTACGTGCATTGCTTTACTCTGTACGTCCAGAAGCGCGTGGCGCTCAGTTATTTCTAACACGCACTAAGTCTGAAATGCTGATTGAGCTTTTCCGTGTTGAAGTACCTGAAATTGCCGATGAGATGATCGAAATCATGGGCGCAGCTCGTGATCCAGGTTCACGTGCAAAGATTGCAGTAAAATCTAACGACCGTCGTATCGATCCTATCGGTGCGTGTGTTGGTATGCGTGGCGCACGTGTTCAAGCCGTTTCAAACGAGCTTGGCGGTGAACGTGTTGATATCGTTCTTTGGGACGATAACCCAGCGCAATATGTTATTAACTGTATGGCACCTGCTGACGTGGCGTCAATCATCGTAGATGAAGACAACCACTCAATGGATATCGCTGTAGAGGCTGATAGCCTAGCGCAAGCAATTGGTCGTAATGGTCAGAATATTCGTCTAGCGACTCAACTGTCTGGTTGGGAACTAAACGTCATGACGGTTAATGACATGAAAGTTAAGCACCAAGCGGAAAGCGCTAAAGTGGTTAATTTACTGATTCAGGCGCTAGACGTTGATGAACAGTTTGCTCAAGTTCTGGCTGACGAAGGCTTTACCTCTTTAGAAGAGATTGCTTACGTACCAACATCAGAACTATTAGAAATAGATGGATTTGACGAAGATACCGTCGAGTCTTTAAGAGAACGTGCAAAAGCGGCGATCTCGACTCGCGCACTTGCGACTGAGGAAGCACTTGACGGTGTTTCACCAAGTGATGACCTTCTAGCGTTAGAAGGTTTGGATAAACACTCGGCATTCGTAATGGCAAGCAAAGGCGTAATCACGCTAGAAGATTTAGCCGAACAAGGCATTGATGATTTGATCGAAATTGTAGAATTAACAGAAGCAAAAGCAGGTGAGCTCATTATGGCTGCCCGTAATATCTGTTGGTTTGGCGAAGAAGCATAAGTCGATCAACAGAGGGGAATTTATACATGGCAGATACTACAGTAGACAAACTAGCCGCAGAAGTTGGGAAAAGCGCTGATCGACTCGTCGAACAGTTTTCTCAGGCTGGCATTAAGAAATCGACAAATGATACGGTTTCAGAATCTGAAAAACAGCAGTTGCTTGATTTTCTTAAGAAGCAACACGGTGGCGAAGCTGCACCAACTAAAATGACACTTCAACGCAAGTCAGTGTCGACTTTGAGCGTTGCAGGCAGTGGCGGTCAATCAAAAGACGTTAAAGTAGAAGTGCGTAAAAAGCGTACTTTTGTTAAGCGTGATGAAGCGCAAGAAGCAGAGCTTGCTGCAGCAGCAAAAGCTGAAGAAGACGCTAAAGCTGCGACAGCAAAAGCTGAAACTGAAGCGAAGAACAAAGCTGATGAAGAAGCAAAAGCCGCGAAAGCGACTGCTAAAGTAGCAAAGAAAGAAGCTGCTCCAGTGCAAACTGCAGATGAAAAAGCCGCTACAGATGAAGCTGATAAGCTTCAAGCTGCTAAAGATGAAGTTGCTATCGCTAAGGCTGATGTTGAATCAGTTGCCGCGACAGAAGAAGCGCGTCGTCTTGCTGAAGAAAACGCTAAGCGTTGGGCTGATGAAGAAAAAGCACGTAAAGAAGCTGAAAAGACGGGTGATCACCATGTGACCACCTCGACAGAAGCACGTGCTGCTGAAGATACAGCCGATGCAAAAGCAGAAAAGAGTGGACGTCGTCCACGTAAACCTTCTGCAAATGCTGGTAACAATGCAGCTCCTAATGCTAACGCTAATGCTAATGCCGGTTCTGGTCGCCCAGGTGGTAAAGGTAAGCGCGGTAAAGACAACCGTCGCGATAGCCGTAATTCACGTAATTCACGTAATACGCGCAGCGTAGCACCTGAATCAATGGATCACGCGTTCAACAAGTCAGCTGTTGTTGTAAAGGCAGAAGTTAGCATCGGTGAAACAGTTTCAGTTTCTGAACTAGCTTCAAAGATGTCAATTAAAGCGACAGAAATCATTAAGCAGATGATGAAGATGGGCTCTATGGTTACTATTAACCAAGTCCTCGATCAAGAAACTGCCCAGCTTGTTGCCGAAGAGATGGGACATAAAGTTATCCTAACTCGCGAAAACGAGCTTGAGCATCAAGTACTTGCTGACCGTAATGGCGAAGTTAAACTTGAATCACGTGCTCCAGTGGTTACTATCATGGGTCACGTCGACCATGGTAAGACATCACTACTTGATTATATTCGTCGTGCAAAAGTAGCCTCTGGCGAAGCCGGTGGTATTACTCAGCATATTGGTGCTTACCACGTTGAAACTGACAACGGTATGATCACTTTCCTAGATACACCTGGTCACGCTGCGTTTACCGCAATGCGTGCACGTGGTGCTAAAGCGACTGATATCGTTATTCTAGTTGTTGCTGCAGATGATGGCGTTATGCCACAAACAATCGAAGCTATCCAGCATGCTAAAGCAGGCGGTGTGCCACTGATTGTTGCCGTTAACAAAATGGATAAGCCAGAAGCTGATCCTGAGCGCGTTAAATCTGAACTGTCTCAACATGGCGTAATGTCAGAAGATTGGGGCGGAAACAACATGTTTGTTCACGTTTCAGCTAAGAGCGGTGAAGGTATTGATGATCTTCTTGAAGGTATCCTTCTAGAATCTGAAGTACTAGAACTTAAAGCGGTTCGTGAAGGTATGGCTGCAGGTGTTGTTGTTGAATCTAAGCTTGATAAAGGCCGTGGTCCAGTTGCAACAGTACTTGTACAAGAAGGTACCTTGAAGCAGGGCGATATCGTTCTTTGTGGCCTTGAGTACGGTAAAGTCCGTGCTATGCGCGACGAAAACGGTAAAACAATCACTGAAGCGGGTCCGTCGATTCCTGTTGAGATCTTAGGTCTTTCAGGTGTGCCATCTGCTGGTGATGAAGCGACTGTTGTACGTGATGAGCGTAAAGCGCGTGAAGTTGCATTGTACCGTCAAGGCAAGTTCCGTGATATTAAGTTGGCTCGCCAGCAGAAGTCTAAGCTTGAAAACATGTTCGCCAATATGGTTGAAGGTGAAGTTGAAGAGTTGAACTTAGTGCTTAAAGCTGATGTTCAAGGTTCTCTTGAAGCGATTGCTGATTCACTGAACAAGCTTTCTACTGATGAAGTTAAAGTTAACATCATCGCTCGTGGCGTAGGTGGACTCACTGAAACAGATGCTACTCTAGCGGCAGCATCTAACGCTATTATGATCGGCTTTAACGTTCGTGCAGATGCACAAGCGCGTAAAGTGGTTGACAGCGAAAGTGTAGATCTTCGTTACTACAGCATCATCTATCAGTTGATTGATGAAGTTAGAGACGCGATGAGCGGCATGCTAGCGCCAGAATTTAGACAAGAAATTATTGGTCTTGCTCAAGTTCGTGACGTATTTAAGTCTCCTAAGATTGGCTCAATTGCTGGTTGTATGGTGACCGAAGGTACTATCAAGCGTAGCGCTCCAATCCGCGTTCTGCGTGAGAACATTGTTATCTACGAAGGTGAGCTTGAATCTCTTCGTCGCTTTAAAGACGATGTTGCTGACGTTCGTAACGGCATGGAATGTGGTATCGGTGTGAAGAACTATAATGACGTCAGAGTTGGCGATCAGATTGAAGTCTTCGAAACCGTTGAGATAGCGCGTACTCTGTAACGCATCTTGTAACTTACTTATAGGGGCGGCGTTAGCCGCCCTTACTATTTAGGGCAAATATATCATGGCAAAAGAATTTAGTCGTACACGCCGTATAGCACAACAGCTACAACAAGAGTTGGCGCAGGTGCTACAGCGTGACATGAAAGACCCTCGTATCGGTTTTGTCACCGTTAATGATGTCGATGTTTCGCGTGACTTAAGCTATGCAAAAGTTTATGTGACTTTCTTTGAAGAAGACGAAAGTCTTGTTAAAGAAAAGGTCAAAGCATTAGATGATGCAGCGGGCTATATCCGCTCACTTGTCGCTGGGCGCATGAAATTGCGTGTGATGCCTGAACTGCGTTTTATCTATGACAGTTCATTGGTTGAAGGTATGCGTATGTCAAACCTTGTTAGCCGCGTGATCAGTAATGATGCAGCTAAGCAGCAAGAGCACGGCACTGAAGAAGACATTGAGCAAGACAGTAACAAGGCTGAGGACGACAAGTAATGGGTCGTCGTTCTCGTGGCCGTCACGTTGATGGCGTGTTACTGCTAGACAAAGATACTGGCATGAGCTCAAATTTTGCTTTGCAAAGAGTAAAGCGATTTTTTGATGCAAACAAGGCTGGCCATACTGGCGCGCTTGATCCATTAGCGACTGGCATGCTGCCTATCTGTTTAGGCGAAGCGACTAAGTTTTCCCAGCACCTACTCGATGCTGATAAACGTTACTTAGTCACGGCTAAACTCGGTGAGCGCACTGATACTAGCGATTCCGATGGTGAAGTGGTTCAGACCCGAGAAATGGATTTTACTCAAGCGCAGTTAGATACCGCTCTTGAATATTTTCGTGGCAAAACCATGCAAGTTCCTTCAATGTTCTCAGCGCTTAAATATAAAGGGCAACCTTTGTATAAGTACGCCCGTGAAGGCATTGAAGTTCCGCGTGAAGCGCGGCAGATCAATGTGTTTGAGCTTAACTTTATTAGCCTAGAAGGCAATGAGTTAACTCTAGATATACATTGTTCTAAAGGGACTTACATCCGCACGATTACCGATGATTTAGGTGAAATGCTAGGTTGTGGTGCACATGTCATTATGCTGCGTCGCACTCAAGTTGCGGGTTACCCATACGATAATATGGTGTCACTAGCACAGCTTGAAGCGCTTGTTACTCAGGTTGAAGAGGAGTCTTTAACCTTAGCAGAGGTATTGGATCCCCTTCTATTGCCGATGGATACAGCAGTGAGTGGCTTTAAAGAGATTAACGTCTCTGATGACATGGCGCCATTTTTAATGAATGGCAACCCAATACAGATTGCTAATTTGCCCGTTGATGAGCTTGTGCGGATCACTTTAGGTGATGAACGTAAGTTTGTTGGTGTAGGCCAAATGAATGATGACGGCCTGCTTGCGCCTAAGCGCCTTATCGTTTTGAGAACTGAATCTGACGAATAGCCTTGTTTTATCGTGCGATAGGGGAATCTAGTTGCTACTCCTTCGCTTAATAGGTAGAATACGCGCTCACTTTAGCTGAGTTAGTGATCGGCTAAAGATTTATTAACGCATTATTTGGAGAGACAACATGTCACTAAATGCTGAACAAACTGCTACTATTCTGGCTGAATTCGGTCGTTGTGAAAACGATACAGGTTCTTCTGAAGTTCAGGTAGCTCTGCTAACTGCACAGATTAACCACCTTCAAGGTCACTTTAAAGAGCACATCCACGATCACCATTCACGTCGTGGTCTACTACGTATGGTTAACACACGTCGTAAACTTCTTGCATATCTTAAGCGTACTGAAAACGTTCGCTACCAAGAGCTAATCAAGAAGTTAGGTCTACGTCGTTAATCTTTTATTAGATTACGTTTGACCTATTAAAAGGAGGCTTAGCCTCCTTTTTTTGTGCCTGTAATAAGCTGGATAATATTTACAATTCGTGTGGCCATTGATAGAACTGCAAGGGGATTAGATTGGGTTGCGGCTCGAGTTATCCCAAAGATTTAGTCGCTTGATGATAGCGTTTAATGTATTTATCTTCGAAGGCTTCTAATGCCAAAGGCTTGCTAAAGAAATACCCTTGACCTATTGAGCAATCACGCTCTTGCAGCCATTTAAGCTGTGCTTCGTTTTCAATTCCTTCTGCAACAATCTTTAAATTTAATTGTTTTCCTAGCATTAAAATGGTTGAAGCAATGGCACTCTCTTGCGGTAAATCACTGACAAAACATCGGTCAATTTTCATGGTAGTGATTGGCAGTTGACGCAGGTATGACAGCGAAGAGTAACCAGTACCGAAATCATCAATGGCAATGCTAAACCCTGCAGCGCGTAACTGTTCAAGTTTTTTAATCGCGAGTTGCACGTCATCAATGAGTGACGTTTCAGTGATCTCAATCTCTAATAGTTCAGCTGCAATCTGGTAGCGCAATACTGCTTGTTTTATGTCAGGTACGAGACTCGTATGTTCAAACTGTTGTGAGGCGACATTGACAGCAATAGGCAGCGAGACATTGTATTGTTGTTGCCATTTCTGAATGGTTCGGCAACTCTCCTCTATCACCCAGCGCCCGAGCGGAATGATAATGCCTGTCTCTTCGGCGACCGGTATAAACGACATCGGACTGATAAGCCGGCCATCTTTTTTCCATCGGATCAAGGCTTCGCAACCGACGAGTTCACCGGTTTTTATATCAAGCTTAGGTTGAAAATGCAGGACAAACTCTTCATTTATCAGTGCGTCATGTAAGGATGCTTCGGTTCTTAGCCGCACGGCTGCTCTCTCGGTCATCTGCTGCTTGAAGAATGCCCATTGATTAGAACCAGCCGCTTTTGCACTGTACATTGCAATATCGGCGTGGCGAATAAGATCTTCAGCGGCTAACCCGTCGTCAGGATAGAGAGATATCCCAACGGACGCGGCAGGATGAATTGCATACTCATTGAGATGCATTGGTGTATTGAGCTGCAGCAGAAGTTTCTCGACGAACTCGGCGGCGAGGGTCGGCGAGGTTAATCCATCGGCCAAAATGACAAATTCATCTCCGCCTAAACGAGCCACAGTCCCTCGCTCTCCGACTGCACTCTCGAGGACCCGTGCTATCCGCACTAGAAACTGATCACCCAATGCATGACCGAGCGAATCGTTAATATTTTTAAACCTATCTAAGTCAATGAATAGCAGCACAAACTGAGCTTTATTTACTCTAGCTCGTTGAATTGTCACCGCGATGGTCTCAAGTAAAAGGGCCCGATTAGGCAAGCCTGTCAATGAATCTCTGGTGGCCATTTTACGCAGTTTATTCTGTGTTTTGGCAAATTGAACCAGGATTTGATTGAATTTACTGGTGACAAGCCCAAGCTCATCATCCATGTGCGGCCGAGAATTTGGCAGCAGATTATCACCCGGTGATTCAGGATCTATTCTATCAATGGCTTCGCTTATTCTAGCGATAGGTTGAGTTAAGAAACGGTGAAAGACAATTGACAGTACTAATGTGAGTAAGAACGCGCGAGCGAGGGTGGCCCAGAGGCTATAACGTAACGTTGAGAATAGCGAACTGGTCAACTCTTGAACATCGTAGTTGAGAGTGAGTTTACCAATGATCTCTTTCTTATAACGACTACTGGTGAAAAAAGGGCGGTAAAGCGAGCGAGATATTTGATTGAGATCACCAAACAGTTCATCACTGATACCTTGGAATAACGTCGATGTTTTTGCTGACGGAGTGCTGTTGACGGCAACAAAGCGACTGCCATCATCTAACTCTATGGTAGCTGAATCAATATTATCGACCTTCAACAAACCTTGAATCGTTTGAGCGGCTAAAGTTTCGTCCATTGCCCAGACCGCATTAGCCGCAGGTTGTTCTACCGAATCGAGTAATTCCTGCTGCGTTGCAATAAGTTGCTGGCGTGCGTTGACAAAAGCTAACGATATTTCAACAAGAAAAATAGCAACAGCAAAAAATAACGTTGAAGAAACAACAAGTATTGTTTGCTTCCAAGTCAGTGATTTAAAATTTTCCTTTGTCAACTATTTTCCTTTATTTCAATGCCTTATGCTTGCTTAGAACGGCGGGTGATTGTATTCCAGGAAACATACTATTAGTAATCTGCTCACTTTAGAGAAAAGAATCGGCTTTGTCATTAATCATTCCCTTTATCTATTGAATAAACTTGAAGTATACTTACGCGCGTAATTAAGGTAATTAAATTTAAGGAATGGTTCACGTGAATCCAATCGTAAAGAGTTTTGAATATGGTCAGCACACCGTTACATTAGAAACGGGTGTTATCGCACGTCAAGCAGACGCCGCTGTTTTAGCAAGTATGGGTGATACAACAGTATTAGTGACTGTTGTTGGAAAGAAAGCTGAAGAGCCAGGCCGTGACTTTTTCCCGCTTACAGTTAATTACCAGGAAAGAACATACGCAGCCGGTAAAATCCCAGGCGGATTCTTCAAGCGTGAAGGTCGTCCATCTGAAAGCGAAACACTGATTGCACGTCTAATTGACCGTCCAATCCGTCCATTATTCCCAAATGGCTTCAAGAATGAAGTTCAGGTAATTATCACAGTAGTTTCTGTCGATCCTGAAATCAATCCTGATGTTATTTCGATGATTGGTACTTCGGCAGCATTGGCTATCTCTGGTCTGCCGTTCAATGGTCCACTAGGTGTGGCACGTGTTGGTTATATCGGTGGCGAATATGTGCTTAACCCAAATGTAAGTCAACTTGTTGAGAGTGATCTTGATTTAGTTGTTGCGGGTACTGATGCTGCTGTTCTAATGGTTGAATCAGAAGCAGCTTCTCTACCTGAAGAAGTTATGTTGGGTGGTGTGGTTTATGGCCATGACCAGCAGCAAGTAGTGATTAATGCTATTAGCGAGCTTAAAGCTGAAGCTGGCAAGCCTGCATGGGACTGGACAGCTCCAGTTCAAGACGCAGACCTTGTTGCTAAGATTAAAGATTTGGCTGAGGCCGACATGGCCGCTGCTTACCAAATCGAAGTTAAGCAAGATCGTTACACTCAAGTTGGCGTTGTAAAATCTGCTGCTAAAGAAGCATTATTAGCTGAAAACCCAGAAGCTAACTTGCGCGAAATCGACGGCCTTCTTGGTAGCTTAGAGAAGAAAGTCGTTCGTAGCCGTATTATTGCTGGCAACCCACGTATCGATGGTCGTGAGCCAGATATGGTTCGTGCACTTAACGTTATGGCTGGTGTTCTTCCACGTACTCACGGTAGTTCACTGTTTACTCGTGGCGAAACTCAAGCACTTGTGACTTGTACACTGGGTACTGAGCGTGACGCTCAGAAAGTTGACAGCATCATGGGCGAATACACAAATCGCTTTATGCTGCACTATAACTTCCCTCCATACTCTGTTGGTGAAACAGGTTTTGTTGGTTCGCCTAAGCGCCGCGAAATCGGTCACGGCAAGCTAGCATGGCGTGGTATGCAAGCGGTTATGCCTTCGCCTGAAGATTTCCCATACAGCATTCGTGTTGTATCAGAGATCACTGAATCTAACGGTTCAAGCTCAATGGCTTCTGTATGTGGTACGTCTCTTGCGCTTATGGATGCAGGTGTTCCAATTAAGACTTCTGTTGCAGGTATTGCAATGGGTCTAGTTAAAGAAGGCGACGATTTCGTTGTTCTTTCTGACATCCTAGGTGATGAAGATCATCTTGGTGACATGGACTTTAAAGTTGCTGGTACTCGTGACGGTATTACTGCTCTGCAGATGGATATCAAGATTGAAGGTATCACTAAAGACATCATGGAAATTGCACTGCAACAAGCTTACGGTGCACGTGTTCATATCCTAAACGTAATGGACCAAGCAATTGGTACACATCGTGACGATATCTCTGATCACGCTCCACGTATCACGACTCTTAAGATTAACCCTGAGAAAATTCGTGATGTTATCGGTAAAGGTGGTGCAACAATTCGTGCACTTACTGAAGAAACTGGTACTACAATCGAGCTTGAAGATGATGGAACAGTGAAGATTGCTTCTTCAAACGGCGAAGCAACTAAAGAAGCTATCCGTCGTATCGAAGAGATCACTGCTGAAGTTGAAGTCGGTACTGTCTACAACGGTAAAGTTGTTCGTATCGTTGACTTCGGTGCCTTCGTAACGATTCTTCCTGGTAAAGATGGTCTAGTTCATATTTCTCAAATCGCTGAAGAGCGTGTTGCGAATGTGTCTGACTACTTAGAAGTTGGCCAAGAAGTTAAAGTTAAAGTAATGGAAGTTGACCGCCAAGGTCGTGTGCGTCTTTCTATGAAAGAAGCAGCGCCTAAAGTTGAAGCTCCTGTTGCAGAATAAACCATAACGGTTTGTTTAAAAGGAGGCCATACGGCCTCCTTTTTTGTGCCTGTGATTTATTTCAACCATTTTTGTGATCAGCAAAATGACCTAAGATGGACAGAAAAGAGGCAGTCGTTGGGTAATAATTAGCGTAAATGAGATTATTTTTCAATTCCTTGATAGCAGTAGTAACAGGGGATTGCTATTATTGGGGCTATTGCTGAACTCAAAAGGTTAAATGGATGAATCAAAAGATGCGTACCAGCGTGGTTGTGGTGATTGCCGGGATCAGTATGTTGCTGACCGGGTGTGTCTCAACTCAATCAGGTAGCAACCAACAAGCCTCCATCAAAGTCGCGCCAGTTTCCCCAGACTATAAATTAGAGATAACCTTAGCTAAGCTCAATGAAATATTATCGAGTATGGAGTTGACGCAAGAGCAGCGTGCGCGTTTTCACTATGATCGTGGCGTGATCTATGATCGAGTCGGTTTACGGATTCTTAGCCGTATTGATTTTCATCAAGCCCTTAAATTACAGCCCAATCTAGCTGATGCTTATAACTTCCTTGGCATTTATTACACTCAAGAAAATGAGTTCGAAAGTGCCTATGAAGCGTTTGATGCTGTGTTAGAACTGTCTCCAGAATATGATTACGCTTATCTTAATCGCGGTATTTCATTGTATTATGGTGAGCGTTCAGAACTTGCAGTCTCGGACATGGATGCATTCTATAGCAAGGACACCTCGGACGGTTACCGCGTACTATGGCTATATATAGCAGAAAGAGAAGTCGACGCACAAAGCGCAACGTTGAGAATGACAGCTAACCGCGCGAAATTAAACCCAGATGCTTGGTCAACGGCGTTAGTGGATTACTATCTCGGCACTAAAGATAAAGAAGCTGTTTTCGCTTTAGCAAAAGAGGGCTTAAAGCATCCAAATGAGTATGCTGAACGTTTATGTGAAGCCTATTTCTATATGGCTAAGATAGCCCAGCAACGTGGTGATAATGCCGAAGCAGCTAATTATTTTAGACTTGCGCTAGCGACCAACATCTATGATTTTGTAGAGCACAGATATGCACGTTTAGAGCTTGCCCGAGTGAATGCAGCAATGGCTACTGTCGTCAATTAAGTTTGGCTACGAATTATTTTTGAAGCAAGCCTCCTTTTTGGAGGCTTTTTTATTGAGCTGTTGCTATTTCAAATCAGTTTCAATATTGATTTAAGCGACGGCACTGGTAGCCAAAATATAGGTGAGCAGCTATAATTGCCGCCTTTGTGCACTCCCAGAATTACAGGTAAACATGTCAGGCAATAAAGTTGAGGTCGACAAGCGTCGTACTTTTGCCATCATCTCTCACCCAGATGCGGGTAAAACCACCATTACTGAAAAAGTTCTTTTGTTCGGAAACGCTTTGCAAAAAGCGGGAACAGTAAAAGGCAAAAAATCAGGTCAGCATGCTAAATCTGACTGGATGGAGATGGAAAAAGATCGTGGAATTTCAATTACGACATCTGTGATGCAATTTCCGTACAGTGATACCTTAATTAACTTGCTTGATACGCCTGGTCATGAAGACTTCTCTGAAGATACTTATCGTACCTTAACGGCTGTCGACTCATGTTTGATGGTTATCGATTCCGCTAAAGGTGTTGAGCAACGTACTATTAAGTTGATGGAAGTGACCCGTCTACGTGATACGCCAATCGTTACCTTCATGAACAAACTCGATCGTGATATTCGCGACCCCGTCGAACTGATGGATGAAGTTGAAGAGGTGCTTAATATTAAATGTGCACCTATCACTTGGCCCATTGGTGCAGGTAAAGAGTTTAAAGGTGTTTATCACCTACTGCGTGATGAGGTTATTCTTTATCAAGGTGGTATGGGGCATACAATACAAGATTCAAAAATCATCAAGGGTTTAGATAACCCTGAACTTGACGACGCTATTGGCACCTATGCTGACGAAGTGCGTGAAGAGATGGAGCTTGTTGTTGGCGCTTCACATGAATTTGATCATGAGCTGTTTTTAAAAGGCGAACTGACACCCGTTTACTTTGGTACCGCGTTGGGTAACTTTGGTGTTGATCATATTCTTGATGGTATTGTTGAGTGGGCGCCTACTCCGCAGGCCCGTGAAACCGAAACACGAGTTATCGAGCCTAGCGAATCTAAGTTCAGTGGCTTTATATTTAAGATCCAAGCAAATATGGATCCTAAACATCGTGATCGCGTTGCCTTTATGCGTGTCTGTTCTGGTCGTTATGAGCAGGGCATGAAGATGCATCATGTGCGTTTAGGTAAAGATGTCAACGTGAGCGATGCTCTGACCTTTATGGCTGGTGATCGTAACCGTGCCGAGGCCGCTTATCCTGGCGATATTATTGGTTTGCATAACCACGGTACCATTCGTATTGGCGATACCTTTACTCAAGGTGAAAAGCTGCGTTTTACCGGTATTCCTAACTTTGCACCGGAAATGTTCCGTCGTATTCGTCTAAGAGATCCACTAAAGCAAAAGCAATTGCTTAAAGGGTTAGTGCAGCTATCTGAAGAGGGTGCTGTACAGGTATTTAGACCCATCGATAGCAATGACCTCATTGTTGGTGCGGTCGGTGTGTTGCAGTTTGAAGTGGTTGTTGGTCGACTAAAGACTGAATATAAAGTTGAAGCTATTTATGAAGCAATCAGTGTTGCGACTGCACGTTGGGTTTATTGTGACGATCACAAAAAACTTGATGAGTTTAGCCGTAAATGCAGCATGAACTTAGCACTCGATGGCGGCGATAATCTGACTTACATCGCTCCAACGATGATTAACTTAAACTTGTCGATGGAACGTTATCCAGATATTGAATTCGCTAAGACGCGTGAGAACTAATCTCAGCTGATGATGTTCAATAATGAAACCCAAGCAAATGCTTGGGTTTTTTATTGGGCTAATAGAAATATAACGAGCTTCATTTCATCAGCGTTAGTGACTATGCTGGGTTCTATATTTGAAGTGCGTGATGACTTACTGTAAAGATTAACAATGCAGTGCGGCCGTTAGCGAGATAATACTGATAAGTAACATAAATAGGGAACTTGAGCATAAATGGCGATAGTAGAGATGAATTCCAGCCCCGAACAGCAGCCTAAAATGAGTCCTTTAATCGACAGCCATGCGCATTTAGACTTTGCTGAGTTTGATCATGATAGAGCTGAGCTGTTTGAAAAGATGAAGGCACAAGGGATCACTCAAGTCGTGATCCCGGGGGTTTCAGAAGACAAATGGCTTAACCAACTTCACATTGCTAGCACCTATAATTGCGCTTTTGCTTTAGGGGTACACCCATGGTTTTGTGATTCAATGACAGAGCAAACGTTACCTAATCTCAGACAGTTACTGTTGAATCTGCATCAACAGCGAAAACTTGTTGCAATTGGCGAGTGTGGTTTAGATAAGTTACATAAAAGTAATTTCACTACGCAATTGTCAGTGTTCAGAGCGCACATTTTACTGGCTCAAGAATTCGATCTACCTCTCATTATTCACTGTGTTAAAAGCCATGAAGAGATGCTAGGTCTACTGAAAAGCGCAAAAAATGCTAAAAAAGGAGTGATCCATGGCTTTTACGGCGGGCCAGAGCTTGCTTTGCGTTATGTTAATTTAGGTTACAAATTAGGGATAGGTGGTTTGCTATTAAATGATAGCGCTAAAAAACTCCAACAAACGGTAGCACAATTGCCCCTCAGTGCATTTGTATTAGAAACAGATTCTCCTGCTATGAGCCCTATAAGTAGCGAGAATGATCGAAATACTCCGTTGATTTTGCCTTTGTTACTCAAAAAAATAGCAAGTTTACAAAAGAAAACGAATGTTCTTATATCAGAACAGTTGTATTTTAATGCAACGCAACTCTTTGACCTTTAGTTTTTTTTGATTAAACAGATGTAACTCGCATCAGAATAACCAACGAAATCATTGAAATAAAACTTCAAAAATTTGATCAATACGACGCTTTTAGGCTTCCGCTCGGGTATAATCGACCGCGGAAAAAGGTTGGTTAACAACATAATTAAAAAGTATTAACATATAGGGTGATGGTTAATGGATATTTTAATGAGTTTAGTAGGGGTGGTCACCTTACTTGCGATCGCTTTCGGGCTTTCAAATAATAAAAAAGCAATTAACAAACGTACCGTTTTTGGTGCATTAGCAATTCAGGCCATTTTTGGTGGTTTCGTATTGTATGTACCAGTTGGGCAAGAAGTGCTTGGCGGTGTTTCAATGGGTGTTGCCAATGTTATTGGTTATTCTCAAGCTGGTATCGACTTCCTATTCGGTGGTCTAGGTACTGACGCTATGTTCGCAAACGGTGTTGGCTTCGTCTTCGCTATCCGCGTTCTACCCGTTATTATCTTCTTCTCTTCTTTGATTGCTGTACTTTATTACCTTGGCATCATGCAGATGGTTATTAAGTTCATCGGTGGTGGTCTACAGAAGGCACTAGGTACAAGCCGTACAGAATCTATGGCTGCTACTGCAAACATCTTCGTTGGTCAAACAGAAGCGCCGCTTGTTGTACGTCCTTTCATTGCGACTATGACGAACTCTGAGCTATTCGCAATCATGGTTGGTGGTTTAGCATCAATCGCGGGTGCGGTACTTGCTGGTTATGCAGGTATGGGCGTTAAAATAGAATACTTGGTTGCTGCCTCTTTCATGGCTGCTCCTGGTGGTCTTATGATGGCTAAGCTTATCCATCCAGAGACTGAAGCAACTAAAAACGACATGGACGATCTGCCTGAAGACACTGATAAGCCAGCTAACGTCATCGACGCTGCTGCTGCCGGTGCTGCTTCTGGTATGCATTTAGCACTAAACGTTGGTGCAATGCTTCTTGCTTTCGTTGGTCTTATCGCGATGCTTAACGGTTTGTTAGGTGGTCTTGGTGGATTAGTTGGTTTTGAGAACTTAACTCTAGAGCTTATCTTAGGTTACTTGTTCATGCCTCTAGCATTCCTTATCGGTGTGCCTTGGAATGAAGCAATGGTTGCAGGTTCTTTCATTGGTCAGAAGATCATTGTTAACGAATTCGTCGCTTACCTAAACTTCGCACCTTACCTAAAAGATATTGCTGATGGCGGTATGGTAGTTGCTGAAACTGGTCTTGCTATGACTGATAGAACTAAAGCTATCATCTCATTCGCACTCTGTGGATTTGCTAACTTATCTTCAATCGCAATTCTACTTGGTGGTCTAGGCGCTATGGCTCCAAGCCGTCGTCATGACCTTGCTAAGTTAGGTGTTCGTGCCGTTATAGCTGCGTCGCTAGCGAACCTAATGAGTGCCACAATTGCGGGTCTTTTCTTAGCATTGTAAGCACTTTGAGATTGGGTAGGCAATCGTCGCCCAATCTAGGCTCTGCTCTTGTTGAGCAGAGCCACTATTAAGTCAATCGTTTTCCAATTAAGAATTTTTTACGAAATGATCAATAACTAAGGTTAGGGTTCCTTTCGGCATAAAAACGACAATAACAATGATATGGCAGCTTAATCTGTCGATAAATCATGACTTTGTTCGAATGTTAAAACTTAGTGTTCGCATTTTTACATAAATACTGTTGAAGTTTGGCATAAATTAAGTAAAATGCGACGCCATAAAAAAGAAACGCTGACTCTTCATAAAGTAGAGCGGTAAAACCATAAATAAATGGGGTTGATGATGAAAAACGTTAAAACTATAGCACTCGCTACAGCACTCGCAGCAACAGCAGCAATGTCTGCACCAACATTCGCAGCAGATCGCGGCGATGATATCCGTTCTGGCGATTACAGCTGGATGCAGTTCAACGCAATGTATGCGTTCAACGAGCTTCCACGTTCTGACGCTGATGACGGCGGACATGACTATCTAGAAATGGAATTCGGCGGCCGCGCTGGTGTTGTTGACCTATACGGTTATGTCGATGTTTTCAACCTTGCAACTGGTGATTCTGGCGATAAAGCTACAGGCACTGGCAAAAGCAAGATGTTCATGAAGTTCGCTCCTCGTTTCTCTATCGATGCGATGACTGGTTGGGATCTTTCTGCTGGTCCTATCCAAGAAGTTTACATCTCAACTCTATTCAACTGGGGTGGCGGTGTTATCGGCGAAGATGTTAACTCATCTTTCTGGGGTATCGGTGCTGACGTAATGGTTCCATGGTTAGGTAAAACTGGCATGAACGTATACGCTTTTTACGACATGAATGCTAAAGAGTGGAACGGTTATCAGTTCTCTATGAACTGGTTCAAGCCTTTCATGAACTTCGACAATGGTAGCTTTGTGTCTTTCCAAGGTTATGTTGATTACCAGTTTGGTGCTGACTCAAATTCAACTGCTTTCGTACCTACTACATCTAGTGGTGGTGCTGCATACTTCGGTGTGCATTGGCATTCAGACAACTATGCTCTTGGTTATGGTCTAAAAGCATACCAAGATGTTTACCTAGTTGAAGATGGTGTTGGCGCACTAGATCTAGAAGCAACTGGTTTCGCACATTATCTAACGGCTACTTACAAGTTCTAAGCAATCGCTTAAAACATAGTTAAGTATATGTCAGAGCCGCGTAGTTTCGCGGCTCTAACTAACGTTTACACACTGTAACGTTGACGATTAAATTTATAATACAACTTTTGCTGAATTGATAAGGTAAACGTCTTAATTTTTACTTAAGCATGAACTATATTTAATGAACTTGTTTAGGTAAGTATTAATTGAAAGTGATATAAGATTTATTACGCGCTAAAAGGGACTTTTCGCGGAAAGGCAGACATAAGCAGTACCAATCTCCCTTCCCGGTCTTCATGGATTCAAGTCGTGACACTAGTGTCAAGATTATTGCAGCTCAAGACGTTGCAATGTTGGATACCTGAATATTGACCTTAAGTTGAATATGGTTCACCACTATTCATCATTTAAGGTCTGGCAATGCTCGAAGGCCCGGCCCATAAAAATAATCAAAAAAAAGCCACTTCTAAGCACAGCCTTACGACAAATTTCTATCAAAAATTTTACTATTTGAATATGTCTCGGAGAGCTATTATGAGCGACTTAAAAAAAGCAGCACAACAAGCCATTAGTTTAATGGATCTAACCACGCTTAATGATGATGATACTGATCAAAAGGTCATTGAGCTTTGTCATAAAGCAAAGACACCAGCTGGTGATACCGCTGCCATCTGTATTTTTCCTCGCTTCATTCCTATTGCTCGTAAAACACTGAATGAAATTGGTGGCGACGACATTAAGATCGCAACTGTGACAAACTTCCCACACGGTAATGATGATATTGCTATCGCAGTATTGGAAACCCGTGCTGCAGTCGCTTACGGCGCAGACGAAGTCGATGTTGTTTTCCCATACCGCGCCCTAATGGCAGGTAATGAGACCGTCGGATTTGAACTCGTTAAAGCATGTAAAGAAGCTTGTGGCGACGATGCAATCTTAAAAGTCATCATCGAGTCTGGTGTATTACAAGATCCTGCGCTAATCCGCAAAGCTTCTGAACTCGCTATCGACGCTGGTGCTGATTTCATTAAGACCTCTACGGGGAAAGTTGCTGTTAACGCAACTCTTGAAGCCGCAGAGATCATGATGACAGTGATCAGCGAAAAGAATACTAAGGTTGGCTTTAAGCCTGCTGGCGGCGTAAAAGATGCTGCAGCTGCTGCAGAGTTTTTAGGTGTTGCTGCACGTCTTCTTGGTGATGACTGGGCTACTTCAGCTACATTCCGATTTGGCGCTTCTAGCTTACTGACTAACCTACTGCATACGCTTGAGTTAGGTGATGTAGCCAAAGGACCACAAGGTTACTAATCTTTACTGATTAAGCTTGTTGTTAAGTGTGATCTAAATCTAATTAGGTGTATCAAAAGTTCGTTAGTATGTAACTATATTACAGCTTTTGATTTCACTTTAGCAGGTTGTTAACTAAAAATACCATTAGATGGGAATTTAGTTACATTCTTGGAGGTAGTACATGTTTTTAGCTCAAGAAATTATTCGTAAAAAACGTAATGCTGAAGTCCTTTCAACAGAAGAGATCCAATTTTTTGTTAAAGGCATCACTAATAATACCGTTTCAGAAGGTCAAATAGCGGCGCTTGGCATGGCTGTTTACTTCAACGATATGAATATGGATGAGCGTATCGCGCTGACCACTTCAATGCGTGATTCTGGTACGGTTCTCGATTGGAAATCACTAGACCTTAATGGTCCTATTATCGATAAGCACTCAACTGGCGGTGTGGGGGATGTCATTAGTTTGATGTTAGGCCCAATGGCGGCAGCTTGTGGTGGTTATGTACCGATGATTTCAGGTCGTGGACTGGGTCATACGGGTGGCACTCTCGATAAGTTTGATGCTATTCCTGGCTACAACACCGAACCCGATAGTGCACTATTCCGCAAAGTCGTAAAAGAAGCGGGTGTAGCCATTATTGGTCAAACAGGCGATCTTGTTCCTGCCGATAAACGCTTTTACTCTATTCGTGATAACACCGCTACCGTTGAATCTATCTCGCTTATTACGGCCTCTATCTTGTCTAAAAAGCTTGCTGCGGGTCTCGATGCTCTTGCTATGGACGTCAAAGTCGGTACTGGCGCCTTTATGCCAACGTATGAAGCCTCTGAAGAGCTAGCACGCAGTATTACTGCGGTAGCTAACGGCGCAGGCACTAAGACGACAGCACTACTAACTGACATGAACCAAGTATTGGCATCGTGTGCGGGTAACGCAGTAGAAGTCAAAGAAGCCGTCGACTTTATGACAGGTGCATACCGCAACCCACGTCTTTACGAAGTCACTATGGGCCTTTGTGCTGAAATGCTGATCCTTGGTGGTATTGCAAGTAATGAAGCTGAAGCTCGCGCTAAACTTAACCAAGTATTGGATAACGGTAAAGCAGCGGAAATATTTGGCCGTATGGTATCGGGTCTTGGCGGACCAACAGACTTTGTAGAAAACTACGGTAAATACCTGCCAGATTCAAAGATTATTCGTCCTATTTATGCTGACCAAGTAGGTTTTGCTACGGGCATGGATACACGTGAACTCGGTCTTGCCGTTGTCACTTTAGGTGGCGGACGTCGCAAACCTGGTGACACGCTTGATTACAGCGTAGGACTGACTAAAGTGTGCGCACTTGGCGATGAAATTAGCGCCGATAAGCCTATTGCATTTATACACGCTCAATCTGAAGACGCCTTTGCTGAAGCACAAGCTGCAGTGAAAAAAGCGATTCATATTGGCGATACCAAGCCAGAGAAAACTCCTGAGATATATCGCTATATCCGTGAGTCAGATCTGTAACGGAGCACAGTTTATGAAACGTACTATAATCATGATGCTAGATTCATTTGGCGTTGGTGCAGCAAAAGATGCTGAAGCATTTGGCGATGTCGGAGCAGATACTTTCGGGCATATTGCACAAGCATGCGCGGAAGGTAAAGCAAATGAAGGTCGTGAAGGGCCACTAAAACTACCTAACTTGGCTCGTCTAGGCTTAGGTCATGCATCTAAAGAGAGCACGGGCGAGTTTCCGGCTGGATTTGGTGATGACGTTGAGATCATTGGGGCTTATGGCCACGCAGATGAATTAAGTTCAGGCAAAGATACCCCAAGTGGACATTGGGAAATGGCGGGTGTCCCTGTGTTGTATGAATGGGGCTACTTTAGCGATTTAAGCAACTCTTTTCCGCAGGAACTTACAGACAAAATTCTTGCGCGAGCAGGTTTGACTGAGTTTATGGGCAACTGCCACTCTTCAGGTACTGTGATTTTAGAGCAGCTTGGTGAAGAGCATATGCGCACGGGTAAGCCAATTTTCTATACCTCTGCTGATTCGGTGTTCCAAATTGCTTGTCATGAAGAAAGTTTTGGTCTTGAGAAGCTGTATGAGCTTTGTATCATTGCTCGTGAAGAACTTGCCGATTACAATATTGGCCGCGTTATTGCTCGTCCATTTGTAGGCACTGATGCAAGTAACTTTGAGCGTACTGGTAATCGTCGTGACTATGCGGTTAAGCCACCAGCACCGACAGTGTTGGATAAGCTAAAAGATGCCGGCGGCGAAGTGGTTAGTGTGGGTAAAATTGCTGACATTTATGCGCATTGTGGCATTACTAAAAAAGTAAAGGCAACAGGGCTTGAAGCACTGTTTGACGCGACTTTAGAGCAAGTTAAACAAGCGGGTGACAATACGATTGTATTCACTAACTTTGTTGACTTTGACTCACATTTCGGCCATCGCCGTGATGTTGCGGGCTACGCACGCAGCCTAGAGTATTTTGATTCACGTTTACCTGAAATTCTAGCCTTGCTAGATGAAGATGATTTCTTACTGCTAACTGCAGATCACGGTTGTGATCCAACATGGCCTGGTAGTGATCATACTCGTGAAAGAGTACCTGTTCTTGCTTATGGCGCAGGTTTAGCACCTGGGTCGCTTGGACTACGTAATAGTTTTGCTGATATGGGCCAATCAATTGCGAGTTACTTTAAGCTTGAACCAATGGAATATGGCGAATCTTTTATTCGTTCATAAACGAACTAAATTTTAAATTTGGCGGCTCACTTTGGGCCGCTCGCAAACATAGACTCAAGTATTAACGACAGTCTGAAAAATATAAATAGGGGTTTTCTGATGGCTACACCACACATTAATGCCGTAGACGGTGCATTTGGCGATACAGTTCTATTTCCTGGCGATCCATTACGCGCTAAATATATTGCTGAAACGTTTCTAGAAGACGTTGTGCAAGTTACTGATGTTCGTAACATGCTAGGCTTTACTGGTACTTATAAAGGTACTCGCATTTCAGTGATGGGTTCAGGTATGGGTATCCCATCTTGTTCAATCTATGCAACTGAACTTATTAGAGATTACGGTGTTAAAAACCTAATCCGTGTTGGTACTTGTGGTGCTGTTAGCACTGACGTAAAAGTACGTGACGTGTTAATCGGAATGGGAGCTTGTACCGATTCTCAAGTGAACCGTCTACGTTTTAAAGGTCAAGACTTTGCCGCTATCGCTGATTACAGCCTACTTAGCGCCGTGGTTAAAGCTGCTGAAGCTAAAGGTACTAAATTCCGCGTTGGTAACATTTTTTCTGCTGATCTTTTCTATACGCCAGATCCAGAAATGTTCGATGTTATGGAAAAGATGAACATCTTGGGTGTCGAAATGGAAGCTGCTGGTCTTTACGGTGTAGCTGCTGAGTTCGGTGCTAAAGCGTTGTGCGTTTGTACTGTATCTGATCATATCCGTACCGGTGAAAAGACCTCTTCTGAAGAGCGTCAAACTACTTTCAACGAAATGATTGAAATGACACTTGAAGCTGCAATCACGCTTTAGTTTGTGATGCTGTAACGTGAATAGATTGGTTTGACTAATCTATTAGTCATAAAAAACGGACATATTAATGTCCGTTTTTTGTATCTATAGTTCACTGACTATCAGGGCTCTATTCCTTTTTTTGTTCGCTTGCTGCTGACGTTGACGTTTCATTATCTTGGTTATCTGCTTCTAGCTGTCTATGTTTAGCATTTCGTTGACTGAGTAACTGCCGCAGTTTTACTTTCGCTTTACGTCTATCAAAATCAGCACGTTTGAACGACAGTGCTCGTGATAGCAACATGCCTATGAGCCCAGCAATGATAAGCATCATCTGCTGTTGTTCCATGTTGATTTGATGCGCTTCTTTAATTTCGTTAAAAAAGTACTTTGGTTCTAGTCTCACTTCCACATATCCCAAGTTTTGACCGTCCTGAGACACGGACTCCACATACGGTGGATATTGCTCAAGCAGCAGTGCCATCTCCTCTGAATCAGCTTCGTAGTCTTCTTGGGTCACGCTTTGTGCGAAGGACAGCCTTACGCCATCTTCGCTAAAAATACTGGCAGACATCACTTTAGGGTCAAGTACTAAGGCGGTTGCCAGCCACTGCAGCTGTTCATCATTCTCTAATTGAAGTGCAGGGGCCGCGCCGTAGGCTGTTTGCTGCACTAATAATCTTGCCATCTTTTCGGTTTGGGACTTTAGAAGCTGTTGCCCTTGTAGTAGGCTAGTTTCCCACAGCTGATCCAGACCAATGAATAATGCGATAGCGACAAGGATCTGTAATATCCTGCTTATTCTATGGCTCTTTTTTAGGCCTTTTAAATAAAACACTGAAACCCTTAATTTATAGTGTACTCACTTAATCATAATTGATTATGTCGGTACTCGGTAGTTGGAGAATCATAACTAATGGACAATTCGAGTCAATCTACTGTTTTTGAATGGTTAAGCAGTGAAAGTAGCATGTCTTTTAACGCTGGGGAACAAAGATTTACTCGCCATGTTGAGGCTTATTTTCCAGCTCGTCATCATCGTTATCGGATCCTATTTTCCGATAGCCAACATCTAAGTCTCGTACAGAGTTGGTTATTGTCAAATACAGCAGAATTAAGCTTGGCGATGATCTCGCGAACAACAGGGCTGAATTGTATTGAGGTTTGCGCTCTTGAACCCTTAGTGTTTGTGACTTTAGCATCCTTGTCACAGCTTGAAGTATTTGAGATGAAAGCTGATGCGCCGGTATTAAATCAGCCGGGTTTGTTGGTCATGGACATGGATTCTACGGCGATTGAGATTGAGTGTATTGATGAACTTGCTGAAATGGCGGGTGTTGGTGCAGCCGTCGCCGCGGTTACCGAGCAAGCGATGCAAGGAGAACTCGATTTTGAAGAGAGCCTGCGCGCCCGAGTGGCTAAACTGACGAATGCCGATGCGAGCATTATTGATAAATTATGCGCTCAGCTGCCCTTGATGCCAGGATTAACGGAAACGATAACCGAGCTTAAACAGCACCAATGGCGTACTGTTGTGGCATCGGGTGGTTTTAGGCCTTTTGTTAATCATCTGCAGCAGCTGTTGGATCTCGATGCCGCCTTTGCCAATGAGTTAGATATTGCTGACGGAAAACTCAACGGCACCGTCTCTGGCCAAGTTGTCGATGCTCAGTTTAAAGCCGATTGTGTGGTTAACTGTGCACAGACGTGGGACATCGGCTCAGGCCAGAAAGTGGCGATTGGTGATGGTGCCAATGATATACCTATGATCAATATTGCAGATTTTGGCATCGCATATCACGCTAAGCCAAAACTCGCAGCAGTGGCTGATGCTAATATCAGCAAACTTAACCTTAAGGCTTTACCCTACTTATTTCAGCTTAAGTAAGCGAGTTAAAGCGGTATTTCACCGATAAACTGTCATAGACAAGCCTGCCAAAAATACTTGGTAGGCTTTTTTGTTTTATCGGTGTTTTAATCTATAGCTATCAACTTGATTAGCCATAAGCTTTCTATCATCACTTGTTTAAATGGTTAAGTTAGAGTTATTACTCTTGTTTTTTTGTTTTTACCTCAGTAGTTTAGTGGTTAAAAAAGCGAGTACTAAAGCGTGAATATCCAGCAAAAATCCCTCTATGTGCCATACAATCATGGTTATCTTCACTTAAGACAATTGATCCCCGTTAATGCTGATATGAGTAAGCCGCCCTTGTTAATGTTGCATGGCGCTATGTCTAATGGTCGGGTTTTTTACAGTGATTCGGGTAAAGGTCTTGGTTGCTACTTGGCGGAGTCTGGGGTGGTTGTTTACGTGCTTGATACGTTAGGTCGCGGCCGCAGTACCCCTAAACTTGGTCCAGGATTTAGTGCCGGGCAGGGGGAGGTTATTCGGGAGCAGTTACCGCTTATTCAGCAATATATTCTCGCTTTACATCCTAAAACAGATGTTGTCCATTGGTGTGGTCATTCATGGGGTGGGGTGTTGATGGCAAGCGCTATTGCACGATACGACTCTTTACAAGCGTCCGTGGCCTCGCTCGTCACTTTTGGCAGTAAGCGCCGGATCGAAGTTAAGTCTTTAAGCAAGTGGTTGCAAGTGGACTTGGTATGGAACAAACTCGCGCCCTTTATTGCTTGGCATCGTGGTTACCTGCCCGCTGATAAGTTAAAAATGGGCATGGATAATGAATCTAGAGCTTCTTTATTGCAAAGTATAGATTGGGTTCGGGGACATTGGATTGATCATGACGATGGCTTTGATTATAGCCAAGCGGCAAAAAATGCTAAGTGGCCAAAGTCTTGGTTTATTGCAGGCCAAGGGGATACCGTTTTGGGCAACCCAAGCGACGTGAAACGCATGATCAACGAATGCCAAATGCAACAGGTCGATTATACGCTTTTATGCCGTAAACATGGTTTTAAGCATGATTACGATCATGCGGGAATGTTGACCCATAAAGACGCGGTGCAAGATCACTTTCCCAGAGTGCGAGATTGGTACAGCCACTTAAACGGTTAATATTTTTGTTTAGCTGATCAACAGCCGCTAGTCTTCTGAGCTCATCAATGGCGCCAGCTTAAGTAATTCTGCTAAGTTGGCTGCCCCGAGTTTGTTCATCAGCTTTGATCTATGCACTTCAATGGTTCTAAGCGCAACACACAGCGAGTTTGACATCTGTTTGTTGGTGTTTCCTGCAATAATCAATTCAAAAATCTGGGTTTCACGTTCAGATAAGTGATTAATCATCTGCTGATTACTGAGCTGCCAATGCAGATGCACACTATGTTGTAGCCCTTTGGCAATCGATTGCGATAGTCGTTGGCCTTGCACGGGTTTCTGGAAAAAATCGAAAGCTCCATTCTTGAACGCATCTACTGCCATTGGCACATCACCGTGCCCCGTTAAAAAAATCACCGATAATGGGCTCTTAGCTTCGCTCAGCAGTTGCTGTACCTGTGGGCCGCTGAGACCCGGCATACGCGCATCTAAAATGACACAACCCGGTTGACTGAGATCAACTGTGGCTAGAAAGTCATTTCCAGTGTTGAAACTCATCATTTTGTAGCCATAGCCATCCATTAGGAAAGTGATGGCGTCAACGATAGCGTCATCATCATCCACAAGGTAGACAGGCCCATTGATTAACAGTGGCATTAGCGATCCTTTTTCACGTTTACGGCGTTAGTAAGATAAGTATCTCAGTTCACCACTTAATGCGAACATCTTTTTTACAAAGCATGATTCTCATCACGTTGAGCTTACATCGGGCTATCGTAAGCTTAAGCTTGATAATTCATGTGAGGCGAACTGTGTGTATCGGGTTTTATTTTGTTTATTGCTTTTGTGTAGCACTTCGAATGCTTGGGCACAGCCTCAAGCGCTATATGTTGGCGTATTATCTAATTGGGGAAACCAGCAAGCTCTCGAGCGCTGGACGCCAATGATGCAGTATTTAGATGAGCAGGTCCCCGGAACGCAGTTTCATGTTTATCCCGGTAATTTTGAAGCGCTTAACCTCGCAATGGAGTTAGGGCAGATCCAGTTTATTATTACTAATCCTGGTCAATATCTTTATCTTTCCAACCAATACCCATTATCTTGGCTGGCAACCATGCGTTCTCGGCGTCACAAGGGGGCTACATCGGCCATTGGTTCAGCCATTATCGTTAAAGCTGAAAGTAATTATCGCACTTTATATGACTTGAAAGACAAAGTCATCGCTGCGAGTGATCCTCATGCATTGGGCGGGTATCAGGCCACCGTCGGCTTAATGCACAAGTTGGGTATGGACGCTGAAGACTATTTTAAAGAGGTTAAGTTTTTAGGGTTTCCGTTGGACCCTTTATTATATCAAGTCCGAGATGGCAACGTTGACGCCGCTATTACACCGCTATGTACCTTTGAAGATATGGTCTCTCGCGGCCTCATTAACGCTGCTGACTTCCGTATTCTTAATCCGAGTCGACCAGATGGGTTTGATTGCCAATGCAGCACTCATCTTTATCCCAATTGGTCCTTTGCTACGAATGAAAGTGTCGGTATTCGTTTGAGTAAGCAGATCACCCAAGCTTTAATGGAGCTGCCAACTGAACACCCTGCAGCGATAAAGGCCCAGTTGATGGGCTGGACATCACCCATTAGTCAGCTCGCAGTGATCCAACTTTTTAGTGATTTACATATTAAAGGCACTGATAGTAGCCGTTGGGAGAGTGTGCAGAACTGGCTTAAAGATAATCGGCATTGGGGCATCTTCGCCATTTTTATTTTTGTGGTGGCAACCATCTATCATTTATGGATTGAATATCGGTTCCACCAAAAGAGTGAGTCGTTAATTGAGACAGAAAGGCAGCTAAAGCAACAAGCTATAACGCTTGAAAGATTACAAAGCGCCTCTATTATTGGTGAGATTGGTGCCGGTTTAGCGCATGAGATTAATCAGCCGATTGCTGCCATTACCAGTTATAGCGAAGGCGGTATTATGCGTCTTCAGGGAAATCAAACTGGCGATGTCGCCGCGAGTATCGAACTGCTGGAAAAAATTCATCGACAGTCCACTCGAGCTGGAGAGGTGGTGCACCGGATCCGTAGTTTACTTAAGCGCCGAGAGTCAGTCATGGCTGACGTCAATATTCTGAGTCTTGTGGATGAGTGTATTTCTCTGTTGAAGCTGGAATTACAACGCAGAGATATCCAAATTAATAAGCGTATTAAAGGTGAGCCATTCTTCATTACCGCCGATCGTGTAGGCTTGTTACAGGTATTAATTAACTTAACTAAAAACAGTATCGACGCCATTGCCGAAACCCAAGCATCAGGCAGAGGTGAGGTGACTATTGAACTGATATTTAAAGAATATCAAGTCGATGTCTTAGTTATTGATAATGGTACCGGCTTATCGCAGAACTCTGATTCTGTAATGGCTACTTTTTTTACCACCAAAGAGGATGGATTAGGCCTAGGGTTGGCTATTTGTAATGAGGTGGTCAGTGAGCACGATGGCGCATTCTCGTTAAAAACTCGGGACGACAAGCAGGCCGGCTGTATTGCCAAAATCAGCTTAAAAAAGAGGGGTTGTGAGCGAAAGGTTGAAAGTTGATTTTATATGTCTAACTGTATTTGATAACTGAAATATAACGATATGTGGTTTACCACAATAGACAAGTGAACCTCCTTTGTGGCGGTTGTTTTTCGAACTGTGAACCGCTTCACAAAGCTTACATCGTTAGTGTTGATATGTGGTTTACCACAATATTCAACGTTTAACACCTAGCAGACAATAGTGAAAAGTTTAGGGCGGATAGCTATTTAATCAAGCTAATTTAAGGTTGATTAACGTGGCTAGAACCTCCCCCTTCAACGCACTTAGTACCATTGTCTACTGGGAGAATAATCATGAAATTAGATCGGCGAACCTTTATCAAAGGGGCTGGAGCGGGCACCGCTGGTTGCGCACTCGCAACACTGCCTGGTTCTTTAGCTGCTCTAGGGCATTCCACATTGAAGGGCAGTGCAGAGTCTGTCGCCAGTATTTGTGAAATGTGCTCAACTCGCTGCCCGATTTCGGCTCGGGTCGTTAATGGCAAGAACGTCTCAATTCTGGGTAATAAAAATGCTAAATCTTACGGCGGCGCTGTATGTGCTCGTGGCGGAGCAGGGCATAGCCAGTTATATGATAAGCAACGCATTGTTAAGCCATTAAAACGCGTTGGCGAAAGAGGCGAGGGCAAATGGGCCGAGATTGAGTGGGAAGAAGCCTACGCTACAATTGCTGAAAACCTCAATAAAATTAAAGCTAAACACGGCGCCGAATCGGTTGCGTTCTCCTCTAAATCGGGTTCACTCTCAGGTCATCTATTTCACCTTGCTAAGGCATTTGGTAGTCCCAATACTTTTACTCACGCATCGACTTGCCCTGCGGGTTATGTGGTTGCAGCCAAAGCGATATTTGGCGGTAAAGTAAAGCGTGACTTAGGCAATTCAAAGTACATCATCAACTTTGGTCATAACCTCTATGAAGGCATAAACATGTCTGAAACGAGAGGCATGATGAATGCGCAAATGGAAAAAGGCGCCAAGCTTGTGGTGTTTGAACCGCGCTTTTCGATTGTGGCTGATAAGGCTGACGAATGGTATCCGATTAAACCAGGTACCGACGTTGCGGTAGCGTTAGCCATTTGTCACACTCTGATCGAAGACGACTTATACGACAAAGCGTTTGTCGCTGAGTTTGTGTCAGGTTTTGCTGAATTTGCTAAAGAAGTCAAAGCCTATACCCCAGAGTGGGCCGAATCAATCAGTGATGTTCCCGCTGAAGATATTCGCCGTATCACCCATGAGTACGCTGCTGCAGCGCCGCACGCACTCGTCGATTTTGGCCACCGTTCATCATTTACTACCGAAGAGTTTGAGATGCGCCGGGCGCTATATGCTGCCAATGTGTTGGTGGGTAATATCGAGCGCAAAGGTGGTTTGTACTTTGGTAAGAAAGCCTCTAAGTATAATAAGTTTGCTGGAGATAAAGTCGCCCCCACACTGGCAAAGCCAGGTGTCGAAGGTATGCCTAAACCTAAGGCCAAAAGAATCGACATGGTCGATGAACAATACGCGCTTATTTGGTCATCCGGTGGGGTGTATCAAACCATTCTTGATGCCACGTTAGAAGCTCAGCCTTATCAACTGCACGCTTGGGTAATGAGCCGTACCAATCCAATGCAGACCATGACAGACAGAGCTAGGGTCGTTAAAACGATGCAGAAGCTCGACTTTGTCGTCGCTTGTGACATTTATATTAGTGAAAGTGCAGCTTATGCTGATATTTTCCTACCAGAATCAACTTACCTAGAGCGCGACGAAGAGATAGTTGATAAGTCGGGTAAAAACCCAGCTTACTACGTGCGCCAAAAAGTCGTTGAAACGATAGGCAACACTAAGCCTAGCTGGCTTATATGGAAGGAGCTTGCTAACTCGTTGGGTCAAGGTCAATTCTTCCCTTGGGAGAACATGGAAACGCTGCAACTGTTTCAAGTCGACAAGAATGTGCCGCTACTCAATAAAATCAAGAGTGATGGCTGGGTAAGTTATGGCGAACCACTGTTGTTGCGTGAACCGGAAATGGTGAAGCAGTTTGCCAATACGTATCCAAATGCTATCGCAACTGATGCTGATGACACGTACGCAAGTCACCTCTCTTTTAAAACACCTTCAGGAAAGATTGAGCTCAGCTCTAACAAAGTCGAAAAGATGGCGCCGGGTCGCGGGGTGATCAAATACCGTGAAGTGACCATGAAAAAGGCGGACGAGTTGTTCTTCATTCAGGGCAAGGTTGCGGTACATACCAACGCGGCGACTCAAAACGTGCCGATGTTGGCGAGTTTGATGTCTGATAATGCGGTGTGGATCCATCCTATTACGGCTGGACTACTCAATATTTCCAGTGGTGACAAAATCAGAATCTACAACGATACCGGCAGCGAAGAGGGTCATGCCTTAGTCACCCCTGGTATTCGTCCTGACACTGTCTTTGCCTATATGGGTTGCGGTTCAAAGAACAAAGAGCTTGCGCGAGCGACCGGTAAAGGTGTGCATTGCGGTAACTTACTTCCCCACGTTACGTCTCCGGTGACAGGTATGAACCTGCATACTACCGGCGTCAAAATTGCCAAGATTTAATCGGAGATCATTATGACTAAGCGTTATGTTCTTGTGCACGATGAAAATAAGTGCATTGGCTGCCAAGCTTGCAACGTGGCTTGCCGCAGTGAAAATAATGTTCCTGAGTCGGTGACCCGGCTGCAGGTTCGAATTGAAGGGCCATATGGCAACTTCCCCCATTTACATTTTAAGTACAACCGTGTTTCGTGTGAGCAATGCGAAAATGCCCCTTGCGTTAAGGTTTGCCCTACGGGCGCAGCCTATGTCAACGACGATGGCATAGTGTCTATTAATGAAAACAAGTGTGTAGGTTGCCTATATTGTGTCGCAGCGTGTCCTTATAAAGTGCGCTTTATCAACCCTGAAACCCGGGTGCCAGATAAATGCGATTTCTGTAAAGAAAGTCGTTTAGCCCGGGGTGAACAACCTGCTTGCGTCACAGTGTGTCCAACTCAAGCGCTCACCTTTGGTGATGCTAATGACTTGACCTCTGAAGTGCGCAAGGTGTTAGACACTAAGCCTAGTTACCAACAGAAGGTAAATCTTGGTACAGAGCCAAGAGTTTATCGAATTCCAAGTCGTAGAGGAGGGATCAAAGCATGAACAATATATGGGGCTCAATGGAGCAATATGATCCCGTCGTTTGGAACTGGATCATCGCAGTATACCTATTCATGGCCGGGCTCTCTGCAGGCTCAATGTTGGTCGCTATCGGGCTAAAATGGTACAAGAAAAGCCGAGGCTTGCCGACAGAAGGTTTGCCGGTGATAAAAGCGGCCGCAATAGTGGCACCGGTATCTATCAGTTTAGGTATGGCGCTGTTAGTTTTGGATTTGACTAAGCCGTTCGAGTTTTATCATATCCTGCTTAACTACAACTTAACCTCGGTGATGGCTTGGGGGGTACTGGCGTTATTGGTCTATATTCCACTGGTGTTTGTGTTTGCCGCGTTAGTGTTTGAGAAGCAGGTTCTGAAATATGCACCATGGCTGGCTGGGATCCTAAAAGTCTGTCGTCAGCTTGAAAATAGTATCCATAAACTGATTTTTGTTTTGGCAATTGGAGTAGGTGCGTACACTGGCTTCTTATTATCGGCACTCATTAGCTATCCGATTTTGAACACTGCAATATTGCCAGCGCTATTTTTAACCTCGGCATTGTCAGCTGGTTCAGCAGGTAACGTGTTAGTGGCAACTCTGTTCTTTAGTAAAGAGAAGTCTGACTGTATTGACCAAGTTCATCGTATTGAATATCCAGTCGCTTTTAACGAAGCCCTCTGTTTAGTGCTGCTATTTGTTGGATTAAACTTTTCAGGTCCTGCAGCTCAAGGTGCTTTAGGTGCGATTACTCAAGGAGTATGGGCGAGTGTATTTTGGATTGGAGTGGTAGGACTTGGTCTGCTGGTGCCGGTACTGTCGAGCATCTTTGCACCTAAGTCTTGGCGCCATACCAAGGGATTTTTGATTACCGTTTCTTGTAGTACTATTTTAGGGGTACTCGCGCTTAGACACTTTGTGGTCTACGCCGGACAAAGTTATATCAGTTAATCGGTAGTCGATGTCAGTTGACGGGGAGACATCGTTTCAGCTGGCACTGTGACTGAAACAAAAAGCCCAAGCTATGCTTGGGCTTTTTATGATGTAAATTAACTTACTAAGGTAGAAGATTACGATAAGTTTTTGACTGCACTAGTGATTAATTCAGGGAAACGCAGTATTACCTCGCGGCTGATATCGAGTAGCTCACCCACACCAATAACGCGCCAGAGTTGTTCTTCTAGTTTTGTGCCCTTGTGCAGTGCGTGCATCTTTATGTATTCCCGTTCACGACGGATATAATCTAAGTCCGGTTTTCCGGTAGCGCCGCGATAAACCCGCAATGCCATAAACTCACCTAACTGTCGACTCTGCTGGATAAAGTGTAATAACTGAGCGGTATCTTTAAAATCTGAATCCGTAATACACAGAACGTCTACCTTGCCTTGCGACAGCCGAGAAATTTGCACATAAACTTCATAAAACGCTAGCCCATTCTGCGGCTTCATTGTACGGATCGGCACTATGATATCGCGCTTAAGCTTTCCGTCTTGGAACAGCGGTGCTAAGTCATATTCCAACGGTTTTTTACTGTTGCTAGCAAATATATTGGCGATAGGGTTTTGTTCAACACCAATCCCAACCGTAGAAATATAGGCCGATTTTACGGTTTTTTCTAGATAGAAAGGCACTGACACCAACTTGCGCATCAGCAGATTTTTCATACCATCGGCAAGCTCTTTTACATCATGGTTGTTTTCTGTGAGTTTCTGAAACTTGCTTTTATTGTGTTCAATTAAACGGTTAAGAAACTCAACGCCAACGTGTGGTGTATGGCCGACTTGCGCCGCAAGGTGCAAGGTGACGCCATTTTTTCGAGTGCGGATCAGTCGATAGGGTAATTGCTGCAGTACGACTTTACCTGCAATGGTTTGCAGTTTCGGAAAGCTGAGCCCGATAGGCAGAGCCTGATTAAACTCAACGGCAGTATCAGTGGTGATCTGCAGCCCTTTACTGGAGATATCTTGGGTGTAGGCGCTAGTACTGATATTTCCTTGACTCAATACCACTGGTGTCCTAAAGGCAAAACGCGCTTCATTACGGCGTTCGCTAAACTCCATAGAGACTTGTTTCAAACCCGGTAATGTTAATTTTTGCTGGCCAAACACTTTGAGCTCATTAACGTTGCAGTTGTTAAGGGATTTCCAGGTTTGATACTGCCCATTAGCAGCATGGTTGGTGACATCAATCAACTGAATAACATGCGTAAATGCGGCCAGTTGAGCTTCGGTCAATGCATTATAACTGGCGTCATCGCCCGGCAATAGGCTAGCTCTGTAAGCTTGGTTGTGATCGATTGTTTGGCGCGCAACATGAAATATCCGCCAACTGGGTTTTGTCGCGCCAAAGCTGAAAAAGAGTGCTTGTAGCTGTTTACCTTGCAACTCTGCGAGAGTGGCTGAATAAAAGTATTTGCCCCCTTGTGCTTGAAAGGTAAAACAAAATAGCTGGCTATGCGGACTGGTTTCATCGGCGCCGATGATAGCGTGCAGTCTTGATGGCGTTAACAGCGCATTTATTTGGCTAATGCCAGATTCATCTTTAAAGTACTGTGAAATCGCCTGATTATCTCGCCCCAACAACATATGTGTTGGTTGATATAGAGGGGCATCATCAGCGGATGACTCAAGCTTTTTATCTTCGATAAATAGCGCAAGATGAGGTATGTGCGGTAAGTAGTGCCGTTCAAAACCTAAGCCTCTAGTCGTGACCAGCACATCATTAACATCGACTTTATAGCGATACTTATGGCCTCTGATGAGCTTTCTGAGCATGTCAGCCAAGGCGTCACTGCCTGATATTCGTTTGAGCCTTAGCCAGCTATATTCTTGATTACCTTCAATATCGACAATCTCATATTCAACACCTTGTTGTAGATCTTGGTGGTAATAATCATCGCTAAGCTCGAGTAGTTTGATTTTTATAGGCTGTTTTACATTGAGTGTCTGCTTGGCTGGCAGACGAATTCTTGCGCCGCCGACCGATAGATCAACGGTGATCCCCAGATATTGCTGCATCGTTTGGGATACTTCAATTTTCATGCTGTAATTCATGCGCTCTTCGCAACGTGCAAAGTAGCTGCCCAATACAATGCCTTGCGCGATATAAGGGGCATCGACAGGGCTTACCTCAATATCTGCATTGGTGCGTGCTTTTAGTACGCGGGCTTTATGGGCGGCAATCACTTGCTCATAAACCCCTAGGGTATATTGCTCTCGATAAAGGGCTAATGCCTCTAAAAAATTGGCTTTTGTAGCTTGATCAATAAAATGGGTTTGCGTACCAAACTCGAAAGTTTCGCATTCAAGATCTGTTTTGTTGCGTAAGTCGATGACTCGAGCACAGCTGGATGCAAGCCTATTAAGCTCCATCTTGAGGAGAAATCGAGTCGAATTTGACTCTTCTGCTGTTAGTTGCTCAAACAGGGCATGGAAATTGGGTTCCATTAGCAAAGGCGTCAGTTGTTCTATTAGCGCATTATGCAGATCTAAACTCATCTATTACTTCTTTTTGGATGCTTATTGGACCAATGGCTGATAGGCTCATTGGCAAGTTTTTGTGGAATAAACCCAATTTACAGTACTATCTTCCTTGTACCCTTAGCTATCGGCTGAAAACGCCGATACTTTATCGACTTTATACTACCTAGAAAGAATCATGGCAAAGAATAAAACAGCTTACGTATGTAATGAATGTGGTCAAGACTTTCCTCGCTGGCAGGGCCAATGTAGCGCTTGCCAAGAGTGGAATACCATTAGTGAAATAAAGATCTCTACCGCAAAACCCACCACTGCAACCCGTTTAGGTTACGCAGGCTCTGTGGGCGGCGGTTCTAAAAAGCTGAACGAGATAGAAGAGGTCGATGCGGAAAAGAGATTGACTGGCATTGGCGAGCTAGACCGGGTGTTGTGCGGTGGCCTAACAACAGGTTCAGTCAATATTATCTCTGGCGATCCGGGTGCGGGTAAAACGACCTTGCTCTCTGATTTAGTCTCGCGTATGTCGCAATCAATGCCGTCGCTTTATTGTACCGCAGAAGAATCATTGTCGCAGTTTAAGAATCGCGTGAACCGTTTAAAGCTCAATTGTAATGAAGACAACCTTTACCTTATGGCTGAAACCAGTGTTGAAGCGATTATTGCTGAGTTAGAAGCGAAGCAGGTGAAGTTTGCGGTGATTGACTCTATTCAAGCCGTAGTCACTGAAATGGCTAACGGTAGCCCTGGTTCCCCTTCACAAGTGAAGGGCAGCGCACAGGCACTGACGCAGTATTGTAAACAAAACAATGTCACCATGTTTTTGGTCGCTCACGTGAACAAGAATAATGAAACGGCAGGGCCACAAACCCTGATCCACATTGTTGACTGTTTAACGCATATTGAGTGTAACGATGGTCAAATTCGTACGCTTAGAGCTAACAAAAACCGTTTTGGTGATGTCGATACCGTGGGTATTTTTCGCATGACTGAGCGCGGCATGTTGAGTGTCGATAACCCGAGTGAAATATTCCTTTCTGGCTCGAGTACCGATTCCGCAGGTGCCGCTATTACCTGTATTCGAAAGGGCAATCGCAATTTGTTGCTTGAAATCCAGTGTCTAACCACTGAAACCGAGGGTGAGTTTCCGCAGCGAGTCTGCGTCGGGCTCAATATGAATCGGATTAAGATGTTAACTGGGATTTTACGTAAGCATACCAAAACCAAGATTTTCCACGACACTTACTTTAACTTAGTCGGTGGCTTAAAAATTGATGAGTCTGAAACCTGCATCGATCTTGCGTTGGTTGCGGCTTTACTGAGTAGTTTAAACGATTTTATTGTGCCGAGAACGACTTGCATCATGGGCGAGCTGAGTCTTAATGGTGACGTTAGGCCGATAGACAGTGGTGTGCCTAGAGTGAAAGAAGCGGTGCAGCATGGCTTTACCGAAATCTATATCCCCTTTAGGAACTACCATAAATCGATGGAAGGGCTAGGGGCAACAATTCACTCTGTTAAAACCATTCATGAGCTCATTGAACTTATCAATTAGTGATGCATTTATGAGAAATGCATCCATGGGAAGTACCACCCTGAAAAGTGGTTATTTCCCTTGGTTGTGTGTATCAATAAATAGGGCAAGTTCTCGGTCGAGTAAGCTAGGGTCACCGACATTGAGCTCTATCAATCTTCTCAGGTGGCTAATACTTTCAACATCAATATGGCTGCAAGCCAAGCCTAATAGATTGTCTTTTTGATGCACAAGCTGGGTATCCATATGCACCTGAATGTCGGAATCAGCAATAAAAAAACTCAGCTGGAGTTGTTGGCTGCTTGGTGCAAACTGCGGTGGTAATTCAATGAGGGCACCATTGAGACTGATATTAAATAGCGTTGTTTGCCATACTTTATCTTTGCATTTCACCTGGGCTTGATTGGCAAATGAAACTCGTGAAAACTGTCGTCTTTCATCCATAGTGACTCCCTTCTAAATCTTCCATTTTGCACTTGAATAGTGTTTTAGATTATTTCTAAAGTGCTTTTATATATTATAAGTTAACTCAACTCAACGTTAGAGAAAGGAATTACTCCTATTTAGGCGTAACTTCATTATAAAGTGCATAACATGTTATTTAAGTGGTGCGTTCTAACACGTAAGATTGCTGCTTAATGGCAGGTAACCCTTTTAAAATAATGGCGATGGTGACGAGCTGATAAGCGATACCTGACCAAGAATGCAGGTGTACCGATAATGTGAGGTTTAACAGATTACTGATCAGCAAGGCATAACGTAGTCGGGTTGAACTGCAATAAAAAAGCGCGTAGCTCATTAAGACTGCAGCAGCAACCGCCGCCCATTCAGACCAATGTTCAGCCCAAATAAGACCTTGTGTCACTGCTAACGCTGAAAACACTAAGGGCAATAGTGTGATACGCCAACCGCAGCGTGCTTTTTCGCTACGGCAAGTCGCAAAGCGGCCAATATTAAGTAGCTGATTCATCATCCCTAAGGTACTGCCAAGCAGGCCTAAGTGAATAGCGGTTAAGCCGGATGCTAAAAGATTACCTGATAATAATTTTCGGTCGCATAACTGGGCATTTGCCCACCAACCAATGGTCATCGACACAAAGCCTAATGCCTGAACCCAAAGTAAAGCTTGATGTGATAACTCGAACACTAAATGACCAACAATAACGACAACATTAAACCGGCAGCTATTGTCGTTTTTTTAGCCGTTCAAATTGTGACCTCATCGTCACTTTAGCATTTGCTTTATCATACTTCGCTCTAACTTGTGATCTGGGTCACGTTTTCGGGTCTGTTAAAAACCAGGGCCTAAGTTAACGTTCCACGCAACGTCTTCTGGACCCTTGGCAACATCCATTCCCATATGTAAGCCATAACGCTGGGCAATGGTGTATCTAAAGCCAACAGCATTAGCATTTTGCTCATCGTTACCTCACTCTCACCACTGTCTTAGCTTGCCTATAAAAGACTACTGTCTCCTGCGTGGCATTCCCGGCATCAAAATAGTCATCAATCGGGCCAAATAAATCGATAGTGTAGTAAGTAATAGCGCAATTATTTTACTGTTCATCAGGTTATTTGATCCCTCATTGACCAATGATGGTTATAGGGGGAGAGTGCAAAAATGTTCCAATAAGTTGTTTGAGTTGGGTCGGATTGGTAGTCAAGAGAGTTGGTAAAACAAAACGGCTATTTTCTGCTAATATGCGCGCAAGCCATCTGGTGCTGAATAGAACGACTTTAAGGAATATGCTGGTGTCTTTTTCATCCCTATTATTAAGCGATACTTTACTTAGCGTACTCACGCAAAAAGGCTATATCGAACCAACGCCAATCCAATTGGCTGCGATTCCAGTCATTTTAGCGGGTCAGGATCTGATGGCCAGTGCTCAGACTGGCACCGGAAAAACGGCTGCATTTACCTTACCCTTGCTGCAAAAGTTAATCGAGAAAACTGAAACTTGCCAGCAAAAGGTACTACGGGTATTAGTGCTGGTGCCAACAAGAGAACTTGCGTTACAGGTTAATAAGAGTATTGCTGAATATGGTGCCAACACCGCAGTCAAGAGTACGGTGATTTATGGTGGTGTCAGCATTGATGCTCAGGCTCAAAAGTTAGCCGATGGCATCGATATTGTGGTGGCAACGCCTGGGCGTTTACTTGATCACCTGCGTCGAGGTTCTTTGTCGCTATCTGCAATAGAAACATTGGTGTTTGACGAAGCCGATAGAATGCTGGATATGGGGTTTATGGATGAAATTAATGCCATATTAAAACAGTTGCCACCACAGCGGCAGACACTGCTTTTTTCAGCAACGTTTTCGAAAGTTATTTTTGAGCTGAGTAAAAGATTGTTGCAGCAACCGATCAGGGTTGAAGCCAATCAAGCCAACAGCACCGCGGATAATGTTGAACAGATTGTTTATGCGGTAGATAGCGATAGAAAACCTGAGCTGATAAGCCACCTGATTAACAAAGGTCAATGGCAACAGGTGTTGATATTTAGTCGTAAGAAGCAGACCGTCGATACGATTAGCCAAAAGCTGATTGTAGCAGGCGTTGAAGCCAAAGCACTGCATGGCGATTTGAGCCAAGGTGCTAGAGAGCAAGTGCTCAACGATTTTAAGATGGGAAAAATCAAGGCGCTGGTGGCCACTGATGTTGCCGCTCGTGGGCTGGATATTATAGCGCTTGATTATGTGATTAATTATGAACTGCCCTTTATTGCAGAAGACTATATTCACCGTATTGGTCGTACAGGCCGCGCAGGTAATAAGGGCAAAGCAATAACGCTGTACAGTGAAGATGATGCGCTGTTACTTGAGGAGCTTGAATCGTTATTGGATAAACGTCTGCCGCAGCAGTGGTTAGCGGGCTTTGAGCCTGATCTTACCAAGGTTGAACCTGTAACACGCAAAAACAGTAAATCGGCACAAAGGCAGCGCGCCAAAAAGCGCGCATTAGCGGGTAGCAAGCGCGGACGTTAAAGTTTCATTTATTTGCGGTGGTGATGACCGTTCAGTGATATTTCTGACATTATAGTGACATTTTCTATCTGACCGACACGGACATGGGGAATGCTTGAGTGATATCTGAAATATCATAAGCCTTATGGGTCAGATGTCAGCGAACGGCTTATCTCTTGAAAGCGATGCCCACGCCGAGTGAGCATACGGACGTTGCTTTACAAGGAGTCTTAACGGACTTAGGTAACCTCGATGTGGATGATGGTTATCTGTTGGCACAGTGTGTTATTTAAAGTCTGAGCATTTTATAGAAGAGTACATTATTCAGACCAATACCAACTGGTCACATTATAGCGATATTCATCGGTATATTCAGCATTCAGCTTTTCCACCCAGTGTTCAGAGCCCTTTGAAGAGGGGTCAAACAAAATACAGCGGTTATATAAAGGCGCAATACTAATAGGCTGATTATTCTTACCTATAAAAGTAAGTTCACCTCCTGCATTGTTGTGCCACTCTTTATTTAAATACACCAACATACAGATCTCTCTTCCGGGAGAGTCATCCGCGTGCAGTTCAACAAAGTCGGCAGCGCCTAAGCGAAAATAATTGGTATTGATTAGAGGGTCAGCCACATTCATATCGGTTATCGTCACATTAAAAATACGTGATAACAGCGACATAAACTCATCCCCGCGCAAAAATGACAAAAAAGCCTGAGCTATATTGGTAGAGTCGTTGTTGGAACTCGCCGCTGCACGTTGCCAAACATCTCGCTGTACAAAGCGTTGCTCTGTGGTCGTATTTTCCCATTGGAGGTTATCGACATATAAAGCAGAATAAGTATGTTTTTGAGTTTGCCAGTCATGCGGTTGCTGCAACACCTTTATTACGTCATCGAGTCTGTCTTTATCAAATAAGTTATCAATCACGATATGATTGGGACAAGAGCTCAATAAAGACTCTCGATATGCAACTATCCTTGAATCGATTAGCTGTTTTTCATTTAACCACATTAAAACTACCCGCTTGTATCTTTAGAGCATCAGCTAAAGATTTGATAATACAGGGTTGAACAATAATTCCCTATTACTGGTTATTGTCTTTTGTTTTTTAAGCTGCGACGGAACGGTTTAATAACAGCAAAGGTCGTGTTGCTTCGCCCACACCAGAGCCAAGGGTCAAAGCGCTTGCGCCCCTTGGCAATCCCTCAGCGCCCCGGCGAAATTTAAAAAGCAAAATTTCCAACGGGGGAGATTTGATTCTGTGATCACAGTTTATTCTGTTTGATAATATCGTTTAATTTAAGGCTTGTGTCTTTAAATTGAAAACTCAAATGGCGAAGTATTGCGCTTCCATAACCCAATGTAGATACGGCTGAGGCCTTCGAAAACAGGCCAATTCTGTTCCCTACATAATTTGGCATTCCCTCCGTCCTTGGAGGTCAGATGTGTTCACGGTGAGTCTCAGTAGCGTCTGTCATACGCCGACCGCAGGTCATTGGAACCATTTCAGCTTGAAAGTAACTCATTCCTGCCGTGCGACGTGAAGTCGTATGAAGCGTTGTTCACCACGATAAGAGTGAACCATCTTTATCACCAGATGACCCTAAGACTCTGAATAAAGCAGCGAGTCTGACAATGTAACGAAATTCGGTTTATAGCCGGATGGGAACAGAATCGTGAGAGGATGTTCTTCCTGATAACCACAAGTCGGGTAAGTGCTAGGGAGTGAGTATGATGAACATATGTGAATTCACGTAAGGTGCGTTATATGAGAAGCAGCGGAAGTGGTTTATACGCTGTGGCCAAAAGGCAACGAGAGCTGGAAAGATATTGAGAAATGCTCTTTCGTGGTCATATAGCTCTTCGCACTAGAGTGGGCATCTAAACTGACATTACGCTTCATACGGAACACGGTAAGCCTGAATCGCTCCCATTGGGAAAGTTATCTGTGAAGATAGCCGATAGTGGTGCCGGTAAAGGAGACTGGAGAAAGCCAATGCTGCATTGTAATTATGCAGATACAGACCTTGTGTTTGCCACGAAAGTGATCCCACTTCCAGCTGGTCTCCCGTTGCAAGAAAATTAGAAGAACTTTGTTAATGGAGAAACGCAAATGTTGACTTCGATTGAAGTTAGTGACTCTCCTTGCTTTGCTCAACGATAATCCAAAGATTGGAAAGTCATAGAGCAGAAAGTATCAAAGCTTCAAGTGAGTATTGCAAAGGTAACCCCTGTGGTTACCGGGTAACATAGTACGCCTTGGTGGAGGCTTGAGTCGTATGCAGTGAAAGTTGCACGTAGGTTCTTAGGAGAGCGGAACTTGGTAACCAGTGCCGCTTATCCGACCATTCTGAGTCGTGGGTACATGAACTACATCGCATCCCATAGTTCGGCTTTTTGTACAATAATATCGACCACATTAGCAAGCTCTATACCTTTAGGGGTTAAACCGTAATTCACCGTGACCGGGATAGTGTCTTCTTGTTTTCGCCAAACAAATCCATGCTCTCGTAACAACTTTAAACGCTCAGTGAGTACCTTACTTGAGACTAATGCCAACTGCTTACGTATTTGACCAAATCGCATCTCTTCCTGTTGGCCTAGCAACCATACGATATGTGCAGTCCATTTAGTTGATATCAATGTTAAGTATTTGTCCACACTACAATAGTTGGCTGGCTTTACTTGATGATTCACTTCTATTGGCATCACTCTTTCCTCATTCGTTCTTCTTTAATCTACAGTTTAATATCGATCGATATCACAGCTTACTAGTTACATAGGGGTAACTAGTTACTTTTTGGAAGCTACTTTCAAATAGTAACCAAGTTCATTATTATAACTTACAACGACAAGGCAAAGATATTGGTTGTATCTGAGCCAACAATTAACAGGACTAAGTTATGCGTTACATTTTACTTTTAACCACTTTGTTTTCATTCTGTCTGCAGGCAGGAACTCATTACTCGAAACCACAAACGCCTGCTGAGTTACATGTATTATTTGGGCAATACTTTGCACAGAAAGATATAGAAGGATTAAGTACGCTTTTTCATGAAGATGCAGTATTTATTTTAGATGAAGAAGGCAACCAAGCTAAGGGGCATGAAGCGATTAAACAGGTATTACAGGGCTTTATGCAAGGTGATGTAAAGATGGTCACAAAAAGTGTTTCTATTCATGTAAATGGTGACGTAGCCATGATCCTCTCAGAATGGGAAGTACCAAATGCTATGCATGGCACTGCTTTAGAGGTTATGCATTACGTGGACGGTGGCTGGGTTTACGTTATCGACAATCCATATGGTTTTTAATTTTAGCAATAATGAATAGTTTAGAGAGGAATTTCAAAATGAAAGCAGTACAGGTTCAGTCGTTTGGTGATATCGATAAATTAGTTGTCAATGAAGTTGAAAAGCCATCAATTACACCCACTCAAGTTCTTATAAAGGTAGCGTATAGCGGTGTTAAGCTCGCGGACACTTATATTCGAAAAGGGGCCTTTCCAGGTTTACCAACACCGCCTTTCACACTTGGTATGGAAGGTTCTGGTGAATATGTGGGGTTGAATATGTGGGGTCAGTGTAAACTTTAATTTATTACCGTACATTTCCTAATCTCACAGCTCACTTTTAGACCTTTTGCATTAACTCGGTTCTGTCCAGAAATGAGCTAGACGCTACTCTGAACTCGTGTGAACACACGCTACTCTGAACTCGCTGGCAGAGCATCTGCTGTGGAACGTGCAAGCTTCTGAAAAAGGGATTTTTCAGCAGAGCCTACATGGAGGTATTCACGGCGGCTTGCAAAGGAACATAGTGGATGAGCTGCTTTCCATCATAAGTAGATGTTTTAGGTAATGGCACTAGATCCCGGCCCAGAAGCCTTGCCGGGATGACTCCCAATTATTCCCAAGTTGTTCTGCTAAGCTATCTCATTTCTGCCCAAAAACGTGTTTAGCTTTAAAACTAACATATCTATTCTCGACTAATACGCTTCAATAGCAGTAGCACCATAATTAACAGTTAGCGTTGTCACTTACAGCAGGACCTTTTTATTGTGTTATATACAGAACACGCTGTTTCATTTTGAAGCTATTTTTTACATTTGTAGCACAAATATGTTAGCTGCTTCCTGTTTACTGATTGTCGATTGTTGTAAACTCCGCGCCAACAAAGGCTATGTTGGTAAGAGTAAATTTTACCAGACATTGTGTACCACAAATGTGTTTACACCAATACTCGCAGGTCACTAGCGCTATCAGCGCCAAGTGGATCTCTCACCCAAGTCAATCTCGTTTGGGGCTCTACCTGCCATAGCCATATCGCCAATGAATAACCATTGGTTTACTGATATACCCAAACGACCTCAAGATGCAGTATTCAGCATGTCGAGAAGTGACAGAGTTCAAGGCATGAAATTGAAGTACTCGTTATTCGAATTCAATATTTCATAACGCCGAAAAATGGTACTTCTCGCCTTGCCCTACGGGAGTTCCCGTAGAATAGCTGCACTGTGTTAGTGATATTGAAAAGGGAATACCATTCTCTCAATCACTGCCTTGCTCAGCTACCCTACGGGGGCTCTGAAACGAACATATTGAAGTGGCTTGGGTATAATATTTAAGAGATCAAAAGGTATAACTACTATGAAGTCTGAACAGGCTCTCTCTAGCTCTAACTCTGCCGCTGTGTCTGCCACCGATTCATTTTTGGATCGCTATTTCAATATTACTGCCCGTGGAAGTACCTTGAAACGTGAAGTCATTGCCGGCTTAACGACGTTTTTGGCGATGGTTTACTCGGTGATTGTGGTGCCTAACATGCTGGGTACTGCGGGGTTTGATCCTGCATCGGTATTTATTGCTACCTGCTTAATTGCCGCGTTTGGGTCGTTACTCATGGGGTTATGGGCTAACTTGCCGATGGCCATTGGTTGTGCAATATCACTCACGGCATTTACAGCCTTTAGTATGGTGCTGGGGCAGGGGATATCGATTCCTGTCACGCTTGGCGCTATTTTCCTTATGGGTATCGTATTTACCCTTGTGAGTGTCACCGGTATACGTCAGTGGGTACTGACTAATCTGCCAAAAGGTATTGCTCACGGTACGGGTATTGGTATTGGTCTGTTTTTACTGCTTATTGCGACCAATAGCGTGCAATTGATTGTATCGAACGATGCTGGCTTACCCGTCAAGCTGGGTGATATTAATAGCTTGCCGGTTATTGCCACTATTGTTGGTCTTGCGGCGACGATAGGGCTTGAGCGCCGTGGCATGCCTGGTGGCATATTGCTGGTGATTGTCGGCTTATCAATCTTTGGTTTAATATTTGATCCTAGCGTGACTTACCAAGGCTTATTTGCATTGCCTGACTTGATGTCTGAAACATCAATGATCGGCCAGCTCGATATTATGGGCGCGCTGAACCCTGTGGTACTGCCGATTGTGTTGGCGTTGGTGATGACGGCAATTTTTGATGCTACTGGTACTATCCGTGCTGTTGCTGGGCAAGCTGAACTGCTGGATGAGAACGACAATATAGTGGGTGGTGGTAAAGCACTGACGTCAGATTCTGTCAGCAGTATTGTTGCTGGTGTTGTCGGCGGCGCTCCCGCTGCCGTTTATATTGAATCTGCAGCCGGAACCGCTGCGGGTGGTAAAACGGGCCTGACGGCGACCATTGTTGGCTTGCTGTTTTTAATGATGATGTTCTTGGCGCCATTAAGCTTTCTAGTGCCGGCTTATGCAACGGCGCCAGCGCTTATGTATGTTGGACTACTGATGCTAAGCAACGTGACTAAGCTTGATTTTGACGATAAAGTGGATGCGATGGCGGGTCTGACTTGCGCTGTGTTTATTATCTTAAGCTGTAATATTGTGACAGGGATAATGCTTGGGTTTGTCACCTTGGTGATTGGCCGTATATGCAGCGGCGAGTGGCGCAAACTGCGGCTTGGCGTTATCGCCATTACGCTTGGTTTAGTGACTTTCTATCTGGGCGGCTGGGCGATTTAATCCGTTTACGACTGAATATTGAGGCCAGCCCGTGAGGCTGGCCTTTTTGTTGGCAGTGTGAGTACCGACTAACGATTAGTTTACCGCCCCAAGTTCTGGTCGGTGACAATCAAAGTAGCGACTGCGTTTTTTGTGTTTCAATTTATGCGTATCAACCAATACCAAGCCATCGATGCAATCCCCAAACTCAGCATCAATGCCAAAATCAAGAAAGCTGACACCATCGTCATTACAAAGCTCGCCATATTGTTTGTAGAGTGCAGGCACCGCCGCGCCCATACTTGCCATCGTTTGTTTGAGTAATTTAAAGCCTTCGGCATATTCAAGCTGGCCATATTGGCGATTAAGTAATTGCAGTTTATCTTCATTAAAAATAAACGGACTAAAAGAGTGCGCCAGTGGTTGCTCGCTGGCGAACTGCATTTTATAAAAGTGGATTAAGCGCTCTTTGGCGGGTTCTGGCAGTTGGTCACTTAACGATACGGGACCAAACAGGTAACGATATTGTGGGTTTTTAACCAAAAAGGCGCCGATGCCAATCCAGAGGTAATCTAAACTGCGTTTGCCCCAATATTTGGGTTGTACAAAGCTACGCCCAAGCTCTAATCCTTGTTCAAAGTAGGGGGCAAAGGCGCTGTGGTATTTAAATAATGATTGGCTGTAAAGTGCATCATTACCATATTGTTGATGAACCTCTTTAGCACCGGCAAAACGGTATGAACCGACGATTTCCATATCTACGGGGTCCCATAACACTAAGTGCTGATAGTAGGAGTCGTATTTGTCGGTATCTCTGCGATTGCCAGTGCCTTCACCCACTGCTCGAAAAGCTATCTCTCTTAGTCGTCCTATTTCGCGCATAATCGGGTTACTTGCTTGGTGTTGATAGAGGTAAATCTTCTTTTTATCGCTTGTTTCGCCAAGTAATTCACACTTTAAAAGCGCCGTTTGTAACTCACTGCGAGACTCAGGATGAGCAATGGCACTTTGGGTGGTAAACAGTGGGCTGCGATTTTTACCTATGCGGTAGAGATGATTTTTTAATAGCTTAACTTTTGTTTTCAGCGGGAAATCTGAGCTATTAACCACCTCTTTAGGAATTAACTCCCCAATGCGTACGGGCATGGTTTTCTTGGCTTGCTTAAACATCTCCGTTACGAGCATCAAACTGGCCAGTGGTTTATACAGCATTGAGGCGCCATAAAACGCTGCTGAGTTTTTAGCATCAGCGTGCATGGGCAGCAGTGGGGCATTACACGCTTTCGCTATCTTTAAAAAACCAGAATGCCAGTGCAAGTCAACCACACCTGTTGGTCGAAGCCGTGACACCTCGCCACTGGGGAAAATCAATAGCGCACCTTCATCTCGTAGATGCTGATGGATATTATTGAGGTGTTGTTTTGGCGTGCCCCCCGTCATATTACGAACCGGCAGCAGTATTGAATGCAGCGGTTCAAGTGCCATCAGCAGTTCATTGGCGACCACTTTTATGTCGGGTCTCACCTTGCTGATAAGTTTTATCATGGCTAAGGCGTCAAGAGAGCCGATAGGATGGTTGGCGTAGATGACCACTCGCCCTTCAATAGGGATGTTTTCTATCTCGCTATTGGGCACGCTGTAGTTGAAATTGAAACTATTGAGTACCTGCTCGACAAAATCTACCCCTTTTAAATAGGAGAATTGATTAGCAATGTCATTACACTCTTTCTCCTTGAGCAGGTAACGCAGCATCGCCTTGGTGGGCGTGGCTAGCCAAGGGGTTTTATCGAGCATCGGTAAGTTTTGTTCTACAACATTGTCGACATTGAAAATCATAATAAAACCCTATTGATGAGGACTGACGAGCTGCTATGAACAGATATGAGCTAAGCTACGCGCTTTATCATTGGTGAACCTGAGTGCTGGCTAAATTGAATTGCGCTGATAAGTCGGGCGCAGGCTGTAGCTTCTTGCCATTTCAGCAGTTGGATATCACCCGAATCGGACTCGGCTATAAAGGTGCAGTTTTCCACCCAATCTCCGTCGTTGGCGTAAACCATATTGTCGGTAACCGTGAGTTCTGGCTGGTGGATATGACCACAAACGACAACATCCACTTCCATGCGCTTTGCATAGCGGGTGACGGCGTTGCGATAATTTTTAATGGCTTGTTGCGCTTTGCTGACCCTGAGTTTGACGTAACTGGCGAGTGACCAGTACGGATAACCCAATTGGCTGCGCACTTTATGCAGTTGGCGATTTAGGAATAACAGCAAGTCATAAAGGTGATCGCCCAATTTGGCGTAGGCGCGGCCAATACACACTTCAGAGTCAAATTGGTCGCCATGTAATACCAACACTTTACGCCCTGACACTGTGGTGTGAATATGCTCTTTGGTAATGGTGAGGTCCAACAGACAAAAACCATCGTAGGGCTTTAGGGCTTCATCGTGATTACCCGGAATATACACAATACGTGTGCCTTCTCGTGCCATTTTGAGCAATTTTTGTAGAACTAGGTTATGTGATTGAGGCCAAAGGAATTTACGTTTTAGCGCCCATATGTCAAAGATATCGCCAACCAGAAACAGGATGTCTGTTTGCAGTGAATTTAACAGTTGTAGTAGATACTCTGCTTTGCAGTCTTTACTGCCAAGGTGAACATCTGAAAGCCAAATGGCATTATAGTGTTGCGCTTGATTTAATCGGGCACTATTTATGGGCTTAACCGTGTCATTCTGCGGCGGTAGGCTGCGGTCTCCAAGGCTGTTTTCGAGTTCTGTTGCGGCAATTCCTTGCTGTTTGTTTTCCATTGTCCTGCCAGTGAAAGCGGGGATATGACAATAGAGTAAAAGCGGCAGTTGACTAGCAGATGAACTATTTGTGGCATGTTGATGACGAGGCAAAAAAAAGGAGCGCTTATGCGCTCCGATTATTGACCTTGACTGTTTCTCTATAAAAACTAGAAAATCAGGTGGGCGATCCCTGCTATAACAGGCAGAGTCACCAGTGTTCTTAAGATAAAGACCACTGCAAGCTCAAGGAAATTGACAGGAATTTTACTGCCCATCAATAGTGCGCCAACTTCACTCATATAGATAAGCTGCGTGACTGACAATGCCGCAATAATAAAGCGGGTCATGTCTGACTCAATAGAGCTGGCAAGAATGGCCGGAATAAACATATCCGCAAAACCCACCACAATTGTTTTAGAGGCTTCAGCAGCTTCTGGTACTTGTAATAGTTCCAGTAGCGGGATAAACGGCATACCAAGATAGTTAAATATTGGCGTGAATTCGGCAACCATCAAGGCGATGGTACCAATACCCATCACCACTGGGATCACACCAAAAATCATATCAACTACGTTTTTAACACCGTCGGTCAATGTATGTTTGATGCCGCCAGCGCGAGAGGCTTTGGTCAGTGCTAGATCTAAACCCCAAGAGAATACGCCATGGCCGGCTGGGATGACTTCATCATCTTTATGGCGGGGTGTTTCATCAATATAGAGGTCTTTTTTCCACGATAGGGGAGGCAGTTTAGGCACAATTATCGCTGCGACAAAACCGGCAAAACATACCGTGAGATAGAAAGGAACAAATAGGTGTTCTAGCTGAACTTGCGAGATAACCACCAGTGAAAAGGTTATCGATACTGCTGAGAATGTTGTACCAATCACAGCAGCTTCACGTTGAGTATAGAAGCGTGCTTCGTATTGCTTGCTGGTCATCAAAATACCGACACTGCCATCTCCTAACCAAGATGCCATACAATCAATGGCACTTCGACCCGGTAGATTGAAGATAGGACGCATGACTTTAGTCAGCAGTGTGCCTAATAGCTCCAGTAAACCAAAGTTTAGTAATAGCGGCAGTAACATCCCTGCAAATAAGAAGACTGAAAACAGTACCGGCAATAGGTCGTTGAGAACCAGTGCACCAGTACTACCAGAGCGAATAGCTTCAGGACCGACTTCGAAGAAGGTTAAGCTGATAAAGATGGCACCGAGTATGCGGATCACTAACCAAATAGGGGTGACATTAAACAAGGAGTTTAAAAAAACGCTTTTAATCACAAATTTAGGCTGTGCGACTTTAACGACTAATGATGCCAAAGCAGTAAAGATAACAATCGCAGTGACAATACCGATGAGAGCGTCACCCAGCAGGCTCTGTAGACCTTTAGAGATAATTGCAATTGGAATGGTGATTGCGTCTTGATAACTGATGGGGGTCATGAATAACAGTAGACCGATCAGTGATGGCACAATAAACGTAAGTATGGTTTTAATGTTATGGGTTTGTTTTTCTGACACTTTTTATTACCCTAAATATCGAGTTTTGCTTTACAGCGTTAAAGCTGAATTGGTACTTAAGCAAATAATGTATTGAATATTCATTCAACCGCTAGCAGGCGAGGTTACCGCCTTAAAACATCTAAGTAAAACGATTCTCTTGTTATATAGAATATATCAAGACTAGCGAATAGTTATTAACTCTAAATGACTATTTATATTGTATCGGAATAAGCAGCAAAAGCACAAAAATATTTTTTGTTTATATTCATTTAAAACAATGGTTTGTTTATGTTTCTTAGTTGTTGATTGTTTGGTTCGGCGGATGTTGTCGCTACCCACTAGTGGTAACGACAACACATATTACGGAGGGCAAACTAACTAAATGTTTTTCTCAAAGATTTTGCTTTTTCAGCATTAATTTTTAACTCTTTAACCGATGTTTCAACCACATCAATAGCATTCAAATTTTCATTTGATGCTTGGCTAATGTGACTAATATTTTGGTTTATTTCACCGACAACTAAGGTTTGTTGCTCTGCGGCAACGGCATTTTGTTGCGCTAAATCGTGAATATTTTTTACTGCTTCAAAAATAGTGTCGACTTTTTGCGCTGAAATCTCGGCATCGTCAGTGCATAACAATGCTTGTGACTTACTTTCATCCATCTGTTTTGACCATTGAGTCAGCATGGTAAACATCTTATCGACACTCTTAGAGATACTTTCTGTTGACTGTTGTGTGCGGCTAGATAGTGCGCGAACTTCATCTGCAACAACTGCAAATCCTCGCCCTTGCTCACCGGCTCTTGCGGCTTCGATAGCAGCGTTAAGCGCGAGTAAATTGGTTTGTTCGGCAATGGCATCAATCTCAGACATTGCACTGGCTACTCGCTCTGCTTCTTTGTTTAGCAATTGTGCATTCGCCGCTGCTTCTGTCACTGAATCAGTTAACTCACTAATGCTTGCTGCACTTCTTTGCATTTTGTCACGGCTTTCATGGCAAAGCTGGTAAGTGTCTTGAATGCGATTAGAGGTTGATTGAATATTCGAAGCGACCTCTGTAATGGTGGCGGCCATCTCCTCAGTGGCACTGGCGATTTGTTCTATTTGTTGGTTTTCAATATCCAATCCAGCATGGGCTTGTTGGGCGGCAGTCATTAATTGAGTGGATATGGCATCAATATGTTCGGCATTATCTTGTGAGCGTCCCAGCACACCTTGCAGTTTGGCGTCTTTCATCATCAACTGAAAATCAAGCAACGAAGAGGTATCTCGACCGCAATAGATAAAACGACTGACAGAGTCATGCTGCTGTTTCATCTGCATTAATCGAGCGGGAATACGAAAGGCTTCGTCATAAAAGATGACAAGGTTTACGCCCATTAACACGATACCGGCTAAAATTACGCCCCAACCCCAAATATAACCAGCAGCTGCTAAACCGAGGCTGGCACAAAATGCAGATAGCAGGCGTTTATTGGCTAAGCTAATAGGGTCGCTAACACGTTTACCTAAATTGAGTCGTTGATAGATCTTTTGCGCCTTATTGATGTATTCGATCTTAGGCGCAACGCGTACAGATTGATAACCAACCAGCTCGCTCTGTTCAAATAGTGGCGACACAAAAGCATCAACCCAGTAAAAATGGCCGTTTTTACAGCGGTTTTTAACAATACCGCGCCATGATTGTCCGGCTTCGAGTTTTGCCCACATCTCTTTAAAGGCTGCTTTAGGCATGTCAGGATGTCGTACAAGATTATGATGTTGGCCAAGCAGTTCATTCTCTGTATAGCCTGATATTTCGATAAATCGCTGATTAACGTAGGTGATAATCCCTCGTTTATCAGTGCTTGATATCAATTGATCTGAAGAGGTTAGTCTAACTTCCCGGTTGACTATGTTTGCATTGTTTCTTGTCATTATTATTCCATTTGACTGCAAAGTGTATTACTAGATATGTTGGAAATATACCAACACATTATGTGTGGAATATAGCATTAATACACTCATTATTATTCAGATTTAGCTAATTTGTTTAACGAAATATTAGCAAGAAATATAGGTCGCTATTTTTAGCTAACTTTTTGGCTTTATTATCTTTTTTTGCGGTAATGTTTGGGTTGTTTTAGAGTTTTAACTTGAAAAAAAATAACGGTAGACTATAAAAGTAACGTGGATGTTACGTATCTTGTGTTAGTAATGGTTGTTAAAAATCTGAGCTAGACCTCTTTAACGAAGGCTAATTCGATATATATTAGACGATGCCATTAGATAATATAAAAATAGGAATATATGGTAGCTCGGACGAACAATAAGGTTTCTACACTCGCATTTAGATTTGGTATGCTCGGGATTTTCGGGCTATTGCTAGGTTTGATGTTATCGGTACTGACATTTAAGATGTATGACGGTGAAGGCTTTAGTTTTTTGAACCACACGCTGAGTGAGTTGGGTCATTATGGACACTCCGACTTTGCGGTGATTATTAATGGTGGTCTATTTTTCGGGAGCTTGAGCGCGGTACTATTTTGTCTTTTTTCATTGCAAATAGCGGACTCATCTTGGTCTTATCCCTTTTTTGCTTGCTTAGGGCTGACATTCTTCTGTTTAGCGGCGGTTGGCTTGTTCCCCATCAATGTTTATCATTTACATATTGTGGCGATTAAGTATTTCTTTATCTTCGGCAGTGTCAGTTCAATGTTTTATGGACTGTATTTATTCGTAGGTAGAGGGCGCTTATTTTCGCGCTCGACCAGTGTTTTAGCCATTATCGCGTTTGTGAATATGTCAGCTTTCTTGTTGGTCCCTCTGTTAGGCTTGGAGCTAACAGAGGGCGGTAGAGCTTTCTATCATGAACTGCTGGTCGAGATGCATCGCCCTGCCATTTGGTGGCCCGCCATTTTTGAATGGGTTGGCATCGCCAGTTTTGTGGCCTGGAGTGCTAGCGTGATGTTAAGTTTACGACCTAGAGTCAGCTAACATTATATGTGCGCCAAACCCGCGGTTTGGTGCCAATAGCCATTACAGGTTAGCGGCTTAGTTTTGGGTTTGCAGGTTAGGATACTCTCTGCCAGCGCAACACTCTTTAAACTACTTGGCGAGACTCTAAAGTAGTTCACCCCCATCTGCTTCATTTGCTCGATTTCACTGGATAAATCTATCTGGCTTGCAGATTGAGTTTGAATACCATTGAGCCTTAACAACGGTTGCTGATCTTGGGTTTGCGCAAGCAAGCCTTTTGGATGCGATAGACACACAGTTTGGCAGTTATCTTTGGGCAGATTCTGCTGCTTGGCGGTAAAGCAGCGAGCTGAATGTGCTAATGGTATGTACCCATGAGCAAAGACTTCAATCTCAAACGGCAGTGGGGCACCGGTGGCGGTAACCTCAGCTTCGATAACATGGTTTAACCAAGATTTTGACAACTCTATTGGCATCACAAAGCGTTGCATTCCCCACTGATGCAGTTTTTTTAGTGTCGCTAAGTTGTAGTTATTGATGGTTGGGCCGCAAACAAAAGGTAGCTCAAGCTCTTTAGCAGCTTGCACAGCGCCCATATCATTGGCTTCAATGATAAATTCGCCATTATTCACCTGCTTTTTTAGCTCGGTATACTCAGATGGCGCTTCTAATAGCGCTAAGGTCGACAAGATAACCTCTTTGCCCGACTCTCGTAGCATATGCGCCAGCGCAAGATAATCGGCAAACTTGAGTTGTCTTCTTCTGCTGCACACCGTTTCGCCAAGATAGACCACGGGAATGCTACTTTCAGCCACCTGCTGATAAAATTGATTCACTTTTTCTTTTGACCAGCAATACTGTAATGGCCCGAGAGATGTTTTCATTGGCTTTCCTTGTTGATAAGCAAATGGCCTATTGCCAGGTTCGTTCGTAAGCGCCGAGTGTTGTAGTTTGCCCTTCAGACACTTTTGCCAAGGCGACATTCCACTCTTGCTGAGTTTGGTATTTCTCAGGAGACGAGAGATAGCTATCGATTGCAGTACGCCATACGCGAGTCACTTGTTCGACATATGCCGGACTGCGCTGACGCCCCTCAATTTTGAGTGACACAACATTAGCTTTGGCAAGCTCGGGCAGTAAACTTAAAGTGTTTAAGCTGGTCGGCGCCTCAAGGATATGGCTGGCGTTGCTATTCTCATCGGTGGTGTAACGGCCTTTACAGACCACGGGATAGCCCATCTGTTCATCGACACCGGACTTATCAATGAGCACGTCGTTTAACCACGTCAGGCGGCTACCGCCATCTTCTTGCCAGCGTACATGTTTAGCAGGGGAGCATGAGCCGCCAGTGTTGGGTGATTGCCCTGTCACGTAAGATGATAGATGACAGCGCCCTTCGGCCATGATGCACAAGCTACCAAAAGCAAAAACTTCTAAATCGACAGGGGTCACTTTTGACAAATCTCTGACCTGCTTCATCGACAATACACGCGGTAATACGGCGCGTTGGATATTAAAAGCTTCTTTGTAAAGCGTGAGCGCCCCCAGATTGGTTGCACTGGCTTGTACCGATAAGTGCAGCGGCAGATGCGGGTAACGGCTGTGGGCATAATCTAATAAGGAAATATCAGCCATGATCAATGCGTCAACGCCAGAGGCTGCCGCTAAATCAATGGCTTGGTACCAACGGCTTTCTTCGCCTGGTTTGGGGAAAGTATTAATGGTTAAGAACACTTTCTTGCCGCATCTCTTTGTATACTCAACGGCTTGTTGCAGTTTTTTAGGCGTAAAGTTCAGCCCTGCAAACGAACGAGCATTGGTATCATCTTTTAATCCTAGGTAGACCGCATCAGCGCCAGCATTGAGGGCGATTTTTAATGATGCGAGGTTACCCGCGGGGCACAGCAGTTCCATAGGTCGGCTCCATTTATAAGGAAACAGGAGTTTAAAAGGGAATGAAGATCAAACTTTTGATGTAAAACAGGTTTGTGATCATAAAACCTAGGTAAGATCGGTTTCTTTGTATCAATGCTGGAGCATTTTTAAATGCAAGGTGTACTTCCTAATATTTTGGCGGAAAAAATTCTGCGCATCGGCCCTAAAGCCTTATCACAGCCCTTAGCGCTTATTCCGTTTTCGCTTAAAGCGGACTTATTGAAACGTATTTTGGGTTTGATGCTTGCCGAGCAGGCAGCAGATGATGAGTTAGATTTTTTGCTCGACCGCTGGGTGGCGATCAATATTGAAGACTTAGGGTTAACCTTTGAGGTGAGCTACGACGGTCATTGGTTAGTCCGTCCGTTGCAAAGTGCTGAAGTGACCTTTAAAAGTAACTCTAAGGCGCTGCTGTTAATTGCCGCTGCTAAAGAAGATCCCGATACGCTGTTCTTCCAACGTAAACTCAGTATCGAGGGCGATACCGAGCTCGGGCTTGAGATTAAAAACCTACTGCTGGGTGTTGAATTTGATTCTATGCCCACCGTGATCAGTGCCGCAATCACTAAGCTTGCCGAAGCACTGCAGTCTTTGCAGAGAAAGGCTGAGCCGAAAATGGCTTAGTAAGACATAAAAAAAGGTGCTGTTAAGCACCTTTTTTTGAATCAATGACCGGTTACATTAGAGTAATAACCAATGATTAAACCTATTTACCTGTAATAACATGGTATTTCACCAGCAGTTCATCATCCGACTCTTTGTGGTCTGGGTCAACGGCAATACAATCAATTGGGCAGACCGAAATACAGGTCGGTTTATCGTAGTGACCTTTGCATTCAGTGCAAAGCAGCGGTTCAATCTCATAGATCTCTTCGCCCATGGTGATGGCCTCGTTAGGGCACTCAGGCTCACACATGTCGCAGTTAATGCAGCTGTCGTCGATTAATAATGCCATCGTTTACTTAATACCTTTTTCAAGGCGCATTATAAAGCGCCTTTTGTTTGTTCAGTCTATTTCGCTGCAACGTCAGCGGCTTGATGCGGATTACGGGTATTTTGCCCTTGGGGCAGGTTACGCAGTAATACGGCTTTGTCTAGCTCTACGCCAGCTGGCACATCTAAAAAGACAAAGTGACCAGAACCTAGGCCGGCTTCAACACTCTCGCCTTTACGATTAACCAATGAATCAATATTGAGGGTTAAATTGCCCTGTGGCGTCATGATTTCAACGCTGTCGCCCACACTAAATTTGTTCTTTACATCAATCTCAGCTTGGCCTGCTTCATTGCATTCACCGGTAAATTCACCGACAAATTGCTGAGTATCGCTAATTGAATAACCATAATCATAGTTCTGGTATTCATCATGCACATGACGACGCAAGAAACCTTCGGTGTAACCTCGGTGTGCTAGCCCTTCTAAATTGTGCATAAGGGTTCTATCAAAATCTTTACCTGAGGCGGCATCTTCAATCGCTTGACGGTACAGCTGAGCGGTACGGGCGACATAATAGAAAGACTTAGTACGTCCTTCAATTTTAAGTGAATTGATCCCCATTTTTGTTAAGCGATCCACATGCTGAATGGCACGAAGATCTTTAGAGTTCATGATATAAGTACCATGTTCATCTTCAAATGCTGGCATGTATTCGCCAGGGCGTCCGGCTTCTTGCAATAATACGACTTGGTCTGAAGGTTCGCCAGCGCCGAGTGTTGGCGTTGCGATTTGCACCTCTGGGTTGACGGCAACTATATCGCCAGTCTCTGTTTGCTTAGCTTCATGTACATCGTATTTCCAACGGCAAGAGTTGGTACAAGTCCCTTGGTTGGGATCGCGTTTGTTGATATAGCCAGAGAGCAAGCAACGCCCTGAGTAGGCCATGCATAATGCACCGTGAACAAACACTTCTAATTCGATATCTGGGCAACGCTGACGGATCTCTTCAATTTCATCAAGTGATAATTCACGCGACAAAATAACCCGTTTAATGCCTTGAGACTCCCAAAACTTAACCGACGCCCAGTTAATTGCGTTTGCCTGTACTGATAGATGCACGACTTGATCGGGGAATGCTTCTCGAACCATCATGATTAGCCCTGGATCAGACATGATTAGCGCATCAGGCTGCATTGCTACAACGGGCTCCATATCTTTGATATAGGTTTTTAGCTTGGCGTTATGCGGCGCAATGTTACTGACCACGTATAGCTTTTTATTTAGGCTATGGGCTTCCTTAATTCCTGCGGCAAGGTTTTCCATTTTAAAGTCGTTATTACGTACACGAAGACTGTATCTTGGCTGACCAGCGTAAACAGCATCAGCGCCATAGGCAAAGGCGTAACGCATATTTTTAAGGGTTCCGGCTGGGGACAGTAATTCAGGTTTAAACATAATAACTTCTCTGTTAACGGGTAAGGATTAGGCAAACGGCCGCACATTCTACTAAATGCTGAAAGGCTAATGCAAGGCAGTCAGCCGCACATGATAAGGGCTATAGAGGCGTTCTGAGTCGTTTATCTTGGGTTCTTGTGACGCTGGTATCATTTTTGGCTTAATTTAGGTTTTATTAAAGCAATTATCTAAGTATTAACCCTATATTACTATTTTGCACGTGCCCGTATGCATTGAGCTGATATACTCGGCGAGCTGCAAATTAATACGAGTAATATAGGGAGTAAGGATGTCAAAAGAGCATCAAGTATTAGTGGGTTTGTTGAGAAAATTAAAGGCAGATTCATTAGTGCTGCCAACGCTGCCGGAAGTGGCTATGCGCGTTCAAGAAGTCGTTGGCCGAGAAGACACTAGCCTAAAAGATGTCGCTAATATTATTGGCCAAGATCCCGCCATCTCTGCCCGGATCATTCGCGTCGCCAATAGCGCTATTTATAGCCGAGGTGTGCCAGCCTCAAATGTTAATGCTGCCATTAGCCGTATTGGACTCACTCAGATTAAAACGATTGTAACCTCTATTGCGATGGAGCAGCTGTTCATATCAACCAATGAGATGGTATGGGAAGTGATGGATGAAGTATGGCAGTCCTCCATTAATGTGACCTCTGCAGCGGTGGCAATGTTACAAATTTATAATCGCTCTCACCCCAATAGTGGCTTAAATGCCGATACCATGACGCTAGCCGGTCTGGTGCACAATATTGGTGCTTTACCGGTGCTTACCGAAGTTGAATCCGATTCAGAATTAGTCAATGGCATTGACCAATTACGTGCTTTAGTGCGTAAGTTGCAAGGGCCTATCGGTCGGGCAGTGCTTAAAAATTGGGCTTTTTCGCCCAGTGTTATGGAAGTCGTTGAACGTTGGGCTGATCTGTCCTATACCTCAGAGCATGTTGGCTATCTTGATTTCATTCGAGCCGCGGCACTGTATAGCGGTGAGTTGCGCTCAGGTAATGAGTTACAAGAAAGGCTGGCTGCATTCAGCGCGAGGGGATTACCAGTATCACCAGAGGTATTGGCCAGTGATGGCTTTTTGGATACCTATCACTCGATTAAAGATAGTTATGAATAACCTTTGCGATAGAGATTAGGCTATAGTCAAAGAGGTTGAGTATTGGGAAGCAAATTGCTTTTTATTGCCTCCCAATGAACTCACTATATACAGTTTGCTACAACAGCTTAAAACACCTCAGATTGAAACGGTAAAAGTCATCATTAATGGATAGATTTGGATTGCTCTCGATAACGTGTATTGTGCTTATACTGCTGCTAGCTGCAGTATTTTGGCGTTTTTTAGTTTGCCGTCGCCAATTAATTAAATTGCGTTTATCGACTAATCATAAACCCGATCAACCCAATGAAAGTGGTTTAATCGTATCCAGCATGTCCCAAGCGTTGCTGCAAAGTGAGCAAATGGTGTCGCAGTTACAACAGCAGTTACATCAAGCAGGACACGATAAATTAACGGGATTGGGTAACCGCTTAAGCATGAAGCGAAAGCTGGCTGAACAGATGCCATTGGAAAAAGGCAGTTTAGTGCTGGTGGACATCTATCGCTTTCGCTATGTAAACGATCTTTTCGGCTTTAGCTTTGGTGATGAACTGCTCAAACAAATCTCGAGCAGGATTGAAGCTAATTTTCTCGAATCCGCGACTATCGCAAGAATGAATGAAGATGAATTTATCATCTATTCCCCCTCAGGTTTTGCAGACGCAGATTTAACAACGCTAACTGCGTATTTACAACAACCTTACAGCGTGTTCGACAGTCCAATTAGCGTGCGTATTCAGCTAGGACACCTCGAACTTGAACGTTTTCATGCTGACATTAGTACCATGCTACGTCGCCTCGATTTGGCGCTTAAAAAAGCGAAAGTATTGGATATTGGCATCGCACATTACTCCGCCGGCGATGACGCCGTGCAGCTAAGGGATGTGTCGATTATTAATAGCTTGGCTAAAGCGTTACAAGACGGCGAGCTTTATATGGTGTATCAGCCTAAGCAAAATTGTGTCGCTAATAGTTGTACTCAAGTCGAAGCGTTAATGCGCTGGAAGCATAAAACATTAGGCGTTATTTCCCCAGCAGAGTTTATCCCGCTCGCGGAGTATGCCGGTATGATTGATATGGTGAGCCAGTGGGTGTTAGATCAAGTGGTGCTACAACAATCAAAATGGCGACAAATGGGCATCGTTGTGCAAGTGGCGGTCAACCTATCAACCCAAGACTTAAAGAATCAATCGTTGCTTGAAGAGATAGAAGCGAGGCTGACCAAGTATCAATTACCTGCCAATGCATTATCTATCGAGCTAACTGAAAGCAAATTAATGGAAGATATCGATAACGCAGTGATTGCAATCAATAAGTTGCGTAATATTGGTGTTGATATTGCGATTGACGACTTTGGCACTGGTCACTCTTCTTTAGCGTACCTCAAGTACTTACCTGTCGATGAGGTCAAGATAGATAAAGCCTTTATTGAAGGCTTAGATACCGATGAGCATGCCAGACATATCATGGATACCAGTATCCGATTAGCCAAAGGCTTAGGCTTTAAAGTCACGGTTGAAGGCGTGGAAACTGAATCGGTACGGCAGATCATTATTCCGATGGGGGTCGATAAAATTCAGGGCGACATATTTGCTAAACCATTGACTTCGACTGACCTTGAAATGAGGTGGCCACAGCTTAGTGGGATATCGCCCGGAGCCACTCGCTAGAAAGTGACCGGCTGAGAAAAAGCTTCTCCAAGTCGGTTTATCAATATTTGTGGCATTGGGCTCAGCTGACGGTTTTTATTCATACACACCATCTCAATTAACGCTGTTACCGCTGCTTTTTTAGCATTTGGACGCCAAATCTCCTGTAACCAGACTGTGCGATACTTACTTTCGAAGTAGAAACGCGTCCTAATATCGATAATATCAGCAAATTCAACGCCATCGTGGCACAACATATCGCTACGATAAACGGCAAAACCTAAATCGTGCTCATCCCATAAGCTTGCCAGGTTTTTTGCACCAATTACATGTTCACGAGCCCGTTCAAAATATTTTAAAAAATTAGGATGGTACACAACACCGGAAAAATCGGTGTCTTCATAGTAAATTTGTACCGGAAAATTAAAGGTTTTACTGTGTTGTACTGACTTAGTCGAGGGCATATTGGTTGTGGTCTAGTCATGAATCGTATCAAAGTGACACTAGCTTAGCATAGGAAGCGTTAACGGCTTAAATCCTATGCCAGAGCGATATTTTAATTAATGCCAAAAAGTGTGAGATCAATTTGAGTTTTCACCTATATATTCATTAGAATGTTCTCATTGAAATAAATCTAATGGAGTTGGATAGATATGGCGGACAAAATTGTAGCAGTAAACACTCAAATGGGAGAGGGCTGGAAAGTCAGCGCGCAGATCCGAGAGCATCTACTGGTGATTGATCAACCTACCGCTGGAAATGAAGGTGCTAACCCACTGGAAACTTTTGTTTTCTCGCTGGCCGGATGTATCTCCACCATTGCAAAAATGGTAGCGAGAGAGCAAAAAATTGATCTGCAGCAGTTTGATATGTCGATGAAAGCTCAACTTAATAGTGCTGGACTACTGGGCAAACCTTCAGATGATCCGGTCGGTTTCAAAGTGATTGATATTATCGCCACAATGGATGCGATGAAAGATGATATTCAACTCACTGATGAGCAAAAAAGTACTTTTTTAGACACTGTTTGCCACCGCTGTCCGGTTCACGATAATTTGCTGAATCCAACCTTGGTAACACACGCAGTTGCTTAGCTATAGCCTATGTTAGTTTAGACCGCCCTGTTGTCGAAAGCGCGACGGGGCAGCTTACTAGCGTAAAGCTATGTCATATAAAAACTAATGCCACGTAAATAAGTTATTCCCCCTCATTCAAATCGGCGTTAATGCCCAATCTTCAGTGACCCTAATTTCATAATATATTTATCGATTAAATATGCCTGAATGATTGGGTGATTTGATGCTGTTTGTCATCAAAACCCTGTGCTTTAAGCCTTTATAAAAATGTGTAAAAACAAATAGTATATTGAATAACTGGGGCTGAATGGCTTGAATGAAAAATGGACAGGCGCTGGGGGATATTATTTCACCTCTATTCTGCTAGAATCTTAGTAACCCCTATTAAATTTTTTGCATGGATGAATCGTACTTTATGGATCAAAGTTTAATTTTTTCGCTTATTCAAAATGCGGCATTGTTGTTAGTAATGGTGTTTGTTTACGACGCGTTTCCTCGCAGTCATAAACGAGAACTTGATGTGCTCTGGAGAATTGGGATCGGCGCCCTGGTTGGGGTTATTGCTGTTTCAGTTATGCTGAGTCCTTGGCAATATAGTGAAGGCGCTTTCTTCGATTCAAGAACGGTTATTCTCGGTATTTCTGGCATGTTTTTTGGTGGTATACCGACATTGGTTGCCGTACTTATTAGTGGTCTGTTCCGTTTAAGCGAGGGCGGGGTTGGCGTATGGTCTGGTATTGGATCGATAATGACATCGGCATTAGTGGGCTACTTGTGGGGGAAATATCGTAAAGGCGATATCAGTGACATTCGCTTTAGAGAGCTACTCATATTCGGTTTTAGCCTTAATACATTAGTGCTGTTGTGGGGGCTAGTGATGCCGTTAGATGCGGCTATTTCAATGCTTAGACAGATAACGTTACCTGTTTTAATAATCTTTCCAATCACTACTGCGTTCTTGGGAATGTTGTTATCCCGACGGATTGAAATAGAAAGAGACCAAAAAATAAAATTGCAAGATCACCTGTTGTTTAAGTCTCATTTTCAAGCGGGCAGCATGGGCATTGCGATTACCGATAATCAGCATCAGTGGATAAAAGTAAACCCAAATTTATGCCATATGTTGCAATACAGCGAACCCGAGCTACTTGAACTCTTGTGGTCAGACTTGATCCATCACAATGACTTTAACCTTTATCAGCATTACTTCTCAGAGATGTTGGCGGGGGATAACAACGAGTTCGAGCTTGATATTCGATTTATCGCTAACGATGATTCTATTGTGTATACCCACATGACAGTGGCTTGCCAAAGAAATCAAGGCAAAGTCGAATTAGTCATTATTGGTTTATTAAATCGAAGTTCGCAAAAACAAGCCGAAATGGCAATGTTAGCCAGCCAAGAGCAATTGGGTTTGGTGTTAGATAGCAGTGAGCTAGGTTTTTGGGACTGGGATATTGTTAATGATAAGGTCGAGCGCAACGAACATAGTGCCAACTTGCTTGGCTGCGATGTCACTACGCTCAATAATAACCCCAAGCTTTGGATGCGGGCAATTCACCCGAAAGACAGAGTAGGAGTGCTTAGCTCGATAGATGAACATATTAGTGGTGTGAGTGAACAGCATAAAATTGAATATCGAATGTACTCTCATACTGGCGAGATCCGCTGGATCTTGGATTCAGGAAAAATAGTGAGTCGAGACGAAAATAATAAACCGTTACGTATGTGCGGTGTGCATACGGATATTACCGACCGTAAGCGGGTTGAAGAGTCATTAAAGTTAGCGGCATCGGTTTATAACAACAGTAGCGAAGCGATGAGTGTGCAAGATGAAGCTGGCACTATCATCAATATAAATGCCGCGTTTACTGATATTACCGGCTATAGCGACGTTGAAATTAAGCAGCAGAATATTCAGATTTTGCAATGTAACCGAAATAATCGCAGTACATATGAGCAGATGGAATTGTCAGTAGAAGAAACAGGTCGCTGGCAGGGGGAGACATGGTTAAGGCGCAAAAATGGTGAAGAGTTTGTGGTGTGGTTAACCCTTAACACACTGTTTGATGCTGAAGCACAAACTGAACGTCGAGTGGCGCTGTTTTCCGATATTACCGATAAAAAACAGGCTGAACAGATAATCTGGAAGCAAGCTAATTATGATCCTCTGACCGGATTGCCCAATCGTCGAATGTTGCTCGACTATCTTGGCGCTGAGATTTTAAAGTCAGATAGGCGAGAAAAACACTTTGCATTGATGTTTCTTGATCTTGATTACTTTAAAGAGGTTAACGATACATTAGGGCATGACATGGGGGACTTACTGTTAACCGAAGCCGCAAAGCGCTTGAAGAGCTGTATTCGAGATAGCGATGTTGTTGCACGACTAGGCGGTGATGAATTCACGGTGGTACTTTCTGGCATCACTGATATAAAAGGGGTGGATAAAGTCGCTCAAAACATTCTTAACCGTATTGCAGAGCCCTTTAACCTTGGCGAAGAGAGCGCGTATATAAGTGCCAGTATTGGTATTACCCTTTATCCTGATGATGCCGCAAGTATCGAAGGGTTATTGAAACACGCCGATCAAGCGATGTACGCCGCTAAAGATCAAGGTCGAAACCGATTCCATTACTTCACCCCGTCAATGCAACGGAACGCTAAATACCGTATGCGCTTAATTCAAGATCTCAGGTTGGCGATTTCAAACCAAGAGTTTGAATTATATTATCAACCGATAGTCGGTTTAGCTGATAATCATGCGATCAAAGCGGAAGCGCTCATTCGTTGGAATCACCCGAAGCGTGGCTTAGTGTCACCGATAGAGTTTATCTCTGTCGCCGAAGAGACAGGACTGATTATTGAGATTGGTGATTGGGTCTTTCAACAAGCCGCGCGTCAATGTGCTCTGTGGCGCGATCGATTTGGAATTGAAGTACAGATCAGTATCAACAAATCGCCAGTACAATTTAGGGATGAAGGTGAGAGCTTTGAATCTTGGATTGCACTGCTTAAAACTCTTAATCTTAGTCGGAACTCTATTTGCATCGAGATTACCGAAGGCTTGTTACTTGATAGTAATGAGACGATATACCATAAACTCGCACAGTACCGTGCTGCTGGGATGCAGATCTCACTTGATGATTTTGGCACTGGCTACTCCTCTTTAGCCTATCTTAAAAAATTCGACATTGATTTTTTAAAAATCGATCAGTCTTTCACCCAGAATTTGGACAGCAACAGTGATGACTCTACCTTGTGTGAAGCGATTATTGTGATGGCACATAAGCTAGGAATGAAAGTGATTGCAGAAGGTGTTGAGACAGATTACCAACGACAAGTGTTATTGGATGCGGGTTGTGACTATGGTCAAGGATACTTGTTCTCAAGGCCTGTGCCTGCGGAGCAATTTGAAACGAACTGTATTATTCCCGCGACCCAAAAGGTGACCGTTGAGGAACCACAAGAGCGTAAGCAAAGTGCAGTTGAAGCTTATACTAAAAATAAGTGATGTTAGCTTACTGTTATCGTTTTTCCTTGAGTGGTTAATAACAGCATAGAGAAAATGTGTCTTGTCGTGGCTTCACTACGCTTGGCTATATTAACTGCGCTGGGTTTTTGGTAGACTCCGCGCTCACTTTTATTCCCTGTACTGAGCCAACCATGAACTTTGATGCATTCGATTTACATCCCCACATTTTAGATGCTGTCTCTGCGCGCGGTTACCAAGCGTTAACGGAAGTACAGGTACAAGTATTACCTGTGGCAATGCAGGGTAAAGATATCATGGCATGTGCCCAAACTGGCACCGGCAAAACGGCAGCATTTGCGCTACCGTTACTGAATACCTTATCGAAGCAAATGGAGCTTCAGCAAAGCAATGAAGCAGAAACGGCTACCCCAAGTGAGTATAAGGCTGAGTTGAGAGTCTTAGTGTTAACGCCGACTCGCGAACTCGCTATCCAGGTTGCTGAAAATATTCAAGCCTATTCAAAGTTTTTGCCTTTTAAAACCGCGGCGGTTTATGGCGGCGCCAATATGAATCCGCAACGTAAAGCGGTGCAAGGTGGCGTTGATATTCTAGTGGCTACTCCTGGTCGCCTGTTTGATCTTATCGGTCAGTTTGGCTTGGACCTGTCCAATGTCAGTCATTTAGTGGTTGATGAAGCAGACCGTATGTTAGACATGGGGTTTGTTAGAGATATTGAAAAAGTCAAAAAGCTGGTGGCCCGTGAGCATCAGACACTCTTTTTCTCGGCAACGTACAGCGAAGATATTAAAACGTTAGCGCAGAAGATGCTTATAGCCCCTGAGTGGATTAATGTTGCCACTGCGCCAACAGCGAGTAGCATCACTCAAGAGGTTTACTTAGTCGATAAGCGCCGTAAATCTGAGTTATTGTCTGAGCTTGTGGGTCGTAATAACTGGCAGCAGGTTTTGGTGTTTGTCAGCACCAAAGAAGGCGCTGAACATTTACACACAGAGCTTAAACTCGATGGCGTAAAAAGTGCTGTATTTCACGGTGATAAAACTCAAGGTTCTAGAAACCGAGCGTTAGAAGAGTTTAAAACGGGCAAGCTAAGAGTCATGGTAGCAACTGACGTTGCAGCCCGTGGTTTGGACATTGAAGCACTGCCATTAGTGATTAACTTTGAGCTGCCTTTTGCCGCTGAAGATTACGTGCATCGAGTGGGTCGTACTGGTCGAGCGGGTTTATCTGGCCGTGCAATATCATTTGTATCTCCACAAGACAAAGAGATGTTGCAAGAGATTGAGCAAATCATTGAGCTGACACTGCCGTGTATTACACTTCCCGGTTATGAAGAGGGCGCGCCTTTACCTGCACGCTATCGCGATGTCACCACAAAGGCTGTGAAAGAGAAGAGTCATAATAAGCGTAAATACCAAGAAAAAAGACGCAATGATGCAAAGCCACGACAAGGTGATAGCGAAAAAAATCGTTATGGTCGCACCAATACCAAAGTGAGCAAATAAACGTTTATTAAAGCGCGAATAATATCGTTTTTAGAATAAAAAAAAGTGAACGCTAAGTTCACTTTTTTTATGTCTGACTTTTAACTTTAACGATAAAGCGCAGTGATGTTTCACTGCGCTTATCATCTTTATTCATCGTTAATTACAGTTCAACGTTGATCCATACTAAACGGTGATCTGAAGAGACTGACTTTCCGCCGCCGCCATACTTGCCAACACGAGCGTCGTTCATCATTAGGCGACCATCTTCAAAAGTCGCTGGCCAGAATACACCTGAGTCAGTCACATTTAAGTCACTTGATGGAATGACGTGGTCTAAACGTAGTCCTGAGGTACTGGTCACCATGTCTGGGTACTTAGTGCCCCAGTTTTCAGCGCGACATTCGCCAGTGGCTAAACATTCAGGGCCGCCTAAACTCGTTGGTGCATAAACACCATGAGTTGCTAACTGGTTAACTTGGTCACTGTATATTAAGCCTTTGATGCTATCTAAATAACCGTCACCACTTTCTGGATCGGCATTTAAGTCGCCTAAAATAACGAATGATGCATCAGCAGTAATGCCACCTTTGTTGCCAGCATCATCATAGATGTAGCTGCCTTCACCAGAGATGTAGTCATCCCAGAATTTAATTTCAGCGCGGTTAAGCAGCTTATTATTTTCGGTTATGGTATCGAAAATAGGCGGTGTTGGGTGTGATAACAATAAGTGAACCACTTTGTCGCCATTTTCAGTTGGGATGATGATAGGGGCATCAACGTGGTTTTTAGAAGACAATGGCTTTGCTGCCCATGCTTCTTTACTGTACCACTCGTCACCACATGCCATGCCGGCTGGAATTGGGTTATTAGCATCTTCACAATTGGTGATTGTTGGGTTTGCTTCACCTGGCATATCTTTCCACTTAAAGTTTTGGAAAGTACGTACGTTGTCAGTATCAATTGGGTATTGTGATAATAGACCGAATGCATATTGACCGTGGTAGAAACCAAAGCCCCAAGCATCGCCAGGTAGGGCAACGCTGCCGTTACGGTCTAAATCGAAATCACTGAGTAAACCTGTATTAGTGGCAAAGCTCTCAGCGTAACCAAATTGGATTGGCTCAAGTAATGTGACGTCGTCGGAAGTAGACCCTAACGCATTCTGTGGTACTGCAAGGTAGTTTAAACGAAAACCTTGAATGGCTTGTTGATCTTCACCGGTGCCATCGTTGTTGAATTCAGCCATTAACAGTACAGCTGGACGTTCAGTTTGGATAATGGCAGCGATGTTACGAATTTGAATCACTTTCTCAGCGACCGCTTTTTCAGCATCGGTTAGTGAACCATCAAACCATTTGTCCATTAAGTCTTGTTGCTCAGTTTGAGTGAGCTTCATTTCGGTAACGAGATCGGCGTAGGTATTTCTGTCGAAAGATAAGTTATAAGTAGCTATACGAACATTCGTTGTGTCTGGAGTTGGATCTGTTGGATAGTAGTTGTTGGTTTCATCGCTACATCCAGCTAGCAGTGCGACAGTAATTGCAGCGGCAGCTGCTGTTTTTAGTAATTTCATGTTTTGACCCATCAATAATAATTATTATAAAACGCTCAATTTTTTGAGCTTCGCAGGTATTCTATACAGCTGTAGATTTGATGAAAATGAATCTCGGTTAACTTGGTGTTTAAGTGTTGTTTTAATGAGCTTTTGTTGTTTGTTGGTAACTGGGTTTGGTTGTTAATGTTGCACTTGAGTGTGTGATGTTAGGCTCCGTATTGGTGGCCATGAGAGGGCTGTGCGATGAGCCGGTGGGATTGGAACGTGTGGATCACAGTTTCTTTTACTCATGGCTCAGATCATAATGCTGTTTTGTTAATGTGTGGATGGAGATGATAATGAGTGTGCGTTTAGCAATGGCTATAGGGAGCGCTATATTGTTGTTTTGTGGTTGCAGCTCAACGAGCGAGCCGCAATTGAGCCAAGTTTCGCAACTACAGCAAGCACAAGACTGTGATCTAACTTGGTTTAAAAAAGTTGAAATGCAGATATTAACAGGCGATGACAATGGCCATGGGCCAGATTTAGGCTCGCTTGAGTGGCGTTCTGTGGTGGAGTTTAAGTTAGGCGTACGAGGAGATGAGTGGTTGCCGGAAATAAGCTCTGATTTGTGGTGTCACTATATCGATGAGCATTTTATCAAAAAGGCCGGTGTTGAATAGAGTCATCAGTATTTAGCGTTTTAATCAGTTTTGTACTCTACTCGAAACACTTATTCATCGAGAATGTTAGTGACAGTAAAGTATAGCGCTATGCAAGGTTAGCGAGAGAGCTTAGTGCTCTGCATAATAGTGGGAGGGCAAATCTGTTGTTTTTTAAATTCTTGCATCACTTTAAGTGTAATATCAGTTTCAAACAGCTTTTCGTATTTAGTGTCGAGAACGTAGGCTTTTAGTGTCAGTTTGATAGCAAAGTAACTGTCACTAATATCTTGTTTGACCAAAACGACAATCGGTTTAGGTAAGTGGATATAGCGACTCGATGCAGCGGCTTCTCTGATGATGTCGGTCGCGAGTGACAAGTCTTGATCCAGCGCGACATAGAAGGGGATAACCACTTGCATGTCTAATGCGCCATAGTTGCCACTGACCACCACATCGCTTAGAAACTTACTGTTAGGAATGGTAATAATGTCATCAGTTAAGGTGCACATTCTGACCGAGCGAAGCCCAATCGTGATGATATCGCCATAATGTCCCTCAAACGTGACTCTATCACCGACTTGAAATGGCCTGTCTATCATTACGGTTAACCCTGCAATAAAGGAGGCTGCGAGGTCTTTCATCGCAAAGCCGACTGACACTGCTAGTGTGCCGCCAATAAGCGTGAGTACTCTGTCATCGACTCTAAAGCTGAGCATGAACACCGAGATCCCAGCGGTCATGTAGACAAAAAACTGGAAAAATGACTGTAGCTTTTGCGCTAACATACGCCTTTGTGCAAATTGACTACTTATTGAGTTGACAATGTTCTGGGTGAATTTCAACATCAACCAAGCAACAAAAAGCACTAATCCTGAAATGAAAACACCGCTCCATCGAATAAGACTGGCAATGTCAGTTAGGCTATCCAGATTGGGCGATAGATCTTCTGCTAATGGTTGAAAGCTTATGAATAGCGTCAGCAGAAGCAGCTTTGAGTATCGTTTTAGCATCATCTACTTTACCAGCAAGTGTTGGTTATGCAGTGTATTTGTGATGTACCTAAACCAATGTGAGGATATTTTGGCTTTATCGTCAATTAGCTCGATAAAGCCCCGATTTTGAAAATAGCGCAGGGTATTTAGCACTTCTGCAAAACCTAGCTGGGTACAAGCGGACAGCTCTTCCGCTGACGCTACCTCTAGCTGGACTATCGCTCGCAGCACTGCCAACATAGGTTTTGGCATATTCTCAAGCTCCTTGGCATCGGGTGCTTTAAAGATCCTCACAAAGACTTCACCACTGATCTTATCTTGGTGCAGAGATTGTCTAAAAAAGCGCAATGCAACACTTGGATTACCGTCTGAGTAGTCCCATAGAATACGATAAAACCCCTGTTCTGCTCGTTGCTTTTCTGTTAGCTCGTGTTCATCCCACTGCTTAGGCAGTTTTAATCCAGCAAAGCTGAGCGCATGCTCGCCATCCATATCAATACGGCTGCTTAATAGCGCTGCAATTTGAGTTTCACTCCAGCGGGGCATTGCTACCACTTTATCAAACAACAGCCTTTCCCCTCTTGCTCGGTCAACAAAGCGCCAAGCTGATTGTTCTACTCCTAGGAGTACACCGTGTTGATTACGGCCTCGACGTAATAACTTAGATAGCTTCATTAAGTCAATTAAGCCACCGACCTTAGGGCTAATAATTCGCTGGCAATCATCGATGCAGAATACAAATCGTTTCTCTGTACTTCTTAGCAGTTGCAGCAGTTCAGTCTCATCGGCGTCTTTAGCTAAACCCAGTGCAGTATTGATTTGTTGCACGAGTGGTTGATAACCACCATAAGGGCAGCTTATGTAAATAGCATTTTCGGAGTTTGCTCGGTAGATTACTCTTTTTAGTAGTGTTGTTAGGCCTAAGCCTCGCTCACTATAAATTAGCGCCATGGCGGGAGTGGGGGCAAGTACATAGCGAGCAATCTCATTGAGCTCAGTGCTGGCGTAATTTTCGATAAGTTCGCTATCTTCGTGCCCTGGCTTTACGTAGGAAAAAGTCTCTTCACCTTTTATTCGCACCATATTGGCATTCTGTTTATCAGCTTGGCTCTGCTTCGCCACTTCAACTCGAAAAAAATAGGCGATAGCATGCTTAAATGTTTGGTACTTAGATAGCTTATTAAAGAGCTCTTGAAATAGGCGCTGCGAAAAGAGTCTATATACGCCAATGAGCGTAGCTATAGGGGCTAAAAGAGTCACGGCTTGTCTTTTTATTGCCCAGTCAATATAAGCGGGTTGCTCGTCAGAATGGCTTAACTGTTTAAACACCACACTACGCCAATTGGTTAATGTTTTAATTAATAGTATGAGTAATACCAGCAGCATTAAGGTTTTGACCCAAGTGTATATCGTTCCTTGATAGACACTCATCTCGGTTGCTTTAAGAATAATACCGGCTGCCATTAGTGTCCAAACCCAATGTTTTACGGTACTAACGCGCAGCTCTACTATCTCAGATTGATTGTTGTAATGGCTGTGGTGTGAGGTGAATTCAGTGAGCAGTCGAATGATAATGGCTGCCGCAAAACTCCAATTAATGACCACACTCAAATAGTTAATACTATCGAGGCCGGGCAAGGTCATTAAGGTGTTAATCATAATGCTTAGGGCTGCAAACCAAGCTAAAGGTGCTTGTACTTTATTGAGGTAACGCCAAATTACGTGGCTAATAGGCTCGCCAGATAGTGGCTTTCTCTTAGTGTTTTTTAATTGAGAAACAATGAGTTTTGGTGCTGTTTTAAGCCACCAAGATAACAGTATGCCGATTAAACTGAGTTTGAAAATAAGCACTAATAAAGGAAAGGGTGAGACCTTTAGATCTGTGGTGAATCTGACTAGATGTCTAAACTGGGAGATCAGCTGATAATTGATGATCGCTTCGGTGACTTGTGCCTCGAGCAAAAGCTGCCTAACGCCATCTGGGCCAAAACCTGTAAACTGCTCATTAATATTGACCGATACGTAGGTTAATAGTTTTGCTTTGTTCTGGCTGAGGCTATCGAGCGATAACTTGGTTTGCTCAATTGCAGGCCAGTCATTAGGGTCTTTGGAGGTTCGAAACTGACGTAACTGTTGATTCAGTTGCTTGGCATGAGATTGCTGCTGTTCAAATGTATTGATTAATATATTGGTTGCGCGACTTTGATCGCGATTATCGGCGAGGTGTTGCTCGGGTAGGGCATTGACTTGGGTCGAAATTGCCTTGCTCTTATCTGTCAATTCTGGAGTATCAAAAGTAGACCAATTAGCCAGAAGGTCAAATGGTGCGAGTACTAGGGCGCAAAAAAGCAGTTTATTTAGCATCTGTTTTCGCAACATACAAGAGTCGTACTCCAGCTGCAGTATTCTTATTTCTCATTATTGAAAATAGCATAAGTGACAGAATCTGCCGATATTTTAGCCTCGTATAATGCCGGATTTGATCATCAGCAGTGTGGATTTAGCATTACTATTTATGGGTTAAGCAGTGACATCGACCCAAGATCCCGATTAGAATCTCGAGCAACTAGTGCTTATGAGCCACTTTTATGATCCAAAAAATAATTCCTACTAACGTCATTACCGGCTTTCTTGGCGTTGGTAAAACGTCATTTATTAGGAGCCTGCTAAGCCAAAAGCCTGCAGATGAAGTGTGGGCTGTGTTGGTCAATGAATTTGGCGAGGTCGGTATTGATGCTGGCCTGCTAGGCGGAGAAACGGAGCAGATACAAATTAAAGAGGTGGCGGGTGGCTGTATGTGCTGTGCTGCAGGTTTACCGATGCAAGTGGCTATTAACCAGTTAATCGCTAAAGCTAAACCGGATAGATTACTTATCGAACCCACTGGTTTGGGTCACCCTCAAGAGGTGCTTAAGGTATTAACTCAAGCTCATTATCAGCAAGTGCTAGCGATGAAAACATGTATCACTTTAGTGGACGCAAGAAAGCTCAACGACAGTCGATATACTCAGCATGATATTTTTAACCAGCAGTTACAAGTGGCTGATCTGGTATTAGCGAGTAAGGCCGATTGTTATGAAACACCTCTTATAGAACAATTATCTGACTATATTATGGCCGTAAATAATGGTGCTGTTACTCGTGGTTCTAATAGCGACTCAAATAGTAACTCAAGTTATACCAACGCGTGGAAACACCGTGCTATTGAACCCTGGAGTACTAAGCAGGTTGAGTTGTTAATGCCATCAATAATCGCACGACTCAATCAGCCACATGAGCAGATAGTTAATCAGCGCGAAATACAACAATTAAACGGTTCATCTTTTGTGATACAGCAACCAGCACGGCTTTTAGATGTTAATTACAGCCCGTTGTTCTCTAAAGAAGCTAAACCACAAGATGTTGAGTTTGACGGACAAGGCATCATGTGTAAAACCAAACATGCTGATGGGTTTTACAGTTGTGGCTGGGTATTCGATTTAAGTTATGAATTTGATTTTGATAAGTTATTGCACTTGATTAAAAGCCTAGAGGTTATTCGTCTTAAAGCCGTGATGATCACCGAAGAGGGGATTGCTGGGTTTAATAGTGTGGACTCTGAGTTATCTATCGTTGAACTTGACGATGCGATGGACTCGAGAATTGAGTTGCTGTCTATGTCAAAAATAGACCGTGAGCTTATCGAAGGTGCACTCTTATCGGTTTGTTTGCGACTCGGATAATAAACGTCTATTTGAGGACTGTTGATATACATTTTCACTGAGTACAACAGTTTAAGGTAAAGTCGTCCGCGTAGACGTTATGATTAGCGAGGGCTAAACAGGGATTAACTTATTAACTTATTAATAATTAGCTGTGAAAGTAAGCGGTAAAAAAGTAGAGTGTTATAAAGGAATCGTTATTATCGATAGGCTGCTGACTTTTTTAAGCAATGGCAAGTTTATGATATGAAGTTTTATAAAACAGGATGTTAGAAATGAAATTATTCTCTAAAACGATATTGGCCACAGCATTATCCGTGACAATGTTTGCCGCTAGCCCACTATCAGCCTCAGAGTTTGGCGATACCTATAAGGCCTACAATGAGGCAGTGGCAGCAGAGAACAGTGCTGATATTGAGACCTATGCGCTTAAGGCTTATCAACTTGGTAAACAAAAGTTTGCATCAGATAGCCTTGATATTGCCATGCTTGCCCTCAATGCTGCGGATGCATTAATCCTAAATGTACCGAAAAGTACTTATGCCGAAGAAAATGCCGCAAAGGCCAAGAAGCTCAAGCAGCAGGCATTTGAGCTTTATAAGGTTGCACTGGTTAACTACACCAAAAGCTACGGTGATGAAGCGGTTGAACTTATAGATCCTTTGATGGGATTAGCTGACTCCAGTAGTAAAAAAGATGCTCGTGAGTATTTAGATGATGCATTGGATATTGCAGAAGATTCTGATGACGTATTGCTGCTAGCCGATACCCAAATGGCCTACTTTAAAGTGCTAAAGAACACTCGCTATTACAGCCGTAAAGTACGTGATTACGCAATAGAGGCCTATGCAGGCTATAAAGAAGTACTTCCTGAAAATTCAATGAAACGAGTTTTAGCCGCTTTTACCGTTGGCTCGATTGAATATGCGGAGAAACATTATGATGCCGCTGAGGTAGCATTACTCTATGTGATTAAGCAGTTTGAAGCTTTGGACTTTGATCATCCGTATGAATTGGCTGCACATGCTAAGTTAGTTGAGATTTATGAAATCCAAGGCGAAAGTGATAAGTCCACTCAGCATTGTATTGCTATTGGCAGTATGAAGCCTTGGAGTGCAGAGCAGGAGCAAACACCGCTGTTTAGAGTGCCGCCTAAGTACCCTATGTCATCCTTGAAAAGAAGACAGGAGGGCTGGAGCCAAGTCAGCTTTACTGTTAATGAAATGGGTTTTGTGGTTGATCCGGTTATTATGGATTCTAAAGGGGGTTCAGCTTTTAATAAAAGCACACTTAAGGCATTAAAGAAATGGCGTTATGCGCCTAAATTTGTAGATGGTAAAGCGGTTGCTGCAAATTCGACGGTACAGTTAGATTATAAAATACAGTAATTACAAACTACATTATTAAACGGTATAAAAAGCTGAGGTGACTCAAAAGTGAGCACCTCAGTGTCATTATGTATGACTAGGTTAAATACACGTTTAAACTACAGGCGCCATGCGCGCCCACAACCAGTGCTTGCTCAATATCTGCCGTTTTAGAAGGTCCAGCGATAAACGTGCCAAACTCCCCTGGTGCTAATGTCATTAAACTAGTGGCTTGATGCATATTGGCAACAATGCTTTTAGCTTCTATCACTAGCAATAGATTTTCACAAATGAACGGCGTCACCCGGTGGCCCAGATTCTTGGTATTTACCCAGATAGCACCATTTTCTGCTACACCACAATCCCCAGGGATCACCGCATAGTCGATATCTCTTAGTTCATGAGCCGTAGCGCTGACCTCACGGTTACCACTAATGCCCTCAACCATAGAGATAACTTGCATACCTTGAGCAATGTGCTCATCGACAGTGGTTTGCAAATTAACTAAGCCACCTTCGCGATGAAGAGTACCTGCAACCGTTATTAAGTTAGCTTCGAACTGGCCAACTAAATCGTCAATACGTGGTGCAACATCAATAGTCGGCATAGCGTGTGGTGCCATAGCGGCACTTTTTAATGCATTTAAAATATGTTGTTTGCTAGACATGTTATTAGCCTCTATTTTTCTTAAACCAAGCTTCGAAGCTTGAGTTCGGTGCCACTGGGAGCTCGCGATATTTGCCCCATGCGCCTGAGAAAGGTTTTAGTAAACTGCCGGGGAGTATTTTTAACGCCATACGGGCAATACCCATTGAACAGTTGAGCGCGGTTTCACTGGCCATAAACTTACCGACTAATGGCATGTAATTGGATTTACCGTAAGGCAATTTACCGGCTTCAGCTTTAAGTCTTCGATGGTGGTGAATAATCTTGTCTAACGGCACTTTTGTTGGGCATACATAGGAGCAGCTGCCACACAAGGTACATGCCCACGCGATAGAGTTAGTATCATCATGCTGAGCACCCACAGCGATACCGATAGGACCTGGGATGGTGTAGTTGTAACTGTGTCCACCAGAACGACGATAAACAGGACACGTATTTAGACAACCACCACAGCGAATACATTTTAGCGCTTCCGCGAGGATCTTATCTTTGAGCATATCAGTACGGCCATTATCGACAATAATGACATGCATTTCACCGCCGTCCTGTGGACCACGATAGAAAGAGCTGTAAGTGGTGATTGGTTGACCTGTGGCGTTTCTCGCTAAGGTACGCAGTATTACCGCGGCACTCTCTAGGTTGGGTACAACCTTGTCAATTCCCATAGAGTGTAACTGCAATTTGGGTAAGTTAGCTCCCATATCAGCGTTACCTTCGTTGGTACATACCACCACGGCGCCTTGGTCTGCAATCGCCATATTAACGCCGGTCATTGCGGCATCGGCAGACAGAAATTTCTCACGTAGGTGTTGGCGAGCTGCACGCGTTAAGTAAAGTGGGTCAGAGGCACCAGCATTAGTGCCGAGCTTCTCATGGAATAGATCACCCACTTCCTCTTTTTTCATATGGATAGCCGGTACCACAATATGTGACGGTGGCATTTCAGCTAGCTGAATAATACGTTCACCTAAATCAGTATCGATAACTTCAATGCCACGCTCTTCCAAATATGGATTCATGTGGCACTCTTCGGTGAGCATCGATTTAGATTTGACTACCTTCTTTACGTGATGCTTGGCCAAGATCTCATGCACAATACGGTTGTGTTCTGCGCCATCTTTAGCCCAGTGCACCTTTATATTATTCTTAATACAGTTTTGTTCAAACTCTTCTAAATACTCTGTCAAATGGGTCAGTGTATGCAGTTTCATCTCTGAGCCGATTTGACGTAACTGTTCCCATTCTGGAATGCTTCCGGCAGCACGATCGCGCTTTTCGCGCAGTGTCCACAATGCTTTAGAGTGCCAATCAACGCGAGATTCGTCTTTGCAGAATATCTCCGCTTTATGGGCATGAACGTTAGATTTTGAAGTCGACATGTCTGCTCCTATAGCACTGCGTTAAGAATTTGAGCGATGTGGCGTGTTTCGATAGGCAATTTTTGGCGTCTAACCATACCGTCGATATGAAGGAGGCAAGATGGATCGAATCCAACAGCATATTTGGCTCCGGTTGCCGCGTGCGCTTGCGCCTTATCTTTGCCCATTTTGGCTGATACCGCGCCTTCATCAACGGCAAACGTCCCCCCGAATCCACAGCATTCATCTAGCTTATCTGGATACACAATTTCGATTTCAGGGATCGCGGCAAGTACGGCTTCAAACTTGTTCTTGCGGGGGCCCATTTGCTCGCTTGGGGTGGCCAAATCAAGCATACGAATACCATGGCAACTCATCTGAAGACTAATTTTGTGTGGAAATGATTTACTAAAAGCAGGGATCGGCGCGACGTCGTGTAAAAACTCAGTCAATTCATATAGCTTTGCAATCACGGCTTGTGCTTCTGGGCTATCGTCGAACTCGTGGAAATTTTCTTTAGCAGCCACTAAGCATGAGGCGGCAGGGCAGACGATGGCATCGCATTCAACACCTTTAAAGGCATTGAGTAGTTTTAATGTGGTTTTCTTGGCTTCGTTAAAACAACCTGAGTTAGTCATTGGTTGACCACAGCAGGTTTGACCTGAAGGCAAGATGACTTGATGACCGAGTTTCTCTAGTAGTTCAAGTGTTGCGATCCCGACTTCTGGGACCATCTGATTCACTAGACACGGAATGAAAAGTGCTATCTTCATTTTGCTTTCTCTTCTATTTGCAGACATTGTTAGCAATTTAGAGCCGTAAAAAGTCTGCAAGAAGCGGACTTTAATATAGACCCGGTATTCGCTTTAGGTTTTTATCACCTGTTCAATATAGGCCCATAACCTTGTAAAAAGTAGTGCTAATTTAGCAAATAAGAGTGAGTATTTTTGCAAAAATGAAAATAAGCTAGGTGGTTGTATATTAAAGAAATATCGAGTTAAAACTCTAATTAAAAATGAGCAGTTGTTAAAAGTGGAAAGTTGTTAAAAATGAATTTTTGGGAGTCAGTGAATTCCAACTTGATGAAAGTGAAAAGAATTAAGGGCAAACATCGCCCCTAACTTTCTATAGCCTGATTAAAAGCTGCCGATTAAAAGGACTCGATTAAAACGGCAATTTAGCCGGTTAATGTTCATCACGTTTCAGAGTTCTAACGCGTACACTCTTCGAGCAGGTAGGCAAGGTGACGATATGACATACCACTATGTTGGGTTAAGCCCACTTCACACATGCGGTTAGCGTAATACCCTTCATTGACATCAACTGGAATAAGCTTTTTGATGTTACGCAGTGCACTGGCGTTAATCTCAGGCTTATAAAGCCCTTTCTCACCGGCATAACCACAGCAAGTAATCCCAGCAGGGCGAATGACTTTGTTGCTACACGCATCTACAATCGCTTCCATCTTAGGTTCAATCTTCATCTTACGAGCACTACAGCCTAAGTGAAGTGCTACCGCGGGTTTTTTGCGGTTAATGGTTAACTTTTCGAGTAATTTATCATGGATGAAATCAACCATATCAACAATCTCGACCTTATCAGCTAACGATGTGTCGCCTGCAAGGGTACGGTAGGTGCAAGACAATGCATCAATAATGACTGGCAGCTTACCGCCTTGAGTCATGGCAGAAACGGCCTCAATTAACTCTTTACGTTTTGCGTCTGCATTCTTAAAATCACCTTTAGACTCCCACATTTGACCGCAACATAAGTCGCGTGTTTTCTCTGGAGTAATGACGTTATAGCCTGCACGTTCAAGTAAAGTAACCACCACCTCTGGCAAGGTTCGATTGTCAGGATCTTTCGGTGTTGGACCAAAGGTACGTCCACCACAAGCGGGGAAGTAGACGACGGTTTCTTGTCCTGGTATTGGCGCAGAAAGCTTAGGTAACTTACCGCCTTTAGGGAAATCTGGATTCCAATAAGGGACCTCTTTACTCACCACTCGACCCGCTTTCATAATGGCGCCAGTGATGCCGCTACCAGTAATTTTATGAATGGTGCCAAGGACACTGAATCCAGTGCTGATAACTTGGTTCACAGCGCCAAAGTGCTTGGCTTGGAAATCGAGTACTTTTTGTTCAGTAGTCGTTATGTAGGGGGTTCTAAGCTTACGCACAAGATTCCCCATACTATTGTCTACTGGGCAAGCAATGGTACAAAGCTGACAAGCCGCGCAAGTATCGACTACATCGTATTTTGCTGCAGCACGCATTTCGCTTGCGCCTTGCTTATTACCTGATTGCTCTAGACGTTCAATTTCACGCAGTGTCGCTATACGTTGGCGTGGTGACATCGTTAGCGCAGATGTTGGGCAGGTCTTTTCGCAGAAACCACATTCAATGCATTTGTCGATGAAGTCATCAACTACCGGGCATGGCTTAATGTTCTTAACGTGAACTAGATTGTCGTCGTTCAGAATGACCCCAGGGTTTAACAAGCCTTCAGGGTCAAATATTTGCTTAATGCGCTTCATTAAGGTGTAAGCATCGCTGCCCCATTCCATCTCAACAAACGGTGCTACAGCACGTCCCGTGCCGTGCTCGGCTTTCATTGATCCATCGTACTTGTTGATAACCATCTCAGCGACATCCTGCATAAATGCCTGGAAGCGCTCAATATCAGCCTGAGAGTTGAACGTTGGTGTGATAATGAAGTGGAAGTTACCCGCTAAAGCATGGCCATAAATAACGCCTTCTGGGTAGTTATGCTTATGGAATAACTCCGTCAGATCGTTAGCGGCAGCGGCAAGATGTTCAAGCTCAAAGGCGACATCTTCAATAATAACCGAGGTGCCTTTAGGACGCTCACCACCAATAATGGGGAAGAGTCCCGAGCGCATTGCCCAGTATTGACCAAACACGACGGGGTCGTCGCTGAAAGTAATCGGACGTTCAGTTTCAATATGAGCTAGCTTAGCAATAACGTCTAGAGTATGCCTTTCAAGAGTGTCTTTATCATTAGCGCGAGATTCAATCAGCAGTATTGAAGCGCCTTCAGGAAGCTCTGATAACCATAATGGCATCCCCGTTTTACCCGTTACGGCTTTGATTGATGCCCAATCGAGTAATTCTGCCGCGGCAACACTGTCGCCGACTAAAGGTGGGATGGACTTTGCCGCATCTTCCATATTGAAAAATACCGCCATGGCCGAGGCTTTAAAGAGCGCTTCGTCAACGGTGTTGTAGGTCACTTCTTCAACAAAGGCCAATGTACCTTCTGCGCCTACGATAAGGTGGTTGATAAGCTCAAATGGATCGCTAAAGTCGACCAATGCATTAAGGCTATAGCCAGTGGTGTTTTTGATTGAAAATTTCTTGCGAATTCTATCGGCCAGCGTTTGATTACTCAGTGTCATGTCGACCAAGTCGAGCAACGACTTGATAAGTTCTGGATGAGATTTCGCAAAGGCGGCTTTTGATGTTTCACACCCAGTGTCAAGTTCAGTTCCATCGGCAAACAGCAGTTTGGCTGAGGCAATCGTCTGATAACTGTTTTGCGCAGTACCACAGCACATACCTGAGGCGTTGTTCGACACTATGCCACCAATCATTGCTGATGCTAAGGTGGCTGGATCTGGACCTATTTTCTTATTTAGCGGTTTCAATGCAGCGTTTGCATCAGAACCAATGACGGCTGTACCTAAAGTGATTTGGCTAGCGTCGTCGCTTACGACTAGCGTTCTAAAACCATCATGGCCTAAGATAAGGAGAATGCCTTCACCAATCGCTTGCCCAGAAAGACTGGTGCCAGCGGCTCTGAATGTGACTGGAGCACCGTAGTTGCGCGCGATGGCAAGCGTGCGTTTAGCTTGCTCTAGTGTATCTGCATGAACCACTATTTCTGGCACGATACGAAAATAACTTGCGTCAGTAGACCAAGCGAAGCGGCGCACAGGATCGTTAGTGGCTGCATCTTCACCAATTTGGCTACGTAAATCTGTTAATACAGCTTCATAATTAATCGACATTGATTTATCTCTACACTCGTACTTAAAGTGAATAAAGCCGCAGACAATGCGGCTTTCGATATTATTATTCTATTTTTATAGCGCTGGGATTAAAATCCACCCCAAACCGCGGCGATGGTGCCTGCTACTAAAGCATAGCCCAGTGCCACAGGCATCGTCTTACGGATAATTTCAGACTCTCGTCCAGCCATTCCCACTACGGTTGCAGCAGCAACAACGTTCATTACACACATCATGTTACCGGCGTTAGCACCAATACCCTGCATGGCTAATATAAGCGCATGGTTGGCACCAATATTGTCAGCAACGCTGTACTGAAGACCGGAAAACATCATATTTGAGAAGGTGGCAGAGCCCGATAGGAAGGCGCCAAAAATACCGACGATTGGGGAAACCCAAGCCCATACTGAGCCCATGCTATTTGCCAAAGTATCAGCAAGCGCGACTGGCATAGAGGCTAAGCCAGATGTGTTCTCACCAGAGTTGAGGAAAATTTTCACCATTGGCACTGATGCGCCAAGTGAGATAATCGTGGGTACCATAGACTTACAAGAAACGGTAATAGACTCTTTAATCGCAGGTGATTTCATTTTAAAGAGGAAGAAACCTAAAATACACACCAATATAAAGAATGCACCTGGAGCATAAAATGTGGCAAAGCCCGCTTTCAGTTCAGTCCCCAACAAACCGGTCCAACTGATGTTAAAGCTAGTGAGCCAGACTTTTAACGGAGTCACAATGCGAGATAGAACAAGCAGTGCTGCCATTATTATGTAGGGAGACCATGCGGCAATTTGCGAGAATTGTGCTTTCGTTGCGATCTCTTTACGCTCTTGCCCATCATTTTCGGCAAAATCATTCCAAGGTTCTTTCGGCAACAGGTAGCCTTTCTTTGCGACAGGAATAACAAGTGCCATACCTACGAGTGCACCAATAACGGATGGGAACTCAGGGCCGGCAAAGTAGTTAATTAACCACGCTGGTATAGTGAAAGAAAGACCTGCAAAAAGGGCAAACTTCCAAATGGCTAACCCTTCTCTAAATGATTTATTACGACCGAAGAAACCAGTAAGAATCGCCACCATCGTCAATGGGATTAAGGTACCAGTCACCAGATCGATAGTGATCATGTGCATCGCAATAAATTGCGCGAAATCAGCAAAACTACCACCGTGTTGCGCTATCTGCTCTGCAGCCATATTCACGCCACCGGTAGTCAAACCCTGTTCCATACCGAATAAAACCGGTAAACCAATAGCACCAAATGATACGGACGTTGAGTCAGCAATGAGTGCGACAACAGCCGATGCAATCGGTGGAATACCTAAAAGTACCAGTAACGGTGCACCAATGGCTGCAGGAGTACCAAAGCCTGCTGAGCCTTCGATAAATGAACCAAATAACCAACAAATGATAATGACTTGCACTCGGGCATCTGCACTAATATTAGTGAAGCCAGCACGAATGGTGTCCATGGCACCTGAATACTTCAGTGTGTTGAGTAGGAACACTGCGCCAAAGATAATCGTTAACGGTGTTAGTGCTGAAAGAAGGCCTTCAACGACTGATGCGGCAAGGAAAGTAGTGTCCATTTGCCAGACAAAGACGGCTGCCAATCCGGTGAAAACCATCGAAATAGGCATGGCCCTTGATGCTGGCATCCGTAAAAGTACTAAAAATAGCATTACGCTGATAATCGGCGTTAAGCTTGCGAGTAGTTGAATAAAGGTCATGCTTGCCTCGTGTTATATGGGTTGCTAACTTCAATTGTTGTTACCCGACTAATGGTTAATTATTGATTATGGCGGGCTGAGATGCGTACTAGACGTTAATTAGGCTAACCCTAATATGATCTAGATCAGTTTGTACCTGAATTGTGACTGATAATACTCGTAGCGGGATGTATCGCCGCTTACTTTATTTCCGAGTGTGATCTAGATCGCGAGCATTTGTTTGTTAAATGTAATTAAAGTTATATAAAAAGCTGAATACTGCTAATTATAGGTAACGCAACTGATGTGGGAGCTGATTTTTTGAATAAAATGCCTTGTTTTGATCTGGGTTTTTCGGTTTCGATTGTTAGCTTGAATTGGAGTTACAAACTGGTATTGTGAGCATGATCACGTATTTTTTCATGCTGTGTTTTCTCTCATCGTTAGTTTGCTTGTAATGCCATGTTATTTAAGAGTTTTAGTTTTGATGGTGGCTTTAGAGGTAAAGTTGATGTGGGTAATCATTCGCATTTAGTCTGTTGCTATAAGACAATTTAGCACTTAAATGACGGCTTAAATTTGCTTTAACGATATTCAACATCCATGAATACTGTTGTATGTCACTTTGATTTTATTGGACGGATAGGAATGAAACAGAGCAAGGTCAGCGATGTTGCAGACCTTGCTTCTTGGTTTTAAAAGAGCTTGCTGCCCCAGCCTAATTTAGAACGTAACACATGGAAGTAGTTATGCCCCTTAGGGTGTATCAATCTTAAGGTATCTTGGCTGCGTTGGATGATAATCTCATCACCAGGTAGAACGGGTAGGTTGACGTGGCCATCACAACTGACCTCCAAATTATCTCCATTATGAGGAGAGACCACTAACTTGATTATACAACCCGCATCGACAACAATGGGTCTGCAAGACAGTGTGTGTGGAAACATTGGCACTAAGATCATCGCTTCTAAGTTGGGGGTGAGAATAGCCCCGCCTGCTGATAACGAATATGCTGTAGATCCTGTTGGCGTTGATACAATCATTCCATCTGCACGTTGGCTGTACATGAACTTTTCGTCAATATAGACTTCAAATTCTATCATGTGAGCGATTTTACCAGGGTGGAGAACCGCTTCATTTACCGCGGTGTTGCTCGATTTTAACTCGCCGTGACGGTGAACTTCCGCTTCAAGTAAAAAACGCTGCTCAGTGTCAAACTCCCCCTCAAGTACTTTGGATAACGCTTCTTCAAAAGAGTCAGGGGGTAAATCGGTAAGGAAACCCAAGTTACCGCGGTTGACGCCGATGACCGCGATATCGAACCTCGCCAGTACTCGTGCTGCGCCCAGCATATTACCGTCACCACCGACCACAATGGCTAAATCACATTGAGCGCCAATTTCTAGTAAATCAACCGAATGAGTATGTGAGCCAACATCGGCGGCAACTCGCTCCTCAACCAAAACGCTATAGCCTTGCATTGTTAACCAGTGATGCAATCTCTTTAGGGTGAGATTGGTTCCTTCATGGTTAGGTTTACCAATAAGTCCGATAGTGTGAAAGGGATTGCTCATATTTGTGTCAGATCCGGCATTAGGGCTTGAAACCTCAGAATTGATCCCCATAATATGCCCAGAGCATGCAGAAACAAAGCATTTTTAGCTGGAGCAAAAATGAGCAACGAAACAAATAAAGCACAAGATAACCAAATTGACGAGCAAGTTGAATCAATTATAGAAGGTGAGTTACTGAACGAAGGTAGCGGTGAAGCTTCTTTAATGGACGAACTGACTCAAGCGAACTTTCGCGTTGAAGAGTTAGAGAAATCTTTGCAAGAAGCACAATCAACTGTGGACTCACAAAAAGATTCTGTGATCCGTGCAGCTGCAGAAGTCGATAATATTCGTCGCCGCGCCGCCATTGATGTAGAGAAGGCACGTAAGTTTGCACTTGAGAAATTTGCTAACGAGCTACTTCCTGTATTAGATAATATGGAGCGCGCGCTTCAAGGTACAGACGCTGAAGCTGAAGCAACTAAAGCTATTTACGAAGGTGTTGAACTCACCGCAAAGAGCTTTGTGAATGCCGTTGAGAAATTTGGACTGACTCAAGTTGATCCACAAGGTGATACCTTTAATCCTGAACTTCATCAGGCTATCGGTATGCAACCTAGCACTGACTTTCCTGCCAATACGGTAATGATGGTAATGCAGAAAGGTTATACCCTTAACGAGCGTCTATTGCGCCCGGCAATGGTAATGGTTTCTCAAGGTTAATTCATTCTGGGTAAATAGCTCAGAGGCAATCGCTCAGTCTCAATGAGTCAGAGCGATTCATTCGACGCTAGTATTTCGACAATAACATTTCGAAATTAACATCTTAAGAGTCATATTTTGAAACTAAAAAGGACTGCAAATGCAGTCCTTTTTTATGCGGTTAAGCTCATCGTCTTAGTGACGTTAATCTTAGGCTAGATAGTCTTCAATTTGCTTTTGAATACCTGCAGCGTCCAATCCAATCTCACTAATAATCTCATCTGGCGCGCCATGCTTAATAAACTCATCGGGCAGACCAATCTGCAATACCGCCTTTGGCAATTTAAGCGTTTGCAGTAACTCGAGCACCGCTGAACCTGCGCCGCCCATAATGGCATTTTCTTCAACGGTCACTAATACATCATGGCTTTCAGCTAACGCTTTGACCAGATCGACATCAAGTGGTTTAACAAAACGCATATCAGCAACAGTGGCATCAAGCGTTTCGGCTGCCTGTAAGCTGTTGGCTAGTGTTGTGCCAAAGTTTAGGATAGCGACTTTCTGGCCACGGCGCTTGATCAAGCCTTTACCGATAGGTACCTCGGTCATGGTTTCAACCTGTTTAGCACCTGTCGCGCTGCCACGAGGGTAACGCACTGCTGTCGGCCCTGCTTTATAGCGATAGCCAGTATAGAGCATTTGTCGACATTCGTTCTCGTCAGACGGCGTCATGATCACCATGTTAGGCACCGTTCGCATAAAGCTTAAGTCGAACGCGCCTTGGTGAGTAGGGCCATCGGCACCCACAATCCCGCCGCGATCAATCGCGAACAACACCGGTAGTTTTTGCAGTGCAACATCATGAATGAGTTGATCGTATCCACGTTGTAAAAACGTTGAATAGATAGCAATAACCGGTGAGTAACCCTCACACGCAAAGCCTGCTGCTAAGGTCACTGCATGTTGCTCGGCGATGGCAGCATCGAAATACTGCCCTGGAAAACGCTGTGAAAACTCAACCATACCAGAGCCTTCACGCATGGCAGGGGTGATAGCGAGTAGCTTTTCATCTTTCTCGGCAACATCACAAAGCCACTTACCGAACACCTGTGAGAAGGTTGGGTTACTCGGTTTACTTACCGGTTTTTCAAATGTAGAGGGATCAAATTTAGGCACTGCATGCCAACCAATAGGATCTTTTTCAGCGGGCTCGTAACCACGACCTTTTTTAGTCATGATATGTAAAATCTGTGGCCCTTTGAGGTTACGCATATTACGCAATGTCTCAACTAACGCATCAACATCATGGCCGTCAATGGGACCAATATAGTTAAAGCCTAGCTCTTCAAACATGGTGCCAGGAACGACCATGCCTTTAAGGTGTTCTTCAGTGCGTTTTGCCATCTCTTTGATAACAGGCATGCCCTTAAGGACTTTCTTGCTGCTTTCACGAATCGTGGTGTAGAAACGCCCCGACATTAGCTGGGCAAGGTGATTATTGAGCGCACCCACATTTTCAGAGATAGACATCTCATTGTCGTTGAGGATCACCAGCATATCGTTGTGAAGATCGCCTGCATGGTTCATGGCTTCAAATACCATGCCGCCAGTCATCGCACCGTCACCGATAACGGAGACTACTTTGCGTCCGGCTTGCTCTTTTTCCGCAGTAATTGCCATCGCGAGCGCAGCACTTACAGAGGTACCAGAATGGCCTACGCTGAAGGTATCGTACTCACTTTCTTCACGCCAAGGAAAAGGGTGGATCCCACCTTTTTGACGGATGGTGTGCATTCTTTCACGACGACCCGTTAAGATTTTATGCGGGTAAGCTTGGTGGCCTACATCCCAAATTAATCGATCGAATGGTGTGTTATAGACGTAATGAATGGCCACAGTCAGTTCAACTGTGCCAAGTCCTGAGGCAAAATGGCCACTTGATTTAGCCACTGACTTCAAAAGGAAACCTCGAAGTTCGTCAGCCAGTTGTGGCAGAACGGCTTGAGGGAGCTGTCTTAGCTCATCAGGGGTGTTTGCCTGTGCAAGCACAGGGAATTGAGAAATATCAAAACTCATAACGAGATTCTTTGTCTTTTATTAAACTCTTCGCTCAATGATATAACGGGCGAATTCGGCAATTAACTGGCTATTGTATGGTAATTTAGCCAGCGCTGATAGTGCGTCCTCAATCAAACTTGTAGCAGTTTTTTGGGCGCCCTCTAAACCAAGCAACTTTGGATAAGTGCTCTTATTTGAATCTGTGTCAGAACCTTGAGGTTTTCCAAGCTCTTCGGTACTGGCAATAATATCTAATACATCGTCTTGTACTTGAAACGCGAGACCAATGGCATCGGCGAAATCAAGTAAAGCTTGTCGCTCTTCATCATTAACTTGAGCGGCAATAATGGCAAATTCGACTGCGCAACGGATCAATGCACCTGTTTTAAGCTGATGCAGCTGAATCAGTGTTGCAAGCTCTATCTGTTTATTTGTCGCCCTTAAATCCATCGCTTGGCCACCACACATGCCATTATACCCAGAGGCATTCGCTAAGGCTTTAACCATCGCTAAATTCTGTGATGGGGTGATGTTTTTGATGGGCTCACTGATGATTTCAAATGCAAGTGCCTGTAAAGCATCACCTGCTAAAATAGCCGTCGCTTCATCATAGGCAATATGCACTGTTGGCTGGCCACGACGAAGTGCATCATTATCCATAGCGGGTAGGTCGTCATGGATGAGAGAGTAGGCGTGAACACATTCGATTGCCGCAGCGCATTCATCCAAGGTCTCAAGCTTAACTTTTAGCATATCGCCAATAGCATAGACGAGAAATGGCCTAATACGTTTCCCGCCAATTAATGCGCCATGTTTCATGGCCGCTTTTAGACGAGGATCGGTATCGGCAAGTGCATCTATACGAGATGACAGCTGAAGATTAATGCGTTGTTGGTATTTACCAAGTGCCTCTGCTAACAATTACTCACCCTCTATTTCATAAGGCTTTAAGGTGTCGACACCTTCATCCGTCATTAACACCGCTACTTTTTGCTGTGCATTTTCAAGCTTACTCTGACTATTTCTTACCAGTTTAATTCCACGTTCGAACTGTTTTAACGCATCATCGAGGGACACATCGCCGTGTTCTAAGTCCGCAACGATTTTTTCTAATTCGGAAAGCGATTCTTCAAAAGAGAGATTTTCAGGTTTTTTTGCCACGATGATGATTCCTAGAATTAAGCGATACACAAAGTATATCAGCAGGGCACAAGGGTCAAACTAAGCCGTTGAGTATTTGCGTGAAAGCACGCTTTCGTGCATAAATTCCGCTATCGGCTTGTTACTGCAATACGTTGTTTATGTAGTTGGGATCTATTTTAACGGAAATAGCGCAACAATTGCGGGAAATATCACTCAAGAGATCTTAACTTCGGTCGCTATATAAGGTGCAATATTGAAAATTTGTACGCTATTTAGCCGTTTGTTTAGTTGGTGCTTGCTGTCACAGTGAAGGCGTAATATTGTCGCTATTGTTTTTGAGTAGACGCTTGCGTGTGAGTTTTGAATGTTGTTAGCATTCGATTGAAGTTGTATAGCGAATAGATTGGTATTTGAGGAGCGGTTTTGGATTTAGCAACCCTAATAGGACTGATTGGCGCGTTTGGGTTTGTTATCATGGCGATGGCAAGTGGCGGCGGGATCGGTATTTTCATCAATGTACCTTCTATCTTAATTGTGATGATTGGTTCGTTATTTGTCGTAATGATGAAATATAACCTCAAGCAATTTTTAGGCTCTGCTAAAATTGCAGCCAAAGCATTTATTTTTAAAATCGATAAACCTGAAGAACTGATTGAACAGTCTATTACGATGGCTGATGCCGCACGAAAAGGTGGTTTTTTAGCGTTGGAAGAGGCTGAGATTAGCAACAGCTTTATGCAAAAAGCGATTGATATGTTAGTCGACGGTCATGATGGCGATGTTGTCAGAGACGCACTTGAAAAAGATATCGCGCTCACCGAAGAACGCCATAAAACCGGGATTGGTATTTTTAAATCGATAGGCGATGTTGCGCCAGCAATGGGCATGATTGGTACGCTAATTGGACTCGTGGGCATGTTGTCAAACATGGATGATCCTAAATCGATTGGTCCAGCAATGGCGGTTGCACTGCTGACGACGCTGTATGGCGCCGTGGTCGCTAACATGGTGGCGATCCCCATTGCCGATAAATTATCGCTTCGAATGAACGAAGAGATGCTAAACCGTAATTTGATTATGGATGCCGTATTGGCTATTCAAGATGGTCAAAACCCTCGAGTCATTGAAGGTTTCCTCAAAAATTATCTCTCTGAAAAGTCTCGTACCATCAATACCATGGACGGAGCATAGCGCGATGGCTAAAAAAGCCAAATGTGAATGTCCACCTGCTGGTGCGCCGCTTTGGTTAGCCACGTTTGCTGATTTAATGTCTCTGCTAATGTGTTTCTTTGTGTTGCTGTTGGCTTTTTCTGAAATGGACGTGATGAAGTTCAAGCAGATTGCGGGTTCAATGAAGTATGCATTTGGGGTACAGAATAAAGTCGAAGTGAAAGATATTCCCAAAGGGACATCGGTGATTGCATTAGAGTTTAGACCGGGCCGCCCAGAATCGACTCCAATTGAAATTATTAATCAGCAAACCAATGAAATGACCGAGCCCATGCTAGAGTTTCAAGCGGGTGAAGATGATAGTGCTGGCGGTGTACAGCAGCAACGCGGTCAACAGCGAGGCGGTGAATCATCGTCGACAGCGCAAGAGCAAGAAGATGCAAAAGCGTTAGCTAAATCAACCGCAGATTCTGAAAGCGAAGCGAAAAAAGCAGAAGCTGCTGCGCAGGATAAAATCAATCAACAAGTTAAGAAGATGGCTCAAGAGCTCAACAAAGAGATTGTTGATGGTGCCATTGAAATTGAGTCGCTAGGTCAACAGATTATTATTCGGATCCGTGAGAAAGGCGCATTTGCGTCAGGCTCAGGCTTTTTGCAGCCACGCTTTAAGCCGATTGTTAGGCGTGTTGGCGAGTTACTAAAAGATGTTCCCGGTATTGTAACGGTGTCAGGACACACAGATGATTTAAATATCTCAAATGAGTTGTATAGCTCAAATTGGGATCTATCCAGTAAACGTGCCGTCGCAGTCACCCATGAAATGATTAAAGTAGCAGGTTTTGATCAGCAGCGGCTAAAAGTGGTGGGGATGGCTTCGACTGCGCCGTTAGTTGAAAACAACTCTCAGGCCAATAGAGCACGTAATCGCCGTGTTGAAATTGCTATCGAACAAGGTAAGCCTAAAGAGTCAGACGAAATCCAAGTTTCCCCGTAATACTCAATCTGATCCTCGATAAATTGTTGCTATTACATCGATGGCAACAATCGTAGTTTTGCCCATTGTTGGATTTTAGCAGGCTGTGAACGTTCGGGATCTTATCATCAAGAGTGAGCGCTCACTTTATGGCTGTTATTGTTTACGCTGTACACAGAGTGGCTACTTTCCTACCCCATTAATCGTCAGCTTTATATCCTTATTGAGCATAAGTGCGATATTCATGGTCTCAGTTTGCAATATATCGTGGATAATGTCTGATCTGATATACGCAATTGTGCTTGGATATTGTTATAATCTCGCCATTGCTGTTTAAACTTGTTCCCGCGGAAGACCAATGAAATTTATCGTAAAACTGTTTCCTGAAATCATGATGAAAAGCAAGCCGGTAAGAATGCGCTTTACCAAAATGCTTGAAACCAATATTCGTAATGTACTTAAAAAAGTAGATGAGTCTGCGAAAGTACAGCGCCAATGGGACAAAATCATGGTTATGGTGCCAGATGATAGACCCGATTTGGTTGAAGCCTTTGCTGAACGCCTCGCTTGTATTCCTGGTATTGCGCATGTGCTGCAAGTCGAAGTGAGCACCTTTGAATCTATGGATGATATCTATCAGCAAACATTGGCAGTCTATAAAGAAGAACTCGCAGGTAAGACGTTCTGCGTGCGTGTTAAGCGTGTTGGTAAACATGACTTTAACTCAATTGAAGTTGAACGTTATGTTGGTGGTGGGCTAAACCAATTTACTGAAGCTGCTGGCGTTCGCTTGAAAAATCCAGATATAACGGTAAATCTCGAAATTGATAACGAGCAACTTTACCTTGTTGATAAGCGTATTCCAGGCCTTGGTGGTTACCCCATGGCCACTCAAGAAGATGTGTTGTCATTAATCTCAGGTGGTTTTGACTCTGGTGTGTCGAGTTATCAATTCATAAAGCGTGGTTCTCGTACCCATTATTGTTTCTTTAACTTAGGTGGCGATCAACACGAAATTGGTGTTAAGCAGGTGGCTTACCATTTGTGGCAGAAATACGGTGAATCACATCGAGTTAAGTTTATCTCTGTGCCGTTCGATCCCGTTGTACAAGAAATTTTAGAACGCGTCGATAATGGGCAAATGGGCGTTGTGCTTAAGCGTATGATGATGCGCGCAGCAGCCCGTGTTGCTGATAAAATGGGTATTCAAGCATTAGTGACAGGGGAAGCGATGGGGCAGGTTTCTAGCCAGACGTTGACCAATCTTAATGTTATTGACCGTTGCACAGAGCTATTAATATTGCGTCCGCTTATCGCGATGGATAAACAAGATATTATTGATACCTGTCGCAGAATCGGTACCGAAGACTTTGCTAAAACTATCCCTGAATATTGTGGCGTGATTTCGAAAAAACCGACAGTGAAAGCTGTATTGGCAAAAATTGAAGCTGAAGAAGCTAAGTTTTCAGACGATCTGCTTGATAGAGTGATTGACGACGCAGTTATTATGGACATTAGAGATATTGCCGCTCAAATGGACACTAAAATAACCGCAGCTGAAACGGTTGCTGCAATCAATGCTGATGAAATCATCATTGATGTGCGTGCACCGGAAGAGGAAGAGAAAGATCCGCTTGTAATAGAGGGGATAGAAATTAAAGCGATTCCTTTTTATAAGCTGTCGACACAATTTGCCGATCTTGATAAAGAGAAGACTTATTTATTGTATTGCGACCGTGGAGTAATGAGCAAGCTACAAGCTCTGTATCTACAGGATCAAGGTTACAGTAATGTAAAAGTTTATCGCCCTTAGTCATAGTCATTAGTTTTCCCGATCAAAAAGCGACTTTTAAAGTCGCTTTTTTTATGGAATAAAATCTGAAAGTATTTCGATAGACACAAAAAAACCACCTTAAGCGGTGGTTTTTATATGTGATAACAGCAAGACTGAGACTAGGCTCCATCTATGGCGCTAACTTTAATGTGCAATTAAAGCGCCAGAGAGCCGCATGCTGCGTTTATTACAGTGTAACGTCTGACTATATCAAGTCAGATGTTTAGGCGTAATAAGTGTATTAATCAGCTAACTGAATCGAAGCAGTTTCTTTATCTTCTTGCTTTTGCTCATCAGCAACCAGCATAGTGTTTAACTCAGTCGTTAACTGTGTTTGCATTAATTCCATGCTTTCTGCGAGGTTAGCCGTTAATGTAGCTTCAAGGCCAGTGGTATCGATAGTGATCTCATCTGCGCTAACAGTGGCAGAAGCTGACAGAAGAGCGATAACAAATACAGATTTTAGGTTTAACATGTTCGGTAGCCTCCAGGCTTAAAATTTGGGTTGTTAGACATTCCCCAATTACGTCGTAGAGGTTGTCCAACGAGTGTCATTTCGTTGGCGCAGAATTTAACCAAAATCACTGGTCTTTACAAACGATAAAATGTAACAATGAGCATTAGAAAAACTAATCCAAAAATGAGACGTTGATCACTATGGCTAGACGACTACCCCCCCTTAATGCTGTCAAAGCATTTGAGGCAGCAGCAAGGCATTTGAGCTTTACACGCGCGGCGGAGGAACTGTTTGTTACTCAGGCGGCAGTAAGTCATCAAATTAAGGCATTAGAAGAATATTTAGGGCTCAAGTTATTTAGACGTAAAAACCGCTCGCTGCTGTTAACAGAAGAGGGGCAAGGATACTTTCTTGATATCAAAGATATCTTTACACAGCTTGCCGATGCGACTGACCGTTTACTTGCCAGAAGTGCCATCGGTTCCTTGACTGTAGCGACTTCGCCGAGTTTTGCCATTCAATGGCTAGTACCTCGTTTAGCAAAATTCACCGAGAAAAATCCTGATATCGATGTGCGAATTAAAGCGGTTGATAATGAAGACGGTTCTTTAACTGATGACGTCGATGTGGCCATCTATTATGGCTTAGGGAACTGGCCCGGAATGCGTGCTGATAAGCTACGTAATGAGGTGCTTATTCCGGTTTGCTCACCGATGTTATTGAATGGTCCTAAGCCGTTAGAAAAGCCCAGTGATCTGAAAAATCATACCTTGTTACACGACTCTAGCCGCGAATCTTGGCAGGCATGGTTTAGACAATGTGGAATTACTGATATTAATGTGAACCAAGGTCCCATATTTAGTCATTCTTCTTTGGTGTTGCAAGCTGCTGCTCATGGTCAAGGTGTGGCGCTAGGCTTCAGTGTACTGGCAAGGCCAGATATTAAAGCCGGTCGTCTAGTATGTCCGTTCCCTGAGGTTCTAGTCAGTAAAAATGCATATTACCTAGTCAGCCAACAGAATCATGCCGAGATAGGTAAGGTTGCTGCTTTTAGAGAGTGGATGTTAGACATGTTTGAAGAGGAGACCCGCAGTGAGCTCCTTACATGATAATTTAAAGCAAGCTTACTTAGATGGCAGACTGACAACCGCGGTGGCTGAGATAGGTATTGAGGAGCTGGCATTTGATGCTAGCCAATATCTGCTTGAGCCTGATTGTAGCACCGAAAAACTAAGTGATTGCGATACGCTAGTGATATTGATCCACGGTGCTGGCGCCAATATGCATCATGAGTTTATGACCACCATGGCGAACGGTCTAGCGCTTGGTGATGGCGGTAATTTACGTATTGCCCGCTTCAATTTCCCTTATATGCGCGCCAATGCTATTGACGGTAAACGCCGTCCGCCAGATAGAGCTCCGAAACTGATTGCTGACTATGCGTTACAACTGAGCATTTTAAAGCACCAATTTAAGCCTCGAAAAATCTATTTAGTCGGTAAGTCGATGGGAGGCCGCATGTCGGCCATCCTGGCTGAGAGTCTCGCTGTTGATGGCGTTGTTTGCTTAGGTTACCCATTTATTCCGTTAAAAGGCGGTGAGCCCCGTTTAGAGCCCATCGAGAAGTGCAGTGCGCCTATATTAGTTATTCAAGGCGAGCGAGATAAATTTGGTCATAAGGGCTTGGTTGAGACTTGGCCGGTGATGGACAAAGTACAATTGCATTGGTTAACGGATGGCGATCATAGTTTTAAACCAAGGAAGTCGTCAGGCACCACGCTAACCGCTAACCTAGATCAAGCTATCTCACTTATTCAGGCATTCATTAAACCGTAATGCTTTGAGATGGCAGTAAACTTAATCTTTCTCTCGGCTTGTATGCCGATGATATTTAGGAGGCTAAATGCGTAATGGTTTTTTATTGTTGGCAGCGTTGAGTGGTTTTATGTCGGTAGCGCTGGGGGCTTTTGCTGCTCACGGCCTTAAGAATGTGACGACGGCAGAGATGATTGCGATTTTTAACCTTGGTGTGGAGTATCAGTTCTACCATACGTTTGCGTTAATCGCAGTGGCTTTTGCGGGTCATTGGCTTAAATCTCGTTTGCTTGATTGGGCAGGTTACCTATTTATTGTAGGTACCATGCTGTTTTCCGGTTCACTATACCTCTATGCGTTGTTAGGGGCTAAATGGACCGGTCCCATTACCCCATTAGGCGGAGTGTGCTTGCTACTGGGCTGGTTACTTATTGCTGTGGCCGTGTGGCGTAACAGAGTAAAAGAGCTCGACTAAGCGAGGGGGGCTGGTCTTTCGAACCGAGTTCGATTCGATTGTTTTCATAGAGACAATAATGATTTAGTACAAAAATATGAATGCTTCGCTTAGCGGCTTAATCGAAGCATTCATAACGTATTGTGGTTGCAAAATATGAGCAGCATTTAAACCAAGCCTCCGAACCGCATTACTTGACTATTTTTGCTGTGTTGTAGAATTAGTGGGCAGAATCACTAAGCTGTATAGTATCGCCTTACCCAAATAGCCCGTAAACAGTGGCACAAACAGCACTGAAAAATCGACGGCCGTTAAGCATTAGCACACTGGCAGTACACTAGTGGGCCGTAAAAGTGTAAAATAGCGGGCAGCAACTTTGTTGGCCGCTATTTTTATTTGTTATCTTCAGGAAATTCAATGATAAACCTATTTTTATTTTGCCGTGCTGGTTATGAGAAAGATTGCGCGGCAGAGATCCAAGTGCGTGCTGCAGAGCACGATATTGGTGGATTTGTTAAAACCAACACCAATGATGCCTATGTTATTTTTCAGTGCTTCCAAGCGGGCGATGCTGAAATACTGGCGAAGAAGATCAGTTTGGATTCATTGATTTTTGCAAGACAGATGTTTGCCGCCAAAGCATTGTTGAAGGGATTACCAGAGCAAGACCGTATCTCGCCGATTGTTGAGGCCTTAGCTGGCATCCAGTACGCGGGTGAACTACGCGTTGAAACGCCTGATACTAACGAAGCAAAAGAGCTGTCTAATTTCTGCCGTAAGTTTACGGTACCATTAAGACAGGCGCTGAGAAAGTCGGGTACCTTACTGGACAAAGAAAATCCTAAACGGCCTATAATCCATGTCTGTTTTGTCGGACCAGGACAAGCCTATGTTGGTTTGTCGTTAAGTAATAATAGTTCTCCTTATTTTATGGGGATCCCGCGTCTTAAGGTAGCAGCCGATGCGCCAAGCCGTTCTACCTTAAAGCTAGATGAAGCCTTTATTCACTTTATTCCTAAAGAAGAGCATGAGACTCGTCTTAGTAGTGGTATGAGAGCGGTTGATTTAGGTGCTTGCCCTGGTGGCTGGACTTATCAACTTGTCAGGCGTGGTATGTTCGTTGCTGCTGTTGATAACGGTGCAATGGATGAAAAATTAATGGAAACAGGCCAGGTAAAGCATTATCAAGCCGATGGTTTCCGTTTTGAACCTCCGAGAAAGAACATCTCTTGGTTGGTTTGCGATATGATTGAAAAGCCAGCACGTGTTGCAGAGCTCGTTGAAGCTTGGGCGATTAACGGTTGGTTTAAGGAAGCAATATTTAACTTAAAGTTGCCAATGAAGACGCGTTATAAAGAAGTGTCGACGATATTGGCAACGATGGCAGATATTTTGAAAGAGAATGGTATTAAAGATTTTAGTATTGCAGCTAAACATCTTTATCATGACCGTGACGAAGTCACAGTGCATTTGTGCCTAAAGCCGGCCCAATCTTCGTAACTAATTTTGTTTAGTCTGCTTAATAAAAAAGGTCCCAAGTGTTTAACACTTGGGGCCTTTTTAGTGCGCGGTGCGCATGAAAAGTCTATTTATGAAAGACGTTCGATAACCGCTTGTGTGAAGTCAGTTGTACCGTGAGTACCACCGAGATCGCGAGTCGTACGGTCGCCTTCTGCAATTACAGCAGTGATTGCGCTACGGATAAGCTCTGCTTTATCTGACATGCCTAAGTACTCAAGCATTTGGATAGACGCTAGGACCACCGATGTTGGGTTTGCTAGGTTCTTACCAGCAATATCCGGCGCACTGCCATGTACAGCTTCAAAGATAGCGGCATCTTTACCAATGTTTGCGCCAGGAGCCATACCTAGACCCCCCACAAGACCTGCACAAAGATCTGACAAGATATCACCAAACAAGTTAGTGGTAACAATAACGTCAAAGATCTCTGGGTTCATCACGAGTTTCATGCAAGTTGCATCGACAATCATCTCTTCAGTGGTGATGTCTGGGTAACGCAAGCTAACTTCACGTGCCACTTTCAAGAATAGACCTGAAGTCGATTTCATAATATTAGCTTTATGAACGATAGTGACCTTTTTACGGTTCTCTTTACGTGCGAGTTCATAAGCGAAAGTGCTAATTTGCTCAGCACCTTTACGGGTAATAATACTTGTGGCTTCAGCTGTTGCACCATCATCAGAAACAGTTTGGCCTAAACCTGAATACATACCTTCGGTATTTTCACGAACAGTAATGATATCGATGTTGTCATAACGTGCTTGAGTACCTTTAAAAGACAGTACAGGGCGAACGTTGGCATATAAGCTAAATTGCTTACGTAGGCTGACGTTAATAGAGGTAAAGCCCTCACCCACTGGCGTTGTTAGAGGGCCTTTTAACGTAATACGGTTTTTCTCAATCAAATCTAACGTGCGTTGAGGTAATAGCTCACCGTGCTTTTCGAGAGCAACTAAACCTGCATCAGCAAATTCATACTCAAAGTTACAACCCGCTTTATCGAGAATTTTAATCGCTGCATCGATAATGCTTGGGCCAATCCCATCACCTGGGATTACGGTTATAGTTCTTTTTGTCATGGATAGTCCTACCGCGCTGCGGCGTTACTGCAATTGTCTGACCATGTCGTAAGACACAGTAAGTGAATTAAGGCGTGTTGTTTGTAAATGCTGCACTTGAAGAAATACTGGCTTTATCAGCGATTGAGGCCCATTTGGACTCAATAACCTCTATATAGCTCCAGCATTTATTCAAGGGCAACAGCTTCCTAAAAAGGAAGAACAACATGCCTTAGTATTATTTTCTTTTTGTGCGACGTATTTTAAACACTTTTAAACACTTTTTACAGGATTTAGTGAGCAATCTCACGTTTTTTTCTGTAGGGTAACTTGCATAAATCACTGCATATGAGGATGATTGATCGTTAAAGGTTAAAAAAGTCTACTTTAGTCTAAGGGCTGTTTACCTTTCATGGTTGTCTTTATCGCTGTTTATTGGCTGTTTATTGGCTATTTTGGCAAGGCGAAGGCTAGGTCGTTTCGTCGTTTTCCACAATGGCCCACAACACCACGAAAATTAACAAGAAGTGCGGCCCTACGGGCTCGTTTCAACGCCGTTATTCTTTTATGACAGAAATGGGTAGTGAATGATGTACTAAAACCATTATTTTTTATCATAAAGAGACGAACAAAAACTAAACTCGAAAGAGTAATCGCACCCAATATCAATATAATAATGAGGAAGACCTTGACGTTATTACCGAGTAAATCATTGCTGTTATTTACAGCGAGTTTATTGCCTGCAAGTTTGCTTGCTGCTGCCTCTCCTATTACTCCCGATGATATAATGCGATTTGAATCGCTTAGCAAACCGGTTATCTCTGATACGGGGAAAACACTGGCAGTAGAAGTCTCTCCGGATAGAGGCGATAGCCGTGGCCTCGTTAAAAACCTCAGCACTAAAAAAGAGTTTAGTGTAAAAGGCGGCACTAAGCCAAAGGTGAGTCATGACGGTCGTTACGTCGCCTTTGTTGATAAAGTGCCTTTACTCGCGTCTGAAATGGCGTCAGCGAAAGAGAAGAAGAAATTAAAGTCAGGAATGGTGTTAGTTGATACTAGCACTGGCGTTGAGCTTCGTTATGAACGTGTTAAATCGTTTAAATTCAACGATACGGGCTCACATATTGCCATTTGGTATGAAGCGGAAGATAAGAAAAAAGACGCTAAAGCAAAAGATAAGCCTAAAACGAGTAAAAAAGACAGCAAAGTCGATGACTATGATAAAGGCACCACTGTTGAGCTTGTGTCGCTTAGTAATTTGAAATCCATAACGTTTAAAGATGTAACCGCGTTCAATTTTGATAAGTCAGGTAAACACTTTGCATTAGCCATTAATAATTTCGCTGTTGATAAGCACGAACTGAGACTGATGTCATTGGCTGACAATACCGCCAAAATAGTACACCGTTTGAAACAGCAACAGCTGGGCTCAGTGGCATTGAGTGATGATGGACAGTATTTAGGTTTCACAGCGGGTGATGCTCGACAAGCGCCTTTTGGACGAGAATATCGATTATCTCTATTCAATATCGCGTCTGGAAAAGTCACGCCAACACCAACGTCGAAAGAATGGACTTTGAATCGATACGCAACACTGCGTTTCTCGGATGATAGTCAGCGCTTGTTTTTTGGCCGCGTGCCACAAGTGAGTCAACAAATTGAATTGGCAAAAGTTGAAAAAGAAGCTGACCTGTATAATCAAGATATCATTACTGGCGAGAGAGAATTACGTGTTTGGCACGGTGATGACCCACGTATAAAACCTCATGAAGTAAAGCAGTATAAGAAAGAGCTGAAACGCACGTATCTTGCCGTGTTACACGTGGCTGGGAACAATTTGGTTCAGCTTGCCGATCTTCAAGTACCTGACATGGAAGTTGAACAACAGACTCGTTTTGTACTCGCAAGCTCAGACCTGCCATATCGAAAGATGATCACCTGGGCGGGATTTTATCGAGACTTTTATCTGGTAGATTTAAATACGGGGCATAAAATCCCGGTGTTAACCCAGCAAAGCAGCGATGCAGAACCTGAATTATCACCAAACGAAAAGTTTGTTGCTTACTACCAGCAAGGAAATGTTTTCCTGTATGAAGTCGCCAATGACAGACGCATCAATATCACTAAAAACTTAGACGTTTCTTTTGCTGATGAAGATCACGATTATCCATCTAATGCACCCGGTTATGGTTTTGGTCCTTGGATTGCAGATGATTCAGGCCTGTTAATCTATGATAAATATGATATCTGGCAGTTGAACACGCTCTCTTATGAGGCCTTTAATTTAACGGCGGGCAAAGGGCGTAAAGCGGGGATCCAATATCGTCTAGAGGGCTTAGTTGATGATAAAGGTTACCCAAGCGTTCTAGCTAATAATGCACAAGTGCTGCTGCAAGGTTACAGTGATATCAGTAAAGGTGATGGCTTTTATCAAGCTCAGGTTGGCACTGCGGGTGTGACGAAGCTGATCGCTGGCGATTATAAGTTGAAGGTGCTTGCACGCAGTGAAGATGCCAAGACGATTGTATTCTCTAAAGAGAGATATGATCTGTTCCCAGATCTTTATACTGCACAGTACGAATCGCCACAAAAGGCGACTCGTCAAACTGATCTTGATAAACAGAAGCGTGCATTTAACTGGGGTAAATCGGAGTTGGTTCATTGGACCAATGGCGATGGAAAACCGTTAGATGGTGTGCTGATTAAGCCAACCAACTATGTCGAAGGGCAACGTTATCCTGTGCTGGTTTATTTCTATCGCTTTATGAGTGATAGATTGCATGCGTTCCCACAAATGAAAATTAACCATCGCCCTAACTTTGCTTGGTTTGCTGATAATGGTTATGCCATTTTCCTACCTGATATCCGTTTTGAAGTGGGTTATCCAGGTGATTCTTCAGTGCAAGCATTAACCTCAGGCGTACAGCATCTTATTGATATGGGCGTTGCGGATCCGCAAGCTGTCGGGATCCAAGGTCACTCATGGGGGGGGTATCAAACCGCATTTGCAGTGACTAAAACCAATATCTTTAAAGCGGCGGTAGCCGGTGCTCCAGTGACGAATATGACAAGTGCTTATAGTGGTATTCGTCATGGTAGTGGTTTAGCGAGACAGTTCCAGTATGAAACTGGCCAAAGCCGAATTGGTGAGAGTTTATTTAAGTCGCCACAGAAGTATATTGAAAATTCACCGGTATTTTACGTTGAGCGCATTAAAACGCCGATGATGATTATGTTTGGTGATAAAGATGATGCGGTACCTTGGGAGCAAGGGATTGAAATGTATCTGGCGATGCGCCGTGCCGGAAAAGATGTGGTGTTGCTTCAATACCAAGATGAACCACATCATCTTAAAAAATACCCAAATAAGCTCGATTATAGTATTCGCATGATGGAATATTTTGATCACTACCTAAAGGGTAAGCCCGCGCCAAAATGGTTAACCGAAGGTGAAGCTTATACTGAGTATAAAAAAGCTGGCTAGTGATTAACCCTGAATAAAAATGCCGAGATAGTTAACTATCTCGGCATTTTTTATGCCTTATCGAGTCTACATCAACCATCGGCGATAAATCGAATGCACGATAAGAAATGGTGTAGTTGGAGTTATTGATTTTCTTGCAAAGCCTGATATGTTTATAAGGCAAGTCAGAATAAAGAGCTTCAGGACGTCGCTCTAAACTACAGGGAAGTAATAATGAAAAATGTCATATTCTTGAGTCATGTTATCAGCGCCTCATGTCTGTTAGTCCTGTCTATGTCTGTTAATGCCAAAGCACCATTGGAAGGGGAGCCTGAGTGGGAAAATAAAGTAACTCAGGAACAGATAAAGGCGCAGCAGGAAAAAGAAAAGCTTGAGTTGTTGCTGAAGCAGCAAGAAGAGAGCCAAAAAGACAAAGAACCTAACACAAAAAAGTAACTGTAATGTGTGTTTAATACCGGTTCTTCCATGAAAAAAGCAGCTAATGAGCTGCTTTTTACTTTGATTAATTTGAGCTTGATGACTGTTAATTCGGTGGCTAGCGATGAATGACTCTAGCCATGCTGGTTCTCAAAGTAACTTTCGATAATGAGCACAGCAGACATCGCATCGACTTGTCCTTTAGTTAACGCTTTATAGCCACCCATCTCGAACAGCCTTGCTTTGGCATCGGCTGTTGTTAATCGCTCATCTTGAGTCACTACTTTTATACCGAAACGACCATTGAGTCGATTGCCAAATTTCTTGGCTCTAAGTGTGATTTCTTGCTCTGTACCGTCCATATTGAGTGGCAAGCCTACGACGATAAGGTCTGGTTGCCATTCGGTGATAATCTTGCCAATTTCTTCCCACTTAGGAATACCGTCAACGGCTTTTATTGACATTAACGGACGTGCGCTTGCTGTGATCTCTTGCCCAATAGCAATGCCGATACTTTTTGTACCGTAATCAAACCCTAATACACTCTGATAACTCATATTACATTCCATTACTGTGGTTACAGCTTAAGCGTGTCCTGCTAAATTAGACAGTTGCCAGATATCAAAACCTAAAGATTCTGCAGCTTGCTGCCAGCGGAGTTCATGTTCAACATCAAACAAAAGAGCGGGTGTTGCAGGAACCGATAACCACACGTTGTCGGCGAGTTCTTGCTCTAATTGACCTCGTGTCCAGCCGGCATAACCCAGTGCGATAACAAACTTTTCAGGTGCTTTATCGGAACCTAAACAGCTGAGAACATCTTGTGAGGTCGTTAACATCAACGAATCCGTAATTTGCTCACTGTTGCTCCAACAATCTTGATGGGTATGCAAAACAAAGCCGCGTTCAGGGTTAACGGGCCCACCGACGAGAACCTCTTTCCCTAGCGATGTCACAGGCTGTGGCTCTTCGGTTAATTCCATCTGCAGCAGAAGTTCATCGACGACAATACCGCTCGGTCGATTAATCATAATGCCCATGGCACCTTTTTCATCATGCTCGCAGATGTAGATCAGTGAGCGCTCGAAAAAAGTGTCAGTTAAAGAAGGCATCGCGATAAGTAAATTGTTTTGTAAGCTATCCATAAAACATCCTTTGTACAGAAGCGACTAGCCGCCAGCTAGCTTGACTGTGTAACCTAGCTTTTCGATAAGTGTTTTAAGTTGTTCTCTATTATCAGTTTGAACTTCAACACAAAAGTCTTTAACCGTGCCGCCACAACCGCATTGCTTCTTTAATTTTTGTGCGAGTGCTTTAAGATCTTTCTCTGACAGGCCTAGCCCTTTAATCACTGAAACGCCTTTGCCTTTTCGGCCCTTACTGTCTTTATGGATCCTGACAATACCGTCACCCTGAGGTGCGCTTTGAGGGGCTTTATCTGCAGTGATTCTACCGCAATCGGTGCTATAAACTAATGAGACATTAGGATCGGATTTCATAAGTATGATTAGTGATTTACTGATTGAGCTAGTTTAACAAAGATGACGTTGAAGCGGGAGTGATAAAAAGAGGATATCTATCTCAGCGGATAACGAGTACAAAAAACGCGTTATCGACTAAGAGAGTTTACTTACTGACAGCTACAAATATAACGCCAGTTCTATCAGTAATGCGCCAAAGGTTAAACTGGCAATGACGGCCAGATATTTATGCAGTTGTGGTAGCGCTACGGCGCATGAGGTCAGTACAAAGCCGATGGCTGTTCCTGCAAAAGGTGTCACAGGAGCACTCATTATGGCCACTACCATCCAGGTTAATATGGTGACGGGCAAAACGAGCAGTGAATGCTGACTGAACTTATCCAAGAATGAGGTGGTGCTTTCAGTCCGCTCAACCACTTTTTCTGGGGTTAACAGAAACATAATACTCGCAACCGTGAGTGCAACAATAAACCAAAGCATAATAAAACCCAAGAAAGTAATTGATAATCATTATCATTAAGTTAAAGGCTTAAGTCAAGCTGAACAAGCGGAGTATTTTCTAAAATTGAGTTGTAGATTAATAGATTGCTATGTAAGCTTCTTTAAACAATGTTGAACGCCTTTAAGCGTGGATGGAGAAAACATGAACAAGTTATTGGTAATTATCGTTGCATTAGCACTGAGTGCTTGTAGCTCTCTTAAAACGAGCTCTGACTATGATCCAGCCGTAAATTTTACTGATGTTAAAACTTATGCTTGGGTTGAGAAAAAGACCGCTGATGCGACATATCACCTCGATGGGTTAATGGATCAGCGTGTGCGCGCTGCGGTTAATGATCAGCTGCAGCTAAAAGGGCTGAGCATGGTTAGTGCTGATAAAGCGGATGTGTTGGTGAACTACCTCACTAAAGTCGACAAGAAGATTAATGTCGACACCTTTAATACTAATTATGGCTACAACCCTTATTATGGCGCTGGTTGGGGTCGGGGTGGAATGGGCGGAGTTGGGCATACTCAAACTACGGTCCGTGAATATGAAGTCGGAACCCTGATTCTAGACTTCGTTGATACAAAATCAGGCAAGTTGGTATGGCGTGGTTCAGTAGCTGACACTATGCGCGATAAAGATACGCCAGAAGAGAGAGTGGAAGTCGTTAATATCGCCATTGGTGCGTTATTGCAAAACTATCCACCTCAACCTGAGAAATAAAAGACTCAATAACAAACGGCCGCAAGGCCGTTTTTTTTTGGTCTTTTTTGGGATAACAGTGGATAGGTGAATCGTCAAAGTTGCATTTAGTGGTCAGTGTTACTGGTTTGTTGCGGGTTGCTATTGTTATCAAGTTGAAACGTGTTAGGTTTGGTATTAAGCGGCTTTTTTAGAGGAGCCATTTGTTAAAGCACTTTATCTCGCCTGAGAGTCGATGTATCTATAGTCTAGAATTTGAATGTTTGTTGGGAGGAAACCTGTTTTATGGAACCACAACTAGTTGAAATAAAGGACTTTGTGTCTTTCACATTAGCGATTATTGCTTTATTTATTGGTAAGGCAATTATCTCTCGTTATGAATTATTACGTAAGTACAGTATTCCTGAGCCTGTCGTTGGCGGTTTTGCTTGTGCTGCTACGGTGGGGATACTGTATTACGCATTTGATATTCAGATTGAATTTAACCTAGCCGTTAGAGATACCTTATTGCTCTACTTCTTTGCCGGAATTGGTCTGAAAGCCGATTTTGCGACGCTGTTAAAGGGCGGAAAACCCTTACTCATCTTAATCGTCTTAGCTAGCGTGTTTATATTTCTGCAGAACTTTACCGGTGTTGGTGTTGCGACCTTGTTTGGTTTAGATCCTAAAGCGGGCTTGATGTCAGGTTCTATCGCATTGATAGGGGGTGTCGGTACCGCTATGGCTTGGACGCCGACGTTTGTTGAAGAATTAGGGATTGTTAACGCCAGTGAACTCGGTATTGCATCAAATACATTAGGGCTTATTTCAGCGTGTGTTATTGGTGGTCCGATTGCTGCTTACTTAATGAAGCGCCATCAAGTTAAAGCTAATAATAACGATGAACTCGATATTGGTGCCAGCCATCAAAATAATACTGCACATATGAAGGTCGATTATTTTGGTGTGTTACGTGCTTGGTTATGGCTAAACGTGACGCTTATTATCGGTTACTTTATTGATCTTGCGATGCAAGAAGCGGGTCTGAAACTGCCGATGTTCGTCGCTTGTCTTCTCGCAGGTATTATCATCGGTAATTTAGGTCGAGTGATATTGAATCGACGTAAGAACAAAGACATAACTTATATTGAAGATGCTTCGCGAGGGTTATCGTTAATTCAAGATATTTGTCTTGGTATGTTTTTAACCATGGCGCTGATGAGTCTGAAGATCTGGGAACTTGAGGGAAGTTTATTATACATTTCGGTGATTATGACGCTGCAAGTGTTCCTCTCGGTGGTGTTTACTATCTTTGTAGTGTTTCGTTTTATGGGCAAAGACTACGAGGCCGCAGTGATCTGCTCTGGTTTTGGCGGGGTGACTTTGGGTTCAACTGCGACCGCAATTGTGAATATGACGGCGGTAACGCAACAGTACGGCGCGGCGCACAGGGCATTTATTATTGTACCGTTAGTGTGTGGTTTCTTTATCGACATTATTAACGCAATGATTATTAATCTATTTGTCTATTTCTAAGCTGATGCTATGTGATTAGGGAGCTTTTGCTCCCTTTTTTATTTTCAGACCTACAGCTTCTTATTCACTGGCTGGTTATCAAAGAACCAGCCCTGTATCGAATCTTTTCGATACAGGGCTAATGTCTCACCCTGTCATACCTTTTCATCTTGTTCAGTTAGAAAGACTATTCTCAACTTCTAAATGAACCTTTTATCAATATCTATCGTCTTTAATACAAATGGGCTAATGGAGAGATGATCACACGATGCAGCAAGCGCAAATTGAGTTGTGGGCACTTGAAACTCAAGCGGGTAGTCAGCAGTCATTCTCTGCCTTATGTCATCACTTCTATCCGAGCGCGATAGGCTTTGCAGTCAAAGTGGCAGGGGATGTTAATTTGGCTGAAGATGCGGTGCAGGAGGCTCTGTTAAAGCTGTCGAGAACTATCCATAAACTTCAGGACCCAGCCACGATTAATGCTTGGGTGTTCAAGTTAGTACGTTGGCAAGTTCTGGATTTAATTAAACAGCAAAAGCATTATCAAAACATTGAAAATATTGAGGTCGTAGCGCCGATTTCGAATGATAGCGATGAGGTTAACGCTAATAATAGTACCGATGGCTTTAAAGCATTATTAGCACAGATCCCACTGGTAGAAGGTCAGGTGCTATACCTGTTTTATTTACAAGAATTTAGCATCACTGATATTGCAAGAATACTAGAGGTCCCAATAGGCACCGTTAAGTCTCGTTTATTTCGGGCTAGAAAAATGCTCAAACAACAGATAGAGCAGGAGAACTAATATGAATATCGACAAAAAAATTCGTCAAGAATTGGCAAGAGAGCAACAGCAAGTTAATGCAACACGCAGCCAGGACCCAACACTGTTTGGGATGCTAGGAGATGCTTACAAGGGACGGCTCGGCGGCTGGATGATATTAATGAGTTTTATCGCCGTGTTACTCAGTGGGTTAATGTTGTGGTCGGGCTATCAATTCTTTTTCGTTGTAGAGAGCGAAGCTGCGTTAATTAAGTGGGGCGTGACACTGTTATTGAGCAGTATGATGCAGATAGCGATAAAGATGTGGACCTTCAATGAAATGAACCGTAACGCCATTCAGCGGGAAATAAAGCGCCTTGAAGTGGCGATTGAAAAACGGGATCAAGGCTAAATTGACTTAAGTTAAGCGCTTACTGTTAAGGTGACGGTTCTTCATTGCTATTTAGAACCGTTATTCAAAGCCTAAAGCAATTCTTCTACAATGAGTTTTAACAGGTATGTCTCACGTTCTATCGACATGCCTTTTTTAGGACTGTTGGCAATGGTATGTTCATTGTGAGCTATGGCTTGGTGAATATTAATCCATAGAGGGCGCATGCCATTTTGGATCTCATGCTGCTCAAGTCGAGTTTCACCCAGTTCTGGATGAATGGTGCAAACATAGCAATATGACTCCATATGCACTAAATCAAAGTCATCTTTGTACCAAGGTCGAAACTCTTCATAGCAGCCAAATTCACTTAAAATATCGATATGTTGTGCACCGGTCTCCTCTTCAAGCTCTCTCACTAGCCCTTGGCGCAGATCTTCACCCTCATCGACACCACCGCCAGGGATGCTGTAATCATGATAGCGCTCGGTGTATAGCATGAGAATATTTTCGCCATCAAGAATAATGCCGCGTGCAGCCTGGCGATGGAATCGCTTGCCCTCAAGTGAGGCGAGTTCGGGGTGAATGGTGGATTTTAATAGGCGCATAGTTCACTTAGGGTTAGGTTGCTAATACCGATAATATTAATTATCAGGTCATGCTTAATGGTTAAGATGTACAGCTACTGTGTTGTGAGTCTTACCATTACAAAAGAGTGCAGATGATAGCCTAATGCACTATCAATTATGACCTTAATGATGGTCGTTATATTGCTCATTTCAGCTTTGAGGTTGTAATGCTTGATAAGCGTTGATGATCTGCGTTATCTCATTTTTTTGGACTTCATCTAGGCTTGGTTTTTTTAATAAGCCCACTTGAGTACGTTGATAATGGGCTAAGGTTTTTTGTAAATAACGTTGATCAATTAGGCGAGTTAAATCCCACATTTTATTGCCAACCAGCGAAACCGCTTGTTGAGATTGCGTCGATACATGCAAAATTTCGTAGAAGCGTTGGTTGTCTTCAATAAGATGTTCGTCGATTAACCCAAGGTTAAGTTTGGCTAATGCCTTGCGAACCTCAAAGATGTGATGCACAGGGCAAAGGATAAACTCAAGCGAATGCTGCGGATACTTTGCCAAAATGGCCTGTACTAGCTCAATTAAAAGCTGGCCACCTACGCCGGCAATAATGATCAGTTGGGATTGCTTTTTATCAGCTATTGGCAACAAAGCGACATCGATGCAGTGAACTTGCCAGCGCTTTTCTTTGCCGTCAGTTACTGGATAGAAGCGCTCTAACTTTGCTGAAACCTCCTGCATTAAATCAGGCACCACATCGACAAAATGGACGGTGTCAGCACAGTTGTTATCCAATAATTTAGCGCCTAACAAGCCATGATCGCAGCAACAATCCCAGATGTGGTCATAGTGCTTGTGCACCATGGTGGCTATCTTTCTAAGTCGCTGGCTTATTTTCATTTGCATGTGTGATGTTAGGTTTGAGAATGGGAAAGCATTCTAATCTATCTTGTACTGATTTAAACCCTATGAGCTCCATAAAACCTGTAAATATAGATATTCACAGCATGGTTTCGTTGTGAACTCTTATCACCTGTCGTTCAGCCATCGTTGAATTAGTTGAATTAACTGGATATAACTTTTTAGGGTTGAGCGCCATCGTTAACATGGCACTTGCCACACTGTTGGCAGAGATGGGTTGATAACGTTTTAAAGGCCCGATAAACAGCGGAGAAACGAGGTTGAAAACAGATTGCCCCAATGATTCAAGCGGTCGGTGTTGAGAGCGCTCCCCTAAAAGTAGGCTCGGTTGAAATAAAATAAGCTTGGCGATAGCGCCTTTGGCTTGCTCGTTAGTGGCTAGCGTAGACGCTAAGGCTAATTCGGTTTCACCTTTAATTCTGTTATAAAAGGTACTTGATTGGGCGTCAGCACCCAGTGCCGTCACTACGAGGTTAGTGCTGGCATGGCATAATTGCACAAAGTCGATAACAGCCGTTTTATCTACGGCGATAAATGCTTGCTGGCTTCCTGCTTGTTTGATCGTGGTGCCTAAACAGCAAAAAGCATGGTCTATTTTTTCGCCGACAGTGACAGTGGGTAATTGTGATAATTGGCAGGAGATGAATATGACTTCAGTTGCTAATGATGCTGCAAACGTAGCTTCACGGCGACCAAAGACTAAAATTTTGTTGTAGGCCGCTGAATCGATCAGCTTTTGCAGAAGTAGCCGACCAATTAAACCTGTTGCGCCAATGATTGCAGCATTCATTAAATAACGTCTCTATCGTAAATGGTTAGCTTGCAGTCTAAGGGCAAACGAGCTGGATTTGAATCCCTTAATCTTGTCTGCATGATTACGCTTATGCATCAGTCACTACAACCATACAAAACTCATTAAATTAATAACGAGTTTTGTATTGGAATAGACCTGATGAGATCACTGCACTTTGAGTGTTGTAGAATTTAGGCTAGCCTTCAAACAACCAACCTTGCCAGCTTTGCATACGCAAAATGACTTTCGGATAATTGAAAATGCTTTCCAGTTAGGCGAGTAGACAGCCACATGTGCATCGGTACCAGCAGATAAAGGCATATCAGCAATTAACTCTGGCTGATTTAGCTCGACTTTAACTAGCTATGCCCTGCTTGAGCATTTTGTTCCGGCTTTATTAGATGCCCGATGGCATGACTGCACCTTGGGCAAAGATATCATTGACTTGCACTACGGTAGCGCTAAATGCGTGTCCAGGAGTAGTTGCCTGACTTATTGTCAATGGCTTATTCCCTTTTAAGTGAGTGCAACAACGAAGTGGGCTTGCACAACGCCTTCTCCGATGGGTATGCTTTTTATATTAAGAGTGGGGTTTACTCTACATTAATGATTTTACCAATGGAGCGACCATTCCTTGTAATCAATGCTTTGATTAAACCCCCACTGAATCCTGCATCTTCAGGTAGAACGGGTATAGATAGCGATCGTGAGGTTTGATAATACAGCACCTAAATGTGGATTAAGCTTGAGTTAATCCACATTTAGGTTTTGATCGTGACAGTGTTAAATCACCTTGCAGGTGTTTTAATTTAGCATTTGCTCTAGTGCCGTCAATCTCGCTATTTCAATGAGCGTTCGACTGGCTTTTTCCATTGATTCGAGACAGACATATTCATGCTTGCCGTGGAAGTTGTGCCCGCCGGTAAAAATATTGGGGCAGGGTAATCCCATATATGAAAGGCGAGCACCATCGGTACCGCCGCGAATGGGCTTAATGATGGGCTCAATATCAAGGTTGTTCATTGCTTGTTTAGCAATATCGATAATATGTGGATGAGGTAAGATCTGCTGCTTCATGTTGAGATAAGAGTCTTGTAACTCAATAGATAGCTGGCCAATGGAGAGGTTTTGGTTATATTTCTCAACTAAGTCGACCAACCAGCGTTTTCTCTGCTCAAAAAGGGCTAAATCAAAGTCTCGGATGATATACGTAAGTGTTGCTTTTTCGGTGACACCTTCCATGCCGATAAGGTGGAAAAAACCATCGTAATCGCAACTATATTCAGGCGTGTCTTTTAATGGCATTTTAGCATGGAAGCGAGCGGCCATCGTTTGGGCATTGATCATTACACCAAATGCGGTGCCTGGGTGACAATTGTTACCTGTAGCGGTAATGACTGCGGTTGCGGCATTAAAGTTTTCATATTCTAGTTCGCCAACTTGACCGCCATCTACGGTATAGGCCCATTCAGCGCCAAAACCTTCGACGTCAAAATGGTCTGCACCACGCCCAATCTCTTCATCTGGGGTAAAACAAAGTCTTATTCTGCCGTGAGGGATGTCAGGGTGAGTGATGAGGTGATGTAGCGCAGTGATAATTTCGGCAATTCCGGCTTTATCATCAGCGCCGAGCAATGTTGTGCCATCGGTCGTAATGAGTGTCTGGCCAACATATTGATTAAGACTATCAAACTGGCTTGGAGAAAGAACTTCCTCTAAGCCTAGATCAATGTCTTTACCATTATAGTTTTCGATGATTTGTGGAGAAACTGCATCACCAGAGTAATCTGGTGCGGTATCTAAATGAGCGATAAACCCAATACAGGGGACGTTATCAATCGTTGCCGGTACCGTGGCCGTTAAGTATCCCTTATCTGAAAGTTGCACTTCATCAAAGCCTAAACTGACTAACTCCTGACGTAGAAATTGGGCAAATACAAATTGGTTATGAGTACTTGGAACACTATAGTGTTGGCCGTCAGATTGAGTGTTAAAACTGACATATTTGAGGAAACGCTCACGTAGATGTTGTTTCATATTCAAGTTTTTTAATATCGAAAAGTGGCCAGAGTCTACCAAGGCGCAAAACGAATTCATTAGATATTGATCAAGTTTTTTTGAATTCAAAACTAATTATACAAATTGACGATGTTAAAAATGTGACTGGGATGGTGTTAATGCGTGTTTAATTTGCCGCTAGTTTGTTGTTTTCGTTAGTGAGTATAGCGTTGAAGCGTCGCCATTATCCCAT
>NZ_PJBL01000077.1:0-542 GCF_002836135.1 Shewanella sp. GutCb | reverse complement strand
GTGGGTTTCACCCGAGGCGAGGGCATCAACCAAGGCGTTATTAGCTAAGGTGTAACTCCACACGCCGGTGCTGGCATTAATGCCGAAGGTACCGTAGTCATTGACCTGAGGGACAAAGCCCCAGCTCCAACTGGCCCCGTTATCGACATCACTGGCGGTTAAGGTGCCGCCCGTGGTGAGGCTGCCTGGCTCTGGATCATTACCGCCATCCATGACGCCCGCTTCTAAGACTTCGCCAGTCGCGTCGGCAATGGTGGAAGTGATCAACGGAATATCGTTGGTGCCGGTGACAGTCACGGTGACAATTTGAGTGCTGAATGCACCAAACTCATCGGTGACGGTGACTAAGAAGGTCTCGTCGTGGGTTTCACCCGAGGCGAGGGCATCAACCAAGGCATTGTTAGCTAAGGTGTAACTCCACACGCCGGTGCTGGCATTAATGCCGAAGGTACCATAGTCATTGACCTGAGGGACAAAATCCCAGCTCCAACTGGCCCCGTTATCGACATCACTGGCGGTTAAGGTGCCGCCCGTGGTGAGAT
>NZ_PJBL01000076.1:0-564 GCF_002836135.1 Shewanella sp. GutCb | reverse complement strand
CTTAAGCGTAAATGTTTAATAAGCTGTTATTCATGAACTTTTAAGAATTTTGACTGTGCACGCTTTCTCAACAAGGTTTGGCAAAACGCGCAAGCCGTATATTAAAATGTTAGGTAACCCAATAATGTCCAGCATCATAAGCAAGATGAATAACAGCCCTAAAATTGGATATTTATATTTGGTGCTTGGGATATTGATGTTTATTGGTGGTTTATATATTACTAAAAGTACATCTGACTTTATCGATGGTGCATTATCAACTGAAGGTGTCGTTTTAGAATTGGTGCAAAGAGATGACTCCTTATATCCTAAAATTGAATTTCAAGATCACACTGGAAAATCGTACATATTTGAAGCTAATTTTGGTTGTAGTCCTGCTTGTTATAAAGAACAAGAGCGCGTAAGTCTTTTATATAATTCAGATGAAATAATGGATACAAAAATCGATAGCTTCATGGGGTTGTGGTTAGCAAGCTTAATCTTATTTGGCGTTGGTGGTAGCTTTGTTATAGTCAGTCTATTTCAGTTAAAGAGATTGAATCGAGTAACAGTGTAACGGTTACC
>NZ_PJBL01000075.1:0-634 GCF_002836135.1 Shewanella sp. GutCb | reverse complement strand
CTAACAGCTGAAGTGGGTTGTACTAACGCACCCGGTGCTACGGGCGAAGGTATGTATGAGATGTTCCGCTTAGGCGCCATCCCAGTACATTTAGCGCACATTCAATCTGGCCCTTGGGCGTCACCTGATGAAGGTGGATTCGGTTATGTGTCTAACTATTCTATCTACAATTTCCCTCATTCAATGGCGGTAAACCGTCTAACGGGTAAGCGTTTCATGAACGAAATTGCTGACCGTAAGACGCGTGCTGATGCTGAGCTAAGTTGCCGTGATGAAAAGGGTAACGCACTGCCTCCAATCTTGATCACTAGCTATAAGGATTCTAAAAAGCATCCGAATACTAAGAAAGTAATCAAGTACAACGTCGGTTGGAAGTTTGATTCAGTTGAAGAACTAGCCAAACATTTTGAAGTGCCACTTACAGCGCTGAAAGCTCAGATCGCAGAGTATAACGAATACGTTAAGTCTGGTGATGACAAGCAGTTCGGTAAGAATATGACTAAGGCTAAAGATAAGTTTATCCAAGCGCCATTCACCGTCGTAAGACTATGGCCAAAAGTGCATTATTGCCAAGGTGGTGTACAGGTCAATACTAAAGCCGAAGTGAAAGACAGCTTCACAGGTCAGTCTATCT
>NZ_PJBL01000074.1:0-634 GCF_002836135.1 Shewanella sp. GutCb | reverse complement strand
TTAACAGCTGAAGTGGGTTGTACTAACGCACCCGGTGCTACGGGCGAAGGTATGTATGAGATGTTCCGTTTAGGCGCCATCCCAGTACATTTAGCGCACATCCAATCTGGCCCTTGGGCGTCACCTGATGAAGGTGGATTCGGTTATGTGTCTAACTACACTATCTACAATTTCCCTCATTCAATGGCGGTAAACCGCCTAACGGGTAAGCGTTTCATGAATGAAATTGCTGACCGTAAGACGCGTGCAGATGCTGAGCTAGCTTGCCGTGACGAGCAGGGTAAAGCCATGCCTCCAATCTTGATCACTAGCTATAAGGATTCTAAGAAGCATCCGAATACTAAAAAAGTAATCAAGTACAACGTAGGTTGGAAATTCGATTCAGTTGAAGAGCTAGCCAAACATTTTGATGTGCCGCTTACAGCGCTGAAAGCTCAGATCGCAGAGTACAACGAATACGTTAAGTCTGGTGATGATAAGCAGTTTGGCAAGAATATGACCAAGGCTAAAGATAAGTTTATCGAAGCGCCATTCACAGTGGTAAGACTGTGGCCGAAAGTGCATTACTGCCAAGGTGGTGTACAGATTAATACTAGCGCTGAAGTGAAAGACAGCTTCACTGGTCAGTCTATTG
>NZ_PJBL01000073.1:0-639 GCF_002836135.1 Shewanella sp. GutCb | reverse complement strand
AAAGAAGTTGAAGTCCTTATTATTGGTTCCGGTTTTTCGGGGTTAGCGGCGGCAATTGAAGCCACACGCAAAGGCGCAAAAGACGTACATATTTTTGAAAAAATGTCGTACTTTGGCGGTAACTCAGCCATTAATGGTGGTTTGTTTGCTGCGCCTGGTACGCCAATGCAAAAAACTGAAGGCGTTCAAGATTCAGTTGACCGCATGGTCGCGGATCAGCTTAAATCTGGCCGTGGTATCGCTGATGAAGCTTTACTTCGTCACGTGGCTTCGCATGCAGTAGAAGCACTGCAAATGACCTTGGATGCAGGCTCTGAATTCCATCCTTATCTGCAGCAGTTAGGTGGTCACTCGGTAGCACGTACTTATCAAACTACCGTCAGTTGTGGTGCTGGTATTACTCAACCGCTACTTAATGAATGTCGTAAACTCGGTGTTCATACTCATAACCGCGCTAAGTTCGAAGGTTTCTTAGTGGGTGAACAAGGCGAAGTTGTAGGCGTTAAAATGCGCGAAAACTATCACTTTGAAGAAGATCAGCCAGGTAAAGTGATTAATATCCGTGCCAAGCGCGGCGTGATTATGGCAACAGGTGGCTTTGCCCAGAACGTTGATTTACGTATGGCGCAAGATCCAACG
>NZ_PJBL01000072.1:0-639 GCF_002836135.1 Shewanella sp. GutCb | reverse complement strand
CGGCTAACCGCTGCGAGAACGGCACTGACGACCGCGACGAGTGGGGCCACGATTGCCACTCGCGCCATGAATAGCGTGATGAGTTTAGCGGGTGGGCCTGTAGGTGTGGTGATGATGGCCGCTGCTGGCATTGCTTATTTTGCCATGCAGGCTGATGGTGCAAAAGAGCCGGTTTTAAATTTGGCTGAGGAAGTTGAAAAGCTTAACGGTCAATTTAAGGCGTTAAGTCAGCAAGAACGCCAAATTAAGATCAGTAAGCTCTCCACTCAGATGAAAACCTGGCGCAGCGAGTTAATTAAAACCAATGCAGAAATGGAACGAGTCAATCGTCATTCCTTATCGTTGAGAGGGACGCCTGGTGAGCTCCAATCTCGTTATAAACTCGATACATTGAAAACCAAAGCCAGTGAGTTAACCGACAAGCTGACTGAAGCGAGTGCGACACAACAAGCGTTGTTTGATCAAGGTTTACCGACCATGGATAAACAGCCCATAACCATAAAAGACAACAAAACGGTTGATAAAGCCCAGCAACAGCTGCTGGATAGGCTAACCAAGCAAAAACAGCTTTATGGTGAAGTGAGTGAAGCGGCTAAAGTGCGTTATGAGATTGAGTTCGGTAGCCTTAAAAAACTCGAC
>NZ_PJBL01000071.1:0-639 GCF_002836135.1 Shewanella sp. GutCb | reverse complement strand
ATCGAGTTTTTTAAGGCTACCGAACTCAATCTCATAACGCACTTTAGCCGCTTCACTCACTTCACCATAAAGCTGTTTTTGCTTGGTTAGGCTATCCAGCAGCTGTTGCTGGGCTTTATCAACCGTTTTGTTGTCTTTTATCGTTATGGGCTGTTTACCCATGGTCGGTAAACCTTGATCAAACAACGCTTGTTGTGTCGCACTCGCTTCAGTCAGCTTGTCGGTTAACTCACTGGCTTTAGTTTTCAATGTATCGAGTTTATAACGAGATTGGAGCTCACCAGGCGTCCCTCTCAACGACAATGCATGACGATTGACTCGTTCCATTTCTGCATTGGTTTTAATCAACTCGCTGCGCCAGGCTTTCATCTGAGTGGAGAGCTTACTGATTTTAATTTGGCGTTCTTGCTGACTTAACGCCTTAAATTGACCGTTAAGCTTTTCAACTTCCTCTGCCAAATTTAAAACCGGCTCTTTTGCACCATCAGCCTGCATGGCAAAATAAGCAATGCCAGCAGCGGCCATCATCACCACACCTACAGGCCCGCCCGCTAAACTCATCACGCTATTCATGGCGCGAGTGGCAATCGTGGCCCGACTCGTCGCGGTCGTCAGTGCCGTTCTCGCGGCGGTTAGCCT
>NZ_PJBL01000070.1:0-688 GCF_002836135.1 Shewanella sp. GutCb | reverse complement strand
TTACCTAAGTAGTTGGCCTGCTGTGCCGTGTCAGTGGATGCGTATTATAGGGAGATCCCGACTGAGCGCAAGCGCTTTTCTCCCTTAAAACTGCCTTTTTTAATAGATACGGGATAGCCACACCCTACCCACCACTTACCCACAGTGTTATCCACAATTTGCCCCTTCAATTGATGAGGAAATCTCGGTAGGGGACCTTATTCTAGTACAGTATTGGAAACTTGCAGGGCAGGATAATCATTACTTTGAGCTTTATGCCTCAGGTTTACATCGCTGTATCACCCAAAATCGACGGCAGTCTCCTGGGGATCCTGCTCGGCAATCAAATGACCCTCATGATCATTCGCTTTTGTCAGCCTCTTATTATCAACAAAATAAGCGACTAATAAGGGGATCGCAATAAAACAGAATGGAATTAAACAGCATGAAACAGAGGCGCTAGACTAAGCAGGATCTTAAACCCAATCCCTCTTAGCTCTGAGTTCCGGCCATAGCACTAATATCTTGCCTACTGCACTCTGTCGTTCCGGCAATTCAGCAACGTAACAACACCCAAATCACAGACGTAAAAAAGCCCATTGCGTTAGCAATGGGCTGTTCACTCTCTTTCGAGACCCATCTTAGAAAGAGTGGCGCCTGACAATGTTCAATTCGCACCTGGCTATATCGGCCACGCACTAATATGTCT
>NZ_PJBL01000069.1:0-699 GCF_002836135.1 Shewanella sp. GutCb | reverse complement strand
TAATAATTATTGCCAGCCATTATTAATCAATAACATAACCAGTTTAAAAACCAATATCAACGATTGACGTATATCAAAGAAGTACTTGAACCATTTTCAACAAAAGTGGCGCGAATAGATGCCGGGAAAGAAGTGAATTAACAGAGATTAGTGAGTTTTAAGGCGTGGATTGTTAACCCTGTGCATTAACAGAGGAAAGTGCTCTTGAAGTTACGGCCTTTAGCTTAGCCTACTTGCATATACTGACAACTATTTGAAAAGTGCCGTCGACGTTTATCTAAGTGTTCACAGTAGCTGCTGAGCTCTTGCAACGTCCCGACGGGGCCGTGAAACAGCAGCCCAAACTCGGTGATGATTTTTACCCAATTTTCCGCTGGGATATTTAATCGGCTCAAAATCCTTGCTGCACTCGAAGATATCGCGCCACGCTTATCGTTACGGATAACCCTGCCTGTTTCATCAACCAGTATTAAGTAGTCTTTAAGTGAGAAATTAATGCCTTTAGGCTGGTGTGCTCGTTCGTTACCAATGAAAGGTAATAGTTTCTTGGGCTGCTCACCTTTCAGAGCGGCTTTGACTCTTAGTTTGATACTGGTGAAGTCTGATTGCTCTGGTGTGTTAGCCATCTTAGCTCGAATAGGATTGAGCTCAACGTAAGCCATACAAGCAAGGACTGCTGCTTCATCAAGTAGAGCTTGT
>NZ_PJBL01000068.1:0-719 GCF_002836135.1 Shewanella sp. GutCb | reverse complement strand
CAGGTGCGAGTCGAACATTGCCAGGCGCCACTCTTTCTAAGATGGGTCTCGTAAGAGAGTGAACAGCCCGTTGCTAACGCAACGGGCTTTTTTACGTCTGCGATTTGGGTGTTTTTACGTTGATGAATTGCCGGAACGACAGAATGCAGAATGCAGGGGGCAGTAGCATCGGCATAATCGTGTTGTGGGCGATATAACCCAGTTGCGAATCGAACATTTTCAGGCGCCACTCTTTCTAAGATCGGTCTCGAAAGAGATTGAACAGCCCGTTGCTAACGCAATGGGCTTTTTTACGTCTGCGATTTGAGTGTTTTTACGTTGCTGAATTGACGGAACGACAGAGTGCAGTAGGCAAGATATTAGTGCTATGGCCGGAACTCAGAGCTAAGAGGGATTGGGTTTAAGATCCTGCTTAGTCTAGCGGCTCTGTTTCATGCTGTTTAATTCCATTCCTGTTTTATAGCGATCCCCTTATTAGTCGCTTATTTTGTTGATAATAAGAGGCTGACAAAAGCGAATGATCATGGGTGATACAGGGATGTAAACCTGAGGCATAAAGCTCAAAGTAATGATTATCCTGCCCTGCAAGTTTCCAATACTGTACTAGAATAAGGTTCCCCTACCGAGATTGCCTCATCAATTGAAGGGGCAAGTTGTGGATAACGCTGTGGGTAAGTGGTGGGTAGGATGTGGTTATCCGGTATCTGTTAAAAAAGGCT
>NZ_PJBL01000026.1:0-241491 GCF_002836135.1 Shewanella sp. GutCb | reverse complement strand
GTTTAAACGTTAATGTAAATCAGTTGTTTTGTAATGAATTATAGTGACATTATTTAGTAAGTTCTTAATTAATTCAAAAGCTTATGCATCATATGACAGTAGCTGTTAATTTATGTATATTGCACCACAATATCTAATGTGTGAGTCTAAGCATGAAGCAAAAATCGAAAGGGTTTACCCTAATAGAACTTGTTGTTGTTATTATTGTGCTCGGTATTTTAGCCGTAGTGGCAGCGCCAAAATTTATCAATCTAAGCCAAGATGCCCATGATGCGTCGATTAAAAGTACTTTTGGCAGCTTTACCTCTGGTGTGAAGCTTTATCACAGTTGTTGGTTGGCGTCTGGTAAAAGCGGTTATCAAGTCGATGTAAGCTGTTATGGTGATGGGACATTAGATTCTTCGGTGACGGGGTTCCCACTCGGTATAGATACCACTTCAAGCAATAGTGGTAAAACTCTACAAGGCGAATTTTGCAAAGAAATATGGCAAGGTCTGCTTGAAAATGACGAATATACTTTGGCGGAGCATTCCAATGCTGCATTCGAAGGCCATAATGATATCATTTATTGGTTTCATGGCGGTTCTTTGTCTAATACTGATACGTACTGTTATTTTAACTATATCGCTGATGATCGCACAAAAGGTGCGAAAAACTGGCAGTTAAAATACTATCCTGGTACCGGTAATACAGAAGTTGAAAAAGCTGCTATTAGTTACACACTGTAGCTAACCTGAGCTTTTATCTATATTAATTAAGCTCCTCTATCGTAGGAGCTTTTTTATTGGCTTGAATTTATTGTGTTGATAAAGGCTAATTCTTTATTACGTCATATACAAAACATAATTGTTTGCCATACTTAACATTAGAATGTTAATAGGGTGGTTAAATGCGATTTTGTGGTTTCATATGCTGTATAAGTATGTTTTTCATGAGCTTGAATGGATATGCTAATGAACGAATTACCCGTGCTGAAAAGATGTTATACCAACAGGTGTCTTTGCTTGCATTAGTCGATACTGACGGCAAGTTTGTTCAGTATAAAGAAGCACTCTCTATTAACAAACTCTCCTCTAAAGAGTTAAATCAGCTCGAAAGTGATATCGAACTATTTTGGAGTGAACATCATATACCCATTAGAAACAAAGGATTAACTGGAATTAGTGATCCTTTCGTTAGGGCTATGGGTTTAGAACCACAATTAAATGGTTATCTGCAGGTTCAAAATCGTATCCGCCATTTGCAATGGTTAGCTGAACAAGATTGGTGGCAGCCGATAATCATTGACGGTTTGATCCGCCCTGGAACAAATCATCCGGTTATTCCCGTTATTGTTAAGCGATTATGGTTGCTTGGTGATGCTAAAAGTGCCGTTACAGAGTCTACAGTGCTAAATGAAGATATTGTTGATGCATTAAAACGTTTTCAACAAAGGCATGGCTTGAAAGCTGATGGGATTATTGGCCCTGAAACGGTAAAGTGGTTAAATGTGCCCCCAGAGCAGCGCGCATCTATTCTGGCTAAAAATTATATCCAACGAGCCGAGTTTATGGCTCAACGTGACGAACGTTTTCTGGTAATCAATATACCTGCATTCGAAATGGAATTGTTTAATAAGGGAAAGGTTGAGCTTTTTTCAAGGGTAATAGTCGGAAAACCTTACAGACCAACGCCGTTACTTAGTAGTTCAATCTCTAATGTCGTGATCAATCCGAGCTGGCGAGTACCAAAAACAATCCTCCATAAAGACTTGCTGCCACAAGTAAGAAAAGACGGTAATTATATCGCTACGCGTAATTTTGATGTATTTGATCGTAATAATAATTTGGTGGTGAGAACACCGCAGCAGTGGAGTGATCTGGCAAGAGGACCTTTTCCTTTTAGATTTGTGCAACGTCCAGGTAGAACGAATACATTAGGCCGTTATAAATTTTATTTTCCAAATGACTTTAGTGTTTACCTTCATGACACGGCTGATCCAAACTTGTTTGAGCGCAGTAATCGGGCACTTTCATCAGGGTGTATACGGGTTGAAAATGTTGAAGGCTTAGCTAATTGGATGGCGGCAAATTTAGTTAAAGATAAACAGACATGGGTCGATAGACATGCCGACCGAAACCGGACCCAATGGTTTGCGTTAAATGCCACTCTCAACGTGCATTTGGTTTATTGGACTGCTTGGATAGATGCGTCCAATCAGACACAATTTAGAAATGACATCTACCAAATACGGGCTGCTACTAGCTTTGCAGATACCGCCAGTGCTCAAATCAACGACTTATAATACACTTAACGATATTTTATACGGATAACTTGCAATCCTAAAACTAACAGGGTAATTTGCCTGCCAGTTGTAGGAAAAGTAGTCAGTGGTGAAAGTGTGACCGTAGTATGTTCTGCTCGTAGACAGTTATTATTAGGCCTTGGTGGTGTTGCAATGTTTTCTATGCTTCCAACAAAGGCACAGGCAAGTCGTTCAACCAAGGGGGTGCGCAGTTTAGGGTTTTACAACCGCCATACCGGTGAGAGAGAGCAGGGAAGCTATTGGATCGATGGTGATTATCAAGCGGATATTTTGACCGGTTTTAATCAAGTACTACGAGATCATCGCCAGAATGAATCAGTTCCTATGGATAAACGTTTATTTGATTTTGCGTATCAATTGAAAACATCACTGAGTTTTGATGATGAATTTCATATCATATCGGGCTACCGTTCTCCAAAAACGAATGAAATGTTGGCAAAAAGAAGTCATGGTGTTGCAAAGAAAAGTTACCATATGAAAGGAATGGCCTTAGATATCGCTATCCCTGGTGTGAAACTCGCAGATGTAAGAAGTGCTGCCATTGCACTTAAATTAGGCGGTGTCGGTTATTATCCTAATTCTGGTTTTGTACATATCGATACGGGGCCTATCCGAAGCTGGTAAGTTTGGCGTTAATGAGTCATAAGTGAACCCAATTAATATTTTGTGTAGTTCTTAATTTTATGTTAATATCCGCCCGCTTTTAGCCAGTAATGGTTGGTCGAAAATCGTTACTGTAATCTTTTACATCTTATTTATATTAAGTGAGTTTTATTATGTCTTATACTATTCCTGCACAAATCCGCACTGAAATAGGGAAAGGTTCGAGCCGCCGCCTACGTCATGCTAACAAAGTTCCTGCTGTTATCTATGGTCCAGGTAAAGAAGCTATCTCTATTGTTTTTGATCATAAAGATATCATCAACATCCAAGGGAACGACGATTTTTACAATACTGACCTAACTATCGCTTTAGATGGTAAAGATGTATTAGTACGAGTTCAAGACATGCAACGTCATGCGTACAAGATTTTAGTTGAACATATTGACTTTAAATTTGCTTAAGTTTTAAGTAAATTGAAAAAGCGCCTAAATAGGCGCTTTTTTTGTGTTTGAAAAATGTGTTTTAAATATTCGCGGAGTTATCAAGCTTGCATTCAGGGCTGGCGGCTATCACTTTGTTCTCTCCATTTTCAGCTTGCTCAATCCGCACATCAAATCCCCATAAACGATGGATATGTTTGACAACCTCATGTCGGCTATCAGCTAACGGGATCCTCGCGTTTGGAACATAACGCAGTGTTAGAGACCTATCACCCGATACTTCCACATTATGGACTTGAATATTAGGCTCTAAATTAGACAAGTTATACTGTTGCGATAATTTTTCTCTTATCTCTTTGTACCCTCGTTCATCATGAATAGCTGAAACTGCAAGGTGATTCTTATTGTCGTCATCTAGGATCGAAAACAACTTAAACTGTCGAATGATGTTAGGTGAAAGATATTGGCTAATAAAACTTTCATCCTTGAAGTTTTCCATGGCAAAGTGCAGTGTTGTTAGCCAATCGCTGCCTGCAATATCTGGAAACCATTGTTTATCTTCTTCGGTTGGTTTTTCACATATTCGACGAATATCAATAAACATGTTGAAGCCAAGGGCATAAGGGTTAATACCACTATAATGCGGGCTATTGTAGCTGGGTTGAACGACAACATTAGTGTGGCTTTGTAAAAACTCCAACATAAATCTATCGGTCACCAGCCCTTCATCATAAAGATGATTAAGAATGGTGTAATGCCAAAAGGTAGCCCAGCCTTCGTTCATCACTTGGGTCTGTTTTTGCGGGTAGAAGTATTGGCCCATTTTTCTCACAATGCGAACAACCTCCCTTTGCCAAGGTTCTAGAAGCGGTGCATTCTTCTCAATGAAATACAATATATTCTCTTGCGGTTCAGCGGGGAAATGTTGCTTTTTGGCCTTTAACTGTTCTTGAGGCGTTTCTGGCACGGTGCGCCAGAGATCATTAACTTGGCTCTGTAAATAGGCTTCTCTATCTTTTTGACGCATTTTCTCCTCTTTAAAGGAGATCTCACTTGGACGTTTATATCTATCTACACCGAAACTCATGAGTGCATGGCATGAATCAATGATGCTTTCCACTCTTTCAACACCATGTAACTCCTCACATTCACTGATATAATTTCGGGCAAACACTAAGTAATCAATAATGGAGCTAGCATCAGTCCATGTCTTAAACAGATAATTACCTTTAAAAAAGCTATTATGACCAAAACTTGCGTGAGCCATGACTAAGGCTTGCATGGTGATGGTATTTTCCTCCATTAGATAGGCGATGCAGGGATCTGAATTGATGACAATTTCATAAGCTAAGCCCATTTGCCCACGCTTATAACCTTGTTCCGTTTCGATAAAACGTTTGCCAAAGGACCAATGGGTGTAACCAATAGGCATGCCTATACCTGCGTAAGCGTCCATCATTTGCTCGGCCGTAATAACTTCTATTTGATTTGGATAGGCGTCTAATCGGTAATGGTGAGCGACGCGCTCTATTTCTGTTAAATAGGTTTGAAGCAGATCGAAGTTCCAATCGGGTCCATCATCTAATGGTTTTCTTTTTTCTGTTTTGTCCATTTTGTCCATAACGTCCCCCTTAGACAGCCTGTTTCTTAAATAACTCTCTAAACACTGGATAGATATCTTCGGCTTGTTTTATGTGTTGGACCGCAATATTAGCGTGTGTCTTCTGTAATGTTTCGTACTCTCGCCACAGTGTTTGATGCGCTCTATTAGTGATCTCGATATAGCTAAAATACCTCACGACAGGTAATAGCTGTTTTTCGAGTATGTGATGACAAGAAGGAGAGTCATCCGCCCAGTTGTCTCCATCAGAGGCTTGTGCTGCATATATATTCCACTCATTTTCTGGATAACGCTTTTGTTGGATCTCATGCATTAATTTAAGCGCACTTGAAACAATGGTTCCGCCTGTTTCTTGTGAGTAAAAGAATTCGTGTTCATCAACCTCCTTTGCTTGGGTGTGGTGACGGATATAAACAACATCCAAGTTCTTATAGGTGCGAGTGAGAAACAGGTATAGCAAGATATAAAAACGCTTTGCCATGTCTTTGGTTGCTTGATCCATAGAACCTGAAACATCCATAAGGCAGAACATGACTGCTTGGCTTGAAGGAACTTCTCGCTTAGCATAATTGTTATAACGTAAATCGAAAGTGTCGATAAAGGGGACTTTTTTAATTCTTCGTTGTAGATCGTCTATCTGTGCTTTAAGGGATAGAATGCGCTCAGCGTTAGAACCTGCAGTACCTTCAAGTTCCATCAGTTCTTGTTGCAGCTCTTTTAGCATGCGTTTTTTTGATGAGGTCATGGTCATGCGACGTGCAATAGAGGACCGTAATGAGCGGACTATATTGATATTAGCGGGCACGCCATTATTGGTAAAGCCTGCTCTATAGACTTGATATTCAACTAGTTTGTTAAGTCGATTGTTCTGTAGGTTAGGCAGCTCTAAATCTTCGAACAGTAACTCTAAATATTCATCTTTTGAGATTTCAAATACAAATTCGTCATTTCCCTCGCCAGAATTAGAGGCTTCACCTTGTCCAGCACCTTGACCACCGCCTGAAGGGGGTCTTTCAATTTGATCACCTCGGCTGAACTTATCATTTCCAGGATGAACTCGTTCTCGTATTCCGCCTTGACCTTGGCGAAATGTGGGCTCGCTTATGTCACGGGTGGGGATACTTATTTTCTCGCCTTTATCGACGTCTGTGACACTACGGCGTGTCACAGCATCACTGACCGCTTTTTTTATCTGTTTTTTGTAGCGATTAATAAATCGCTGTCGATTGACGGTACTCTTGCCTTTTGCATTGAGCCTTCTATCTATGAAATTTGCCATGCGCACCTCCGAGCCTAAATAGTAGGGGAGTAATCTCCCCCATTTGGCTTTCTTAAGAAGACTTTCTGACTCTCAGATACCATTCTGACAGCAATCTAACTTGCTTTTGTGTATAGCCTTTTTCCATCATACGGTTCACAAAATCATCATGCTTACGTTGATCATCAGTCGATGTCTTGCCATTAAATGAGATTACCGGGAGCAGATCTTCAGTGTTAGAAAACATCTTTTTCTCAATCACCGTTCTGAGCTTTTCATAGCTAGTCCACAGTGGGTTAGTGCCTTCGTTATTGGCTCTAGCTCGAAGTACGAAATTAACAATTTCGTTCCTGAAGTCTTTTGGATTGCTGATCCCCGCAGGCTTTTCAATTTTTTCAAGTTCAGCATTTAACGCTGCTCTATCGAATAATTGACCGGTTTCTGGATCTCTGTATTCCTGATCTTGGATCCAAAAATCGGCATAGATAACATAACGGTCAAAAATGTTTTGTCCGTATTCAGAATAAGATTCGAGATAGGCGGTTTGGATTTCTTTTCCAATAAATTCAACATATTTAGGAATAAGGTAGCCCTTTAGAAATTCTAAATATCGTTCTGCAGTTTCTGATGGGAATTGCTCTTGCTCGATTTGACGCTCTAGTACATAAAAGAGATGCACAGGATTTGCGGCAATTTCTGTATTGTCAAAATTGAATACCTTGGACAGAATTTTAAATGAGAAACGTGTTGATAGTCCTAACATGCCTTCATCTACACCAGCATAATCACGATACTCTTGATATGATTTTGCTTTAGGGTCGGTATCTTTGAGGCTTTCGCCGTTATACACTCGCATTTTGGAGTAAATAGAGGAGTTTTCTGGCGCAACCACACGTGAAAGTACACTGAATTGAGCCAAGGTTTCCAGAGTACCTGGTGCACAAGGCGTATTCGCCAACTCTGAGTTTGTCAGTAGCTTTTCGTAAATGCGTACCTCTTCCGATAAGCGCAAGCAATAAGGCACTTTAACGATATAGACTCGGTCTAAGAATGCTTCATTGGTTTTGTTATTCCTAAATGTTGTCCACTCTGATTCATTAGAGTGGGCCAGAATGATGCCACCAAAGGGCAGGGCGGAAAGCCCCTCTGTGCCGTTATAATTACCTTCTTGAGTTGCAGTAAGTAGAGGGTGAAGCACTTTAATCGGTGCTTTAAACATCTCTACGAATTCCATTAGTCCTTGGTTTGCGCGGCATAATGCGCCTGAATAGGAATAGGCGTCTGCATCATTTTGTGCAAAATGTTCCAACTGTCGAATATCGACTTTACCGACCAAAGATGAAATGTCTTGATTGTTTTCATCACCAGGCTCAGTTTTTGCGATAGCCAGCTGATCTAAAATTGAAGGGTAGACTTTGACGACTTTGAATTTTGAAATATCACCACCAAACTCGTGCAGCCGTTTAACTGCCCAAGGCGACATGATACTTTTTAAGTAACGTTTTGGTATGTTGTACTCTTGCTTAAGAATCTGGCCGTCTTCTTCAAGATTAAATAGACAAAATGGGTGGTCATTAACAGGGCTGCGAACACCGTCTGCGGTCAGTACGTAAATCGGTACATTTTGCATTAATGCTTTAAGTTTTTCTGCCAATGAGGATTTCCCGCCTCCCACAGGCCCTAAGAGATAAAGGATCTGTTTCGATTCTTCCAGCCCTTGGGCCGAATGTTTCAAATATGCCACAATCTGTTCAATGGCCTCTTCCATACCATAAAAGTCTTTAAAGGCAGGATATCTGGAAACCAGACGGTTTGAGAATAGCCGACTTAGAATAGGATCTTTTGATGTATCAATTAACTCTGGCTTACCAATGGCAATGATTAGTCGTTCAGCTGCTGATGCAAAAGCGCTATGGTCCTCTTTACATATGCTTAAAAAATCTTCTAATGAATACTCTTCATCAAGTTTTTTTTCATAACGTTGTTGGTAATGCTCGAAAATACCCATAACCCACCCCCTAAACAATCTAAATAGAATGAGAGGCTGATAACAGTGGCCTCCTACTATTAAGGTTAGACCTAATTTGGTAGGGCTGAGATAAAAAAGTAAATAAAAACAATAAGAAATAGTTGCAATTGCAATAGTTGCAGATGAGAATAATATTGTAATAACGTGTTTTTATTTAAATAAATGATCCGTAATCGGTCATTGTTTTACACTTTGAGGCCCTAACAATGCAGAGGGGGATAGACCGAAGCGTTAACGCGATGCTTTATCATTGTTTGTCTAGAGTGGTGAGGGAGGGGGGAACTAAAGCGCATTGATCTTTATGTCATCGAAAATGAATTCAAAATAGATAAAACCCGAGCTCATAGAAAGCTCGGATGAGTTAATCACTGTATATCAAGGGCAAATATGTTGGCTGGTTAGTTGTTAATGCAACACATTTGCAACCTAGGAGTGTCTACTTCTTTGACCGTAAAGCAGGTATAACAAAGATTAACCAGGCAACGAGGTAAACTGAAAATGCAACAATCATCCATTGTCCCATTGTTACACCCATCATTTCCCAGGGAATATCTGAACACATTCCTGTTGGCATAAACACCGATGGCAGCCATTCATGCAGTGGCATCCAGGTTGGAAACTCAGGTAGAAATGAACAGGTTGCAAATGGCGAAGGGTTAGTTTGCATGTCCACTAATTCGAGTGCCAGTTTCAGTCCCCAACCGGCACTTACGCCCCAAATACCCATAGCAGCTAATCTGGCGATGCGAGATTGATAACCAGCTAAACCTAAAACCGCAGCAAACAAAATGCCGAATAGGGCTAATCTTTGATAGACGCACATCACACAGGGATCGAGCTTCATGATATGTTGAAAAAATAGTGCTGTTAACTCTAATGAAAGAGCGGTCGCTGCAAGCGTAAGCCAAGCGGCTTTTGATTGGGCAAAACGGGTTAGTGCATTCAAGGACAATGTCTCCATTACAAATAAAAAACGCCCTGATTAGGGCGTTTTATATGACTAACTATTATTAAAATAGTTCAGTTACTGCATTATCAATGTGCTGATACAGCACTATTGCCTACATCTTGAACTGTGTGATGGATCAGTATTCCAGTATCGTAGAAATATTGGGTCATCTGTTCTAACCCACCAAACTGTATCGCAAGTATACCCACGATAGATAACACAATCGTATAAGGTAATGCCATCCACACCATACGTCCGTAAGACAGACGAATGAGAGGAGCGATAGCTGAAGTGAGGAGAAACAGGAATGCGGCCTGACCATTGGGTGTCGCTACCGACGGAAGGTTAGTTCCGGTGTTAATCGCAACGGCCAGAAGATCAAACTGATCTCTTGTGATTTGACCATCAAGCAATGCCGCTTTCACTTCATTGATATATACGGTGCCGACAAACACGTTATCGCTCACCATTGAAAGCAGACCGTTGGCTATATAGAAAATAACTAACTGGGTGCTGCCTTCGTAACTTAGCGCCCATTGAATAACCGGTGCGAAAAGATGTTGATCGATAATCACACCGACAATGGCAAAGAAAACGGCTAATAGCGCAGTAAACGGCAACGCTTCTTCAAATGCTTTTCCGAGAGCGTGCTCATTTGTCACACCATTAAATGCGGTGGTCAAAATGATAACCGATAGGCCAATTAAGCCAACCGATGCCAAGTGCAGCGCTAATCCCAAAATTAACCAAACACCTACAAGTGCTTGAACGACCAACTTCATCTTATCGTGATTAGTACGATGAGTATCTTCGTGAGCCGCATAGTCAGATAAAATCTTATGCACTGCATCGGGTAACTGCTTACCATAATCAAAAACTTTAAACTTTTCGACAAGGTAACAAGTCAGAATACCCGCAATGAAAACAGGCACAGTCACAGGAGACATACGCAATGCGAATTCAGCGAACTGCCAATTTGCCTGAGCAGCAATAATGAGGTTCTGTGGTTCGCCCACCATGGTGCAAACGCCGCCTAATGCAGTACCCACTCCCGCGTGCATAAGTAAGTTACGTAAAAAGCCTCTAAAGGCTTCTAGCTCCTCTTCACACAACTGGTTTTTGCCATCGTTAGTATGGTCATGGTTATCATTAAAGTTTTTGCCCGATGCCACTTTGTGGTAAATCGAATAGAAACCTACCGCGACAGCGATAATGACTGCGATCACTGTTAGTGCGTCTAGAAATGCTGATAAAAAAGCAGATGCAACACAAAACATGATGGACACGGCGACTTTAGATCGTACCTTGGTAATCATTTTAGTAAAGGCAAACAGCAGTAGCTGCTTCATGAAGTAAATGCCCGCAACCATAAATATCAGTAACAGCAATACTTCTAGATTTGCTTCAATTTCATGCAGTACTTGACTGGGGGACGTCATGCCGATAATCACAGCTTCGATAGCAAGCAATCCACCAGGTTGTAAAGGATAGCATTTAAGCGCCATAGCAAGGGTAAAGATAAATTCTAAGACCAGCAGCCAACCCGCAACAAACGGATTAATATAAAAAACAACTGGGTTGATCACTAGAAACGATAATATTGCGAATTTGAACCACTTTGGCGAATTGCCTAAGAAGTTATCAAGAAACGCCTGACTCATAGTCACAGGCATGGAATCCTCACTCTTATATTTTTATAGTTTGATAATAACAAGAAACGCTTAGATTTGTTGTTACTAATAAATCTGCCGATGCTAAAGGTAAAACCTTTTGGCCAACTTAAAAAGCATTGATTACCTAAAGGGCTACCTAAATCAAAAAAAATCCTTTAAAACTCACTATACGAAGGTTTTTTGAACGTTTTATTAGGTTTTGACTTATCGAGCTTGTCTAATACTCTTGTTTAGGTTCCCATTTTAGATAGCTCTGGTATGATCAGTATTAGAATAATACTAACATTTGGATAAAGTAGGCTGATGATCATTAATGCCAAAGGTCCTGCAAGTTTTGCAGAGAAATATATTGTGCGATCCATTTGGGACAATAAATTTCCCCCTGGCTCTATCTTGCCAGCTGAACGTGAGTTGTCAGAGTTAATCGGTGTAACCCGCACAACACTAAGAGAAGTGCTGCAACGATTAGCACGTGATGGGTGGTTAACCATTCAACACGGAAAACCTACCCGAGTGAATAATTATTGGGAAACGTCGGGACTCAATATTCTTGAGACGATTGCCGAACTTGATCCTGATGGGTTTCCTGAATTAGTTGACCAACTGCTGTCTGCACGTAGCAGTGTTAGTGGGATTTACTTCCGCGGAGCCATTCGTAACAACCCTGAACAAGCGGCTGAGGCATTATCAAAGCTAGATGAGCTTGAAGATACTGCACAGGCTTATGCCGATTTCGATTATGCATTACAGCATACGCTGGCTTTTTCGTCGGGTAATCCGCTGTATGTATTAATTCTTAATGGATTTAAAGGTTTGTATAGCAGAGTCGGTCGCTATTATTTTTCTAGTGCCGATGCTCGCGCTTTAGCAATGGACTTTTATAAGCAGTTGCAACAGTTAGCAATTGATAAAAATCATGCTGATGTAGCGCTATTAATGCGAACCTACGGCATTAATAGTGGCATTATGTGGCAGAGTTTACGCGACAAAATGCCCGTAGAGCTTGGTCACTCTAATACATAATCAATATATCTTGTTGATGTAATGTGATTATTGAAATCAAAAAAAGCCATCAAATATGATGGCTTTTTTGTGGGCCGTGATAAGTTACAAGTCAAAGCTGTAATAGATATCTAAAGATTGCTCAATCGTACCAGATACGGTTTCAAGATAGAGTTGTGATAATAAGTAATACCGCACTGTCATTTCATAACCTGGATTGAATACACCAATTCCATATTTCACCATTAGGTTCTCACCAATAAAGCCACTAATCGCAAATCGGCCATCATCATTGGCGTCGAGTTGAACATTTGAAAATCCAATTTTCTCGATGATCCCGGTGGCGGTATTGCCAATATTGCCGATAGCACCCCCGCCAATTTGATTACTGAGGCTGAGTGCTGCCCCCATCATCAGGCCACTATTTTGATCTCCGTCGCTACTGTTAAGTCCTGTGCCTCTGATAATGTAATTTAAAATTTCTGCCTGCTCTTTGGCTGGATTAGAAAAAAGGTTCACAATGGGTTTCATTGGTGTGCCTGTGATGCGAACCCCTGCCACTACATCTTCCTCTTTTATCTCGCGAGCAGCTTCAATATTTAAATTCGGTAGATCCATAGGGCCTATGAATTGCATTTCGCCAGCCCTAATTTGTAATGTTTGTCCCATGAATTTATAAGTCCCATCGATGACTTTAATTTCACCAAACAGCAGAGGGGGTCTAAAAGGACTCTGCTTTAACTCTAATTTGCCTAACAACTTGCCATCGAGTCCCATACCATCAACTTTGAGATTATCGCCGATGTTTAAATTGACCTCTGCCGAGACCGCTAACGGTGTGGCTTTTTTCATTTCAGTGGTGAGGCTGTCTTTAAATACCACATCTTTTGAAACGGCCACGGCACCTTCGGGTAATTGGACAATAGTGATGTGGCCAGATGGCACATTAATATCACCTTTTACATCTACTGAGTGATCAGTGAAGCTGATATTAAGATCAGTGCCAATACTCAAAATCGCGAGGGGAGGTTGAATGACCGCAAGGTCATTCCCTTTTATGTTGAAACTGCCTTTTATTTTCTTATCTAGCCAATTGAGCTGGCCATCAATATAAGCAAGCCCATCGCCCATTTTTAGCTCTCCGTCTATTTGCGCTTTTTTACCCGCAAAAGTCAGATTCAAATCAATATCTTCAACAAGGGTTGGGTTGGCCGTGGCCAATATAGAACCCTTTTTCAGGGAGATATCACCTGATGCCTGTGGGTCGTAAAGTGTGCCCCCGATACTTAAGTTACTCGAAATGACCCCTTCTAATACTTCTAATTGAGGTAATAGCTGTGCCAATGCTTGCAAGTTTATTTGTTGTAGCGATAGGGCACCGTCGATGGCTCTATCTGGGGTTACGTTTATCGATAAATCAGCATTTAGGCTCGCTATCTCATCTGATTCAAATGCAACAGAGGTTTTAAGGTGTTGCTCGTTGAGTTGGCTATTAACAAGAAGAGACTTATAGTTGATAGTGACTTCGTTTTTGTTGGTTGCTTTTGCTTGGAAGTCGAGGGTTCCCGGGGTAAGCTCAAACTGCAATAAACCTGTAGGTTTACCTTGGTCAAACCATTTAAACTCCGTTGCTAATTTGGCCGGACCATGCCAGTTGACGCTATTAGGTAGCCAAGGTTCAACTAACACTCCAACGTCTCCGATATATTCAATTTTGGCTTCACCGCTTAGCCCGAGTTTAATGGGGGCTTGTGAACATAATTGTCCACTGATATGCGATAGACAAAACGAGCTGAGCTCGCCCTTTGCGAGGGTTAAATCGTAAAGGCCATTAAGCGGTTTATCGAGATTAATAACACCAAGGATTGATGATACCGATAATTGGTTAATGCGTGCTGTAATGGCATTTTTTTCGTCATCGTATTGGCTATTAAAGTCAGTTTTTAGGGCTATTTCCCCTTGGGTTTCTAACTGCAATGATTGCTGGTTGAGATCGCCATGGCTATTAAGATTAATACTCTCTAGATCAATATCATTATAGCTAAATTTTTCAGAGGTCAGTTTAGCTGAAAATGCTTGATTATCCGCCGGTTGGTATTGGCCATTTAACGTGAGAGTTTCCAGTGCCAACTGCTTCAGTTTTAGATTGTTAGCGAGAAGGGAGACATTAATATTTGGATGTTCAGATTCGCCCGACACATCAATATGACTATTAACTTTTCCGCTAGCATCTTGAAGCCATAAACTTAAATCTGGCACTTTTAGCTCGCCAGTCAATGCCCAACGTTTATCCACTTCGCCTTTAATATAGAGTGAGCTTTGCAGCGCGCGAATGTTAAGTCCAGCGGAGCTTAAATACCAATGGTTATTTAGGGTTAGATCGCCATCTAACGTAAGAGGGTAACCCGCGACATCTCCGTTGAGGTTAGCGCCGGTTATGCCTAAAGACCATTGAGCATCTTTTAGTACTAATTGCCCGGTTGTTGTCATGGCACCATTGATGTCACTCTTAGGCAAGGATTGCTTTAAGCCAAAGTTGAGTTGACTTAAATCTAATTTTTCGCTCATGAAATGGGAGTTCCATGAGAGTGTTTTACCATAATTTAAGTTGCCTTTTAACGTCACATTTCCCATCTGGCTTTCTATTTCAAGCTGACTAAAATCCAATGTTTGTTCTTTGTGCTCAAACTGACTAACAACCTTTAACAATGGATGGTAATGAGAGTTAAAATTAGTCTTGAGATCAATCTGTTGTAGGTTAAGGTCACCCTTGGTGTTTAAGTCAATATCAGTGGCTATAAACTCAGGTTCAGTTAATGGCCATTGTAGTTTGTTCGATGTTAATGATATCGAGTAAGGTATCGTAGGTTTAGTGAGAGCAATGCTTGACGATAGTTCAAATTCAAACTGTCCTTGGCCTTGGATCTCGCTTTTAAGCTGATTAAACCCTTGGCTTACGATGGCATGAAGTTGCTGGTTATGTAACCCGGGGATTTCAGTGACATGATCAAGTGTTAGATCTAGCTCAAAATCCATTGGATAATCATTAGAAAGGGACATTTCGCCTTCTAAATCGACAGTGCCATAAGAATGACTTGCCGAGAATGCTGATATATTAATCAGAAATGTTTGATAGCTGCCACTGAGGTAAACATGTTTGAAGTGATCTTTTCTTGGGCCTAGGATTAAGTCGCCATTATTGATTTCTAGCGCTTCAACATAAACGGGTATGGGCATAAAAACTTCGGGCAGATGTGCCATTGCCCACTCGGTGTCATCCTTTGCATCAATGCTCTTTTTTTCAGTCGCTGCCGCGGTGGTCTCAGCGGCAGACTGCGGCGCAATCTTGGTGGTGACTGCTTGATGGTCTTTTATTGTGTTATTAAATGGGATCGATACCAGTAACCCTTCAGCGTAAATAGTCCTTGCTCTAATTCCGGTGCTTTGCCATTCAGCACTGAGATCAAGTTGGGCGGCATTAAAGTCCATATCGTTGACACTAACGGTCACTTGGCTCAGTGAGCCAACATCTAATTTGATGCCGAAAGGCAGAATTATCTCTTGGTTTTTTGTAATCTCATTGAGTATATTTTCGACAGATTGACGAGCACCATCAGTAACTAATGCATCACGAGTGGCTAAATCAACCAGTGCGATATCAGTATTGGCAGTATCGTTGGTCATATCACTGGAAGGAGGTGCACCAATAAGAGCTGTATCAATCTCAACATTGACTTTGCTTGCGCTGAGTTCATTAACGCAAAGCTGCTTTTGGACTAAACACATTGGGTTCCAATCCAATATCAGATCGGTTGTTTCAACTTTTACGCCGGGCATTTTCCAATTGCCGATGTCCAGTATTAAGCGTCGGTTTATCTTTCCTGATTGATAAGAAACATTAAGATCGGGCACCAGCATATCAGCTACCTTTACAGCAATATGAGTCCCAAAATTGGTGCCTATAATGATGGCGAACAAGATAAGCAGTGCTAATGGAAGGTAAACAATTACCCGGCTAATGCGTTTAAACCAACGCCATAACAGTGTTGATACCGTTTGAGGTGGCAGTGTCGGTGAGCTTGCAATTTTTGTATCACCTGAGCTTGAGATACTATTATTGAGTTTACTCATAGCTCTGCTCCCATGGTGATATGGATCCGCCAAGGCCTGCTAATCGTATCGGTTTCTTTTAAGCCAACACCCACGTCAAATTTGACGGGACCAATAGGTGATATCCAATGCACGCCAGCACCAACCGACGTTATCGCTTCTATCTGGTTGATGTCAAACGCATTACCCGCATCAACAAAAGTGGCAACTCGCCAACTTGGGGTGACGTAATATTGGTATTCAATGCTGCCAACCATTAAGTAACGTCCACCAACGACTTCTCTAATTACTTCTCCTTTATCATTAACTGAGTCGATAGACGGGCCTAATTCGTTATAGCTGTAACCACGAATACTTTGGTCACCACCCGCAAAATAGCGTAAAGATGGCGGTATTTCAGCCAAATTACCTTCGTTGGTTAGGTTCGCGGCAAGATCTAAACGAGAGACGATGCGATGTTTATCAAAGAATGTTTCGATCCATTTAAACTTTGCTTGTAAACGCGCAAGGCGTACTTCAGAACCTAAATTCGGATCTGCATACTCAAGGCTGTAATATTGCAAAAATCCTGATTTTGGATCGAGTGAATTGTCTCCACGAGAAGTTTTAGACACGTTAGCACCCAAAAGGACAAAGCGAGGGTCATAATCAACGCCAGACTGGGTATAACTCTCTTTCATCATTTCAGCAGAATAGTTTACAATCCACTGATATCCCAAACGTTGTTGACGGATCACTGCAAAAGTCATTTTAGATGACTCGAGCTGTCCAGTATTCTCAAATTTGCGGTCATCAGTGTTATAAACTTGAGTAACACCATATTTATCACGCAGCATACCAACACGTAATTTAAGTTGGTCATCGAGTGGGTGCGTTAGCGGGATAGTGTAAGTGGTTAAAAATTTGGGTCTGTCGGGGGCCCATTCCGCCGTTGTTTCTTGTGAGTGACCATAACTGTTTATCTGCGGCGTACGCCAAGTGACTCGGACTCTTGGCTCGATAGTGTTATCAATCGTATTACCAATATCGACACCTAAACCCAGCTCAATAGAGTGATCTGGTTTTGGACTTAAGTCGACTCTAATAGGCACCAATAATCCCTCTACCTGCTCAACTAACGGTAATACCTTAATGTTTGAAAAGTAGCCGGTATCGAGCAGTTGCCGATTAAGTTGTCCGAGGTTACCGGTACTGTAGGGAGCATCAACGTCAAAGGGGATAAGCTCTTGCAGTATTTGTGGCTGCAGTGTGTGCCCAGTAAAGGTTACCTGGCCTATATGATATCGTTTACCTGAGTCGTAATGCAGCGCGATTTTTGCACTGTTATAATCCCGATCAACTTCAATTTCTGCTTTTACGAATTTACCATCAAAGTAACCCCGCGCTAGAGATAAAGTCAGTAATTGACCTTTTAACTCTTCATATACGCCATGATTAAGCCTATCTCCTGGACGGATTGATAGTTGCGCTAGCCATTGTTCGAATAGAATGTCGTCGCGCAATTCTCCGTCAACTTGTATATCAACCCAACGCACCGTTGTTGGTGCGCCTGGTGTGATGACATAGTTGAGTACCCAAGGGCCGTTTTCGTGGGTTATAAACTCCTGTTTGACGCTACTGTTGTAATAACCCATCGAATGCATGGCTGCATTGATATTGTCTTCTGCGTTAAAAATAAAAGCGCGTCTTTTCACATTTGAATCTGGCAAGGCGCCAAGGTGAGCTTTTACGTTCCGCTCCAGACTGCCTTTTACGCCCTTGATATTGAGCGTTAACCAGTCGTTTGCGAAAGCGGCAAAAGATGCCAGTAGTACACTGATCAAAAATAACAATTTGGTCGTTGCTCGAATCAAACTTATCAAAAGATATCAGGCTCTTATTATTAGCTTTATTTTTATGTCCCTATTGTCACTAGAATAGTGAACTCAAGCAAGTTGCTGATTGTAATTATGGTCGAAAATGGTTACAAAGAGAGCAAATAAATATAATTGGATAGTGTTTATGAATTATTCCCCAATCTTAGCCGCCGGTTTACTGGTATTCGTTACTGTTAGCTCAACTTCATTTGCGGCTGAAAAGCCATTTTCTATTGCAATACATGGCGGCGCCGGCACAATTTCCAAAGCCAGTTTGACTGAATCACAACAAAAGGCTTATCGCGCTAAGTTACAAGAAGCTATCGATGCCGGGTATAAAGTATTGGCAAACGGCGGTGATAGTCTTGATGCAGTGCAAGTATCAATTAACGTACTCGAAAACAGCCCTCTATTCAATGCCGGTTTAGGAGCGGTTTATACTTATGATGGTGCCCATGAAATGGACTCGTCGATTATGGATGGTAAGACCATGAACGCAGGCGCCGTTGCGGGGGTTAGGCATATTAAAAATCCGATCGATTTAGCAAAAACAGTTATGGAAAAATCACCTCATGTGATGCTCTCGGGTCAAGGCGCTGAAGAGTTTGCACTTACGCAAGGTTACCAATTGGTGCCAGCTAATCACTTTGATACTGAAAGCCGCTATCAACAACTGCAAAATGCTAAAGAGAAAATCAACAAAGCTGAATCCAATCCAGAGTATCAAGCGAGCACGGGTCACAATTATAAACAAAGTGCACTCGACTATATGGAACTCGATTATAAGTTCGGTACCGTTGGTGCGGTCGCTTTAGATCAACATGGCAACCTTGCAGCGGGAACTTCAACTGGTGGAATGACGGCTAAACGTTTTGGTCGTATTGGTGACTCGCCAGTCATTGGTGCCGGCACTTATGCCGAAAATGGCGTGTGTGCAGTGTCTGCAACGGGTCATGGTGAGTTCTTTATTCGTTACCACGTGGCAGGCGATATATGCGCAAAAGTAAAATATCAAAAGAAATCCATAATACAAGCGGCAGATGAAGTGATTAATCAACGTCTCATTACCGCTGGTGGCAGTGGTGGTGTCATCGCAATCGACCAGCGGGGTAATATTGCAACGCCGTTTAATACCGAAGGAATGTACCGCGCTACCCGCAAAGGTGGCGAACCCGCTCAAGTGATGATTTGGTCTGATATGTAGAGGCCCCCAATGTGTACTAAAGCAAATTAATGGGCTTTAGTACACATATCGACCTACGTATATTGCGATATACTAATGAATAATTATTATTGTTAAATTCGATGTGTTCTATGTCGCCCAAACCCGATCGTATTACTGCAATGCAGAACATTATCGAGCAAGTCAAACTTGAGTTACCCTTAAAAGATCCTGCAACGTTTGTTTGTGGCCCTGAAGGTAGTTGTATTGGTTGTCCTAAAAAACTACTGGAGTTGGTTGATAGTGAGCTGTGCTACTGGGAAAGCGCCATGGCTAACGGTGACATTCCGCAATTGGGAGATATTAGTCGTTTTGCCAAACTGTGTAAGAATGTGAGAAGAGGGCTGGTACGTAACGATGCGCTATCAAGGTATCAGAATATAAAGCAATGACAATACTGATAAACTTATGCAATTGGTCAGTTGCTTGGCCCCCATGGATAAATGTAGAAAGAGATGCTATGAGTCATGCGGGATGGGATAAAACCGGTATTTAACACTGCTATACTCCCTTTATCATTTCAATCTTAACACTGTCATTTTTCTAATATGCGCTTATTAATTGTCGTTTGCTGTCTGGCCATACTGTATAGCGCTTGCGTTAACAGTGCGGAGCCATCCATAGACTCTTTAGATGATATGGTCAGTCGAGTGACTCGAGAAAACATCGCGACTTCGATAGTGTTAACAGATGCAAGCTTGATTACGTTAGGCGTCGTTAATTTTGATCCTAGTTCGTTCGCTGATTTTGGTGATTTAGACACGGGTTCACAAAGTTCTCTTCAGCGACGGCGCGAGCTTAAAACATATTCTTTGCCGTGGAACGGTGATGTGACACAAGCTTCTCCTCATTGGCAAACATCGACTTACTTCAAGTTATCTTATATTGGTTCAAATCAGACGGTAGATTTTTCTCAGCCATTGAATGACATCGATCAGCTGTCGGAGAAAAGTTATCTATTTCAAGCTGAACAGCGTTGGCAATACGCGTTAACTGATCATTGGAAAACCCAAATAGGGATTGGAGCACAAGCGATTTGGTATGAGAATCAATTCCTGTACCGAAGCGTATTAGAACAATTTGAATCTTTACTTGATAACGGCTTAGTGAATACTTCTTATGGCGCTTTGATGATTGATCCCTCAATTGAGTTTCGCTATGACAACTTTGTTTTTGGTCATCATTGGCAATTTACCAGCCGTTACCGTTTTGCTATTGGCCGTACTTTATTGACAGATACAGCATCACAAGAAGTGTCTTCAAAAGTGGGTCGCTTTAGCAATGCACTGATTTTTCATTATGATCTTCCGCAATTGTTTGATAACGGCAATGAACTGCGATTCATGTTCAAGCGTATCGATCTATCCGGTGATGCCGTTGACCCTTTAGGAACGGATCATTTTTATGAAGTGGGTGCCGGCTGGGTACTTGATACACCTTGGTTGTCATCATGGGTTGATAATGTGGGTTTAGGCGTTACGGTTAACATCGGCAGTGTGTTAAGTGGCGGCAGTATATTATTGTTATTTAACGAAGATATTTAGTCTAACCGATATAACCGCAGTGGCCATTTTTACAAGTCAAACGGGTATAAGTGACTCTCCCCATTGTTCAATTTTGTACAAGCCCCCTCTTTGATTGCTAGCGTTCTAATGCAAAACGGCAAATTTAACCATATCGACTTTTACGGTTACCGCTATCGGTTTAATCCACTCCCTAATTGCTAAATATTAGCTAAACTAAATTAGAAACAAATGAATAGGGGAATGCAATGGATTCAATCAATGTAAAAGAACATATGGATCGCCAACCGGTAATGCTGACACCATCGATGTCGATAGCAACAGCGGTAGAAAAATTACTAGCGAACAAAAAGTTAGGTGCGCCCGTTGTTGATGTTGACGGCAAACTGGTGGGTTTTTTATCTCAGCAAGACTGTTTATCGGTAATGCTTAAAAGTAGTTATCATTGTGATTTAACGGCCATCGTTAAGGATTGCATGCGGACTGAGGTGTTATCTGTAGGGCCTAATAGCAGCGTATTAGCGTTAGCAGAACAAATGTTAGGTCCAAAGCCTAAGGTTTATCCCGTGGTTGATAATGGAAAAGTGATAGGTACCATTAATCGCACTAATGTTTTAGCGGCGATAAATACCTATATGCAACAATGTTATTTAACTCCGGCTTAGCACAAAGTATTTTTATGTCAGCTATACCACTGAAGTGCGTTCCTTGTTAGGATCAACCTCTTTGATTTTGGCTATGGAATTTGCACTTGAGTTCGCAACAGTATCACCTATCTAACGCATTTTTAAAAAACTGTTATGAAGCCGACGCCGCCCAAATTAGGCGTCGCTTGTTTAGGCTTCGTAAAGAGCCGGATTCTGAAAAGAAGAGTGCAACGTTAGATTCTCTTGAGCAGCTCGCGTTAGCCTCTCGCAAAAAAGTAGAGCTTCGTCTTGCTAATCGGCCACAAATTACCTTTCCAGAAAATTTACCAATATCACAAAAACGCGATGAAATCGCTACAGCGATTGCCGGTAATCAAGTGGTCATTATTGCGGGTGAAACCGGTTCTGGTAAAACCACTCAGTTGCCAAAAATTTGCTTAGAGCTGGGGTTGGGCACACGTGGTTTAATAGGCCATACGCAGCCACGTCGACTTGCCGCGCGCAGTGTTGCCACCCGTATCGCGGAAGAGATGAATTCACCACTAGGTGAGGCAGTAGGCTTTAAAGTCCGCTTCGCCGATGCGATAAAGCCAGAATCCTATATCAAGTTAATGACGGACGGTATTTTACTGGCTGAACTCACGTCAGATAAATTACTTAACCAATATGACACGATTATTATCGATGAAGCGCATGAGCGTAGCCTTAATATCGATTTCATTTTGGGTTACCTTAAAAATGTTCTAAAGAAACGTCCCGATCTAAAAGTGATTATTACCTCAGCAACCATTGACGTTGAGCGCTTTTCGCAACACTTCAATGGTGCGCCCGTGATAGAGGTATCGGGTCGAACCTATCCGGTTGAAACGCGCTACAGCTCGCTGGTTAAAGACAATGCGGAAGATTTTGACCTCATGGAAGGTATTTTTGCCGCGACCGATGAGCTGATCAATGAAGGTCTTGGTGACATTCTTATCTTTATGAATGGCGAGCGCGAAATTCGAGATGTTGCAGACCAGCTTAACCGCCGCCAATACCGCGATACAGAAATTCTGCCTTTGTATGCCAGACTGTCATATGGTGAACAAACCAAAGTATTTAAGAGCCATGTTGGCCGACGGATAGTATTGGCGACTAACGTGGCTGAGACCTCGCTGACCGTGCCCGGTATACGGTATGTGATTGATCCCGGTACAGCGCGAATGAGTCGTTATAGCTACCGCACTAAAGTGCAGCGGTTACCGATTGAGCCTATTTCTCAGGCAAGCGCCAACCAACGTCAAGGGCGTTGTGGCCGCGTCGCACCAGGGATCTGTATTCGGCTTTATAGTGAGGAAGACTTTACCTCTCGCCCCGAGTTTACCGACCCAGAGATTTTACGCACTAATCTGGCCTCAGTGATCTTAAAAATGTTGGCGATTGGACTGGGAGATATCGAAGGCTTTCCCTTTATTCAGCCACCTGATGAACGCTATATTCGTGACGGCTTTATGCTGCTCGAAGAACTACAAGCCGTGAGTCTGAAGAAAGGTCTGTTAACCCTAACATCATTGGGTAGACAGCTGGCCCATATTCCGGTTGACCCACGTCTTGCGCGGATGGTGATCCAGGCACAGAAAAATGGTTGCTTACATGAATCGCTAGTGATTGCTTCGGCCTTGTCTATTCAAGATCCACGCGAACGTCCTATGGATAAAAAACAAGCTGCAGATCAAGCGCATAATCGCTTCAGTGACCCCGATTCTGACTTTGTCTCTTTTTTAAACTTATGGGATTTTTTAAAGCAAAGCCAAAGAGAACTCTCGAGTAGCCAATTTAGAAAGCAGTGTAAGGGGGAGTTTTTAGCCTACTTGCGTGTGCGGGAGTGGCAAGACCTCTATGCACAGTTGAGGCAAGCGACCCATGAGCTTAAGTGGAAGCTCAATGACACCAGCGCTGAAATCAATTATGAACTGCTACACAAGTCTTTGTTAACCGGTTTATTAAGCCACATTGGTTTCAAAGATAAAGATAGAGAATACCTGGGTGCTCGAAACAGTAAGTTCTTTGTGTTTCCTGGCTCTCCTCTGGCCAAAAAAGGCCCTAAATGGCTGATGGCTGCAGAGCTAACTGAAACATCACGCTTATTCGCTCGTTGCTGCGCTAAGATCCAGCCTGAATGGATAGAACCGCTTGCAGAACATTTAGTGAAAAAAAGCTACATCGAGCCCCACTTTGAAGCTAAACAGGGCTCTGTTGTTGCACTAGAAAACCAAGTACTTTATGGCTTACAAATTGTGAATCGCCGTAAAGTTCAATATGGACCCATTGAGCCGGTCGAAGCCCGTGATATCTTTATTCGTTCAGCACTTGCTGAAGGCGAGCTAAGAACCAACGAAGCCTTTTTTATCAGTAACCAAAAGTTATTGCTAGACATTGAATCGCTTGAACACAAATCACGTCGTCGCGATATTTTAGTCGATGAGCAAGCGTTATTTCATTTCTACGAGCCTAAAATTCCGGCTGATATTTATAACGAGCCGACATTTATAAAGTGGTGGAAAAAAGCCAAGCAACAAAATCCCGATCTACTTGATTTTGAACGCGAAGCGTTAATGCAGCGCAGTAGCGATCACGTATCAATGCTGGACTTCCCAGATAAATGGCATAAAGGGAATTTAACCCTTAATGTCAGTTACCATTTTGAGCCATCGGCGGCTGATGATGGCGTCTCTGTGCATATTCCTGTGGCATTGATTAATCAGGTCGATGACATCGATTTTGATTGGATAGTACCAGGACTTCGCGAAGAGAAATGTATCGCGCTGATTAAGTCTTTGCCTAAAACACTGCGTAGAAACTTTGTTCCAGCACCTGATTACGCAAAAGCGTGCATACAAGCTATTACGCCATTTGAATTACCTCTTATTGATGCCATGTGTAAACAGTTGCTGAGAATGAGCGGCGTGCGGGTTTCTCCAGAGGATTTTGATGATACTCAGTTAGCACAGCATTTATTGGTCAACTTTCAAGTTGAAGGTGATAAAGGAAAGCTATTAACCCAGGGGCGTATTTTGGAGCCCTTGAAAGCGAGTATGCAAGGACAAGTCGTTCAAGCTATTCGTGAAGTCGCTGACTCGGGGATTGAGCAAAAGGGGCTAGAGAGCTGGACGTTTGGTGATTTGCCTAAACTGTTTGAACAGAAAAAAGGCAACTTTGAAGTTAAAGCGTTTCCTGCGCTGGTGGACGATAAAACCAGCGTTTCGATCAAACTATTTGATGATGAATTTGAAGCACAGAAACAGCATCGAATAGGCTTGCAACGCTTGCTGCTGATCAATATTCCATCACCGGTAAAGCACTTACAAAAATCCTTGCCCAATAAAGCTAAATTGGCGATGTACTTCAACCCATTTGGTCAGGTGCAGATCCTTATTGATGATATTTTATCCGCGGCAGTACAACAGCTTATCGATGAAGAAGGATTCGACATTCGTTCTGAATCCCAATTTGAAAAATCTAGGGACTTAGTCAGGCAAGAATTGAATCCAACGGCTGAAAAGTTAGCGCTTAAAGTTGAAGAAGTATTGACCATTTATAATCGTATCAAGAAACGCCTGAAAGGCAAAATCAGCTTGGATATGGCATTTGCGATGAGTGATATTCAAAGCCAACTAGAGCAATTAGTTTTTAAAGGTTTTGTGCAACAGTGTGGATGGAATCGACTGAGTGATATCATTCGATATTTGAAAGGCATTGAGAATCGACTAGAGAAACTACCGGTTGACCCGAACCGCGACCGTTTACACATGCACAGCATAAATAAAGTGCAGGAACTGCTAAAAGGACAGCTGGTTAAACTGCCTAAGTCGATGCCAGTTCCTGATGTGCTGGTAGAAGCTCGTTGGATGATAGAAGAGTATCGAGTGTCTTGTTTTGCGCAGACATTGGGCACCGCATATCCAATATCTGAAAAACGTATTTTGAACCAAATCTCACAAGTTTAATCCTCGTCATTATCAGCGTAATGATAAAAACGCACGGCTTATGCCGTGCGTTTTTGTGTCTATCAGTTAGAAAGTAATTCAACGTACAGCCTCTCTTTTTCTCACTACTCATTACTAGTTTGATCCATTTCTCGTTATTTACTGTATTGACTATCGATAACCTAACCAATTAATGATGCTAATTTACGATGAGGTTATATACTTTGTGTAAAATAAATACACTGTATACCTCATCATCTAGCAGATAATAATGGCGATTAAAATTGGTTGGGCAGGGAAGAATTATGTATTGTTTTTTACAAACTCGAGACATAAGCGATACTTTTTAAATTTCAAATGCTACCCCGTCGAAAATATGTAGTACCTCTTTGTGTATATTTTGTTTAAAAAATAGCATTTACTGATTGATATTTATCCACCCATAACCCATTGTTTAGAGTGTCCTTAATAGCTTAAGGGCTATTTTACTTAAATCTTAATCTACCCAGTTGATTAGGAAGGGTGATCTAGTAGTTTTTCATGAAAAAAGGATGATCTAGATCAACCTGCGGTTGGCTTTACCAATAGTAGGTATGTAACAACTATATGGAGAGCTGTTATTATCTGCACTAAGTTAAATGCGTGTTAATTCACGCTCAAATAAGACTGTCATTCTGTTTTTGATTATCGTTGTTTAAGTTGTTCGTTATTGGTATTTAACCGCACAAAATTTTATTGCAGCAACCTACCAACCATTGCTAATGATCGCTGGGAAAGCATAAATACAAAATAACATTCAGTGCATAGTTAGCGAGTAGTGTCCAATACCGATGTATTTTTTAAATAGACAACATGACGAAGAAACAATAGCAAGACACGACTGTAATGGATGAGGGTTAGCTTAATGAAGTTAACCAGATAATATCATTTCAGCTTTATTACTCAGATAGATAAGGAACGCACCCATGTCGTTACCTGAGGTACATATCTCAAGCTTACTTGTACAAGTTAGCCCTGAGCACTTAAATACAACGAAAAAGCTGATAGAAGATTTTGAAGAAGCCGAAATTTATGGTGTCAATGACGTTGGTAAAATCGTCGTAGTGTTAGAAACACAAAAAGAAGGTTTTATTAGCGACATCATTGAAAAAATTAATAATATGCCCGGTGTGCTTGGCGCAACCATGGTCTATCACCAAATAGATAGTGATCCCGACTCCACCAATTTACCCCCTTATAATAAAGAGTGTGTTAGCGAGGAACAAGTATGAAAATGACTAGACGTGAGTTTATCAAAGCCAATGCAGCAACGTCAGCTGCTGCGCTTGCTGGTATTACTCTTCCAGCCACAGCAACAAATTTAATCGCAACAAGTGACGAGTCAAAGATCCATTGGGACAAAGCCCCATGTCGCTTCTGTGGCACTGGTTGTTCAGTGCTTGTTGGTACTCAGGAAGGTAAAGTCGTCGCGACTCAGGGCGATCCAGAATCACCAGTCAATAAAGGCCTTAACTGTATTAAAGGCTACTTCTTATCAAAAATCATGTACGGTTCAGATCGTTTAACTCAGCCATTACTGCGCCAAACCGATGGTAAATTTGATAAAGACGGCGACTTCGCACCTGTTAGCTGGGATCAAGCCTTTGATATCATGGCTGAGAAATGGAAGTCTGCGTTAAAAGCAAAGGGCCCAACCAGTGTGGGTATGTTTGGTTCTGGTCAGTGGACCGTTATGGAAGGATATGCTGCTTCAAAAATGATGAAAGCAGGTTTCCGTTCTAATAATATCGACCCTAATGCACGTCACTGTATGGCCTCTGCTGTTGGTGGCTTTATGCGAAGCTTTGGTATTGATGAGCCAATGGGTTGTTATGATGACTTCGAAGAAGCAGATGCGTTTGTGCTTTGGGGTTCTAATATGGCAGAGATGCACCCCATTTTATGGAGCCGCATCACTGACCGTCGCTTGAGCTTTCCACATGTTAAAGTGAATGTATTATCTACCTATTATCACCGTTCGTTCGAACTCGCTGATAAAGGTTACATTTTTAAGCCACAAACCGACCTTGTTATTGCAAACTTTATTGCTAATTACATCATTGAAAATGATGCTGTAAATTGGGATTTTGTAAGTAAGCATACCCATTTCAAGCAAGCAACCACAGATATTGGTTATGGTTTAAGGGATGAGCATCCTCTACAGCAAGCAGCTGCTAACCCGAATGTCGGTAAGATGTACTCAATTGATTTTGAAGAGTACAAAAAGTCGGTAGCACCATATACGCTTGAAAAAGCGGTTGAGATGACGGGCCTAAATGAAGAACAACTGGTTACGCTTGCTAAGCAGTTTGCCGACCCTAAGATTAAGGTGATGTCTCTTTGGACTATGGGTATGAACCAACATACTCGTGGTGTTTGGATGAACTCGCTGGTCTATAACATCCATCTATTAGTGGGTAAAATATCCACTCCAGGTAATGGGCCATTCTCACTAACGGGTCAACCGTCAGCGTGTGGTACAGCGCGTGAAGTCGGTACTTTCTCCCATCGTTTACCTGCAGACATGGTCGTAGCGAACCCTGAGCACCGTAAACGTGCTGAGCATTTATGGAAAATTCCTCAAGGTACTATTCCACCGAAGCCGGGTTTCCATGCAGTACAGCAAGATCGTAAATTGAATGACGGTGTGCTTAATGCGTATTGGACCATGTGTAACAACAACATGCAGGCTGGTCCAAACATCAATCAAGAGCGCTTACCAGGCTACCGTAATCCAGAAAACTTTATTGTTTGTTCAGACCCATACCCAACGGCGACAGCGCAAGCTGCTGACCTTATTTTACCGACGTCTATGTGGGTAGAAAAAGAGGGTGCTTATGGTAATGCTGAGCGTCGTACTCAGGTTTGGTATCAACAAGTGAAAGCGCCGGGTGACTCTAAGTCTGACCTATGGCAGCTACTGGAGTTTTCAAAACGCTTCAAAATTGAAGAAGTGTGGAGCGAAGAGCTAATCGCCCAGATGCCAGAAGTACGTGGTAAAAACATGTATGAAGTGCTATTTGAAAATGGCCAAGTGAATAAATATCCATTATCAGAAGCGCAGGAGCTTAATGATGATGCACAAGACCAAGGTTACTACATCCAGAAAGGCCTATTTGAAGAGTATGCAAGCTTCGGACGTGGCCATGGTCACGATTTAGCACCGTACGATCGCTACCATCAAGAGCGCGGTCTGCGTTGGCCTGTTGTGGACGGTAAAGAGACCAAGTGGCGCTTTAGAGAGGGGTCAGACCCTTATGTAGGCAAAGGTAAAGGTTTTGAGTTCTATGGTAAGCCAGACGGTAAAGCATGGATCATATCGGCACCTTACGAGGCACCACCAGAGTCTCCAGATGAGGAGTATAACCTGTGGCTGTGTACTGGTCGTGTACTAGAGCATTGGCATACAGGAACTATGACACGTCGTGTACCTGAACTTTATAAGGCCGTCCCAGATGGGCTTTGTTACATGCATCCAGATGATGCAAAGTCTCATGGTGTACGCCGTGGTGATGAAGTGCTAATGAGTAACAAACGTGGTGATATTCGCGTACGTGTCGAGACTCGCGGACGTAACCGTCCACCAAAAGGCTTGGTATTTGTGCCATTCTTCGATGCTCGTATCTTAATTAATAAATTGATTTTAGATGCAACCGATCCACTATCAAAACAGACAGACTATAAAAAGTGTCCTGTTAAAATCACGAAAATAGTATAAGGCAGGGTTATGATGAAAAAATCAATTTTATTAACATTGAGTATTACCTTAACTCTGATCAGTGGTTTTGCTTTTAGTGAGGAACAGGGTGTCGGTCTGGACAGAGGGATCGGTGGCGTTGAATCGCTACGCGGCGATACTGAGTTAGAAACCACAAGACCCGCAGATCCTTTGAAGAAAGTGCCGCGAGATCAGGTGGATATTGAAAGCAGTTATGTGTTTCAGCCTCCATTGATCCCACATCACATTCGACATTATGAAATCTCATTGAATGCTAACAAGTGTTTGTCATGCCATAGCTGGACAAAAGCCAAGCAGATGGGAGCCACTAAAATCAGTGTGACTCATTTTGTCAATCGAAACGATGAAGTATTAGCTGATGTTTCTCCTAGACGATATTTTTGCTTGCAGTGCCACGTGACACAAGCAGATGCGAAACCGTTAGTGGGTAACTCCTTCGAACGTGTTAAATCACTGCAATAACAAAATAGGCAGGTAATAATATGAAATGGATTATTAACGCCTTAAAAGGCTTCTGGGGCATATTGAGGCGGCCTAGTAAAGCTGCTGTAGGTATCGTTCTATTTATGGGCTTTGCTGGTGGACTCATGTTCTGGGGTGCATTTAACACGGGTATGGAAGCGACAAACACTGAAGAGTTTTGTTCTGGATGTCATGCGCCAATTGTGGCAGAAATTAAAGAAACTATTCACTACGCTAACCGCTCTGGTGTGCGTGCTATCTGTTCAGATTGTCACGTACCCCATGCGTGGACGGATAAAATAGTACGTAAGGTTCAGGCTTCTAAAGAGCTGTTTGCTTATTTTGTCACTGAAACCATTAACACACCTGAGAAGTTCAAAGAGCGTCGAGCTCATTTAGCCGAAAGAGAGTGGGCAAGAATGAAGAAGAACGACTCTTTAGAGTGTCGTAACTGTCATAACTTTGAATTTATGGATTTCTCTGAGCAAAGTCCTCGCAGTGCAAGGCAGCACTCTACTGCACTTGCCAGTGGCGAGAACACCTGTGTGGATTGTCATAAAGGTATCGCCCATAATCTACCAGATATGCACAAAGTTGAAGGTTGGCAATAAGGAGCCATTATGAGTACATTAGAGAATGTTATATGGCATGTCCTCGGCTACAGCGCCATGCCGGTCATTATAATAGGTGGTTTTTCTGTCGTTGCTGTTGCTTCTATTTGGATTCTGTCCAAAACTGCTGACAAGTAAACCACAATAATAGGATGCGAAGGTCAGATATTTCTGTGCTGACCTAAGCAAAAATTAAAAAGCCTGACTAGATTAAGTCAGGCTTTTTTTATAGCAGAAATTGTATAGCAAAGAATATGTTACAGCTGTTGCATTAAAAGTTTGACCATTCAACGGGAATTCAAAGCACTGTAGGCAAGATGGGGGATTGAAGCTAATCGTTGTTCTCGGCTCTGGCATCCTCGGCAATTGCTCCATGCATGACTCTCGATAATTGCCCCTGCATTATTCTACCTTCGTCCATCTGTGGACTCGTACCTCCTGCACTTGACCTCCATGAAGGAAGGCAATGGCCTATTTTGTATGGAACAAAATAGGCCATTTAGTCGTATATCCTAAGCTCACAACCAAGCTTAAAGGGCTTTGCCATTTGCTTTAAACGTCTGAGACGCTCTGTATGGTTCAAATACTTAATGCAATTGTTCTGCTCAAGTACAACAGCCCCTAGAATCTATGAGTTAATGACCCCAATGTTGCTCGACAGAAAAGCAGGGAAGCTATGTCCGTGATTTTGCAGCATCTTGGGAAACATAGAAATGGGCGTTAGGCCTGGGAAGGTGTTGATCTCATTTAATAGTATTTCACCCTCATCAGTTAAGAAAAAATCTATTCGAGATAAATGTCTAAGCTTCATGCCCTTGAAGGCACTGATGGCATATTTACGGATCAAATCGCTAATATCGCTTGGAATATCTGCGACGATGTGAGTTTGAGCTTGGCTGTTAGCTGCATATTTTTCATCGAAGGTATAGAAACTATTATTCGAACAGATCACTTCACCCGGCACGGTTGCAACGACGCTCCCGTTAATTTCATATACTGCGACTTCTAGCTCTCTAGCGTTAATGGTTTTTTCTACAACCACATAGTCTGAGAAGTGAAAGGCTTGCGCTAATGTCGATTCTACATCGTCGATATCATCAACACGGTAACAACCTACAGATGATCCCTGTGATGCAGCTTTAACAAATATACTGCCCCATTGTTTTAGTGCTTCTGTGGCTTGAGCTACTGTTAATTCCGATAGCTCGCTTAAAAACAAGTAAGGTGTATTGGGGATATTTAACGCACTAAACCACATCTTAGCAGTGATCTTATTAAAACAGTTGCGGCTCGCTTCAGCTTTACAGCCAAAGTAGGGAAGGTTGATTAATTCAAAGTATGATTGAATGTCACCGGTTTCTCCTGGAAAGCCATGAATACAAGGAATGGCATAATCGACATGCCAAGGGGCTTTTTGCTCATTTTCAAAACGGATCTGTCGACGGTTATTGAGCTCACAGTTTTCGCCTGCTGAAGTACGATAATGACCGTTTGCATCTAGCTCAACACGAAGCACATTAAAATGAGGCAATGTTGCTAACGAAGATTCAAAATAGTTGGCAGATAATAGTGAAATAGCATGTTCATCACCACCGCCACCACATAGCAGTAAAACATTCGTTGTAAGCATTTAATCCCCACTTGTTACTCGATAAAATTTGCAGACTTACTATGGCGGAATCACTCGCTAATGCAACTGTTAGCGGTGATTTTGTTGCCATTTGCTGCTTTTGTATTCAAGGTTACTTAGGGGCTCAGTATTATATCCAAGCCACTTCAAAATACCTCGGCTAAAAGCGCCCTGTAAGATGGCTAAACAAGATCGTAATTATCCTCTCTATAATAAATTAGCCGTATCACGGTTATCCACAGGGCGCCAAAGCCGCTGTGCTAACCCTGATGCTCGCTGGGTTAAGCGCGAACTGGCCTGCTCAAATACACGTTGGCTGCCAAGGCAGGTAAAGTGATGCTTTGCACGAGTAATCGCCGTATAGACAAGCTCTTTAGACAGCAGTTGCTGTTGCGCCAGACTGGGCTTTATTGGCAAGACTAAAGATACATGGCTAAATTCACTGCCTTGACTCTTATGCACCGTCATTGCAAAGCAGGTTTCATGGCTTGGTAAGCGAGCGGGAAGCACCTTTAATAATCCACCATCAGCTTGAATAAAGTGCGCCATCAATCGTTTGGCATCACTGGCTTCATCGGGCAAGATAAGTCCTATATCGCCGTTAAACAGTCCAAGATTATAATCATTGCTTTGAATAATCACCGGCCTGCCAGCGTAAAACTCTTGTTCTGGGTTGATGAGATCTTTGTCAGCAAGACAGCGAGTGACACTTTGATTAATACCATCAACGCCGTATTCTCCTGCGCGCATGGCACACAATATTCGGTATTGATTAAAGTTTTCGATAATATGTGCCGCTGTCACACCCGGTGTGCCAATTGCATTAAGGTAAGGAGCATATTGAGTAACAGATTGATCGAGTAGCGTCTCTAAACCCTGATTGGTCATCTTGTTCGCACTATTGAGATGACTATGATCAATCCATAATAACTCTTGATAACCGGTCTGCCATACCTTGGCAATGCACGGCAGGTCCGCTTGATTGACCGCATTCGCCAGTTGTCCAATGCCAGCATCACCTTGAAAGCGATGGCTGTGCATGAGCATACAGAGGCTGTCACCAATTTGTGGGTCAGCGCTGATAAAGTCATTCAACGGGTAACCGGTTAAATGACTTAATCGCTCTGCTTGAGGCGGTGAATAGCGCATCTGCCAGCCAGTATTACCCTCTGCTGACTTCATTTTTAGTCCACTACAGATATCAGCCAGCACGGCGCCAGCCTCGACGGAGGCTAATTGGTCTTGATCGCCCAAGAGGATGAGGCTTGCGTTTGCTGGTAAGGCGGTGAGCAACTTATGCATCATCGGAAGATCAACCATTGAAGCTTCATCGATAATCAGTAGATCGAGCCTTAAAGGATTATCTTTATGGTGTCTAAATTGATGCGAGTTTGGGATAACACCGAGTAATCGATGCAGGGTGGCAGCTCCCTCAGGAATACGCCCCATGTTTAACTTCAATTCATCGGCAGGTAAATGTTTTAATTCATTCGCAAGTCGCTGTTTCGAGGCTTTAATCGATTCACTTAAACGCGCAGCGGCCTTACCCGTTGGGGCCACAAGGCGGATGGTAAGCTCTTGTTGTGAGGTTAACAAATACAATAACTTAGTCACTGTGGTTGTTTTACCTGTACCCGGGCCACCAGTGATAACCGCGAGTTTTTTGGTTAATGCGGTTGCAGTCGATATTTTCTGCCAATCGTAGCTTTGCCCATTTTGTGGAAAGAGATCATCGAGTAATGCCTTGGCCTGGGTTAACTGCGCTTGATCCGATGAGTCATCGAAAGCGGGAGTATGGGACAGCCGAGTTAAGTGCTCGGCAACTTCACACTCAAAGTGGTAATAACGCTGCAAGTAAAGATTACCACTGTCTAAAATGAGTGGTTTTAAGTCACTGTCTCCTGGTGTGCCGACGGCAGCACAGCGAAGTAGCTCTTCCGTTAACTCTGCAACACTTATGTTAATCTGACATTGACTGCTTTTCTCTTTTACAGGGTTAGCTAAGTCAATCTGGCTCAGTGGTAAGCAGGTATGTTGACTCGATAAGTTCTGACTCAGCAGGGCGTAAATGAGTACAATAAGTGGCGATGGATCTGGATGTAGCTGCGCCATTTGTAGCGCAAAATGTCGATCAAGAGAGGTTAACAATCGCTCGCTTTGCCACTCTTTTAATAAGGTTTCTATTGGACGTGAAGTGGTCAACATTAGTTATCCTCCACAGGTATTGATTGCCGTTGAGTCTTGCCAAATAACACATCAAGCTTTTCAATCAGCTCTTTGGGTGGTTTGTCATAAAATACACCGGATTGAGGCTCACTCACTGACATCCCTCTTAAGAACAGATAAAAACAACCGCCAATATGTTGGTCGTAATCATAGTGGGTCATTCTGAGTCCTAAATATCGGTGTAAGGCTAAGGTATAGATGATGTACTGCAGATCGTATCGATGGCTACGAATAGCTTGTTTCATATTGTTGTAGTGGTAAACATTGAGGCTATCACCCAAATGATTAGATTTATAATCTGCAATAAAATACTGCTGATTATGCTCAAAGGTTAAATCGATAAAGCCCTTGAGCATGCCTTGTAAATCATCGAATACTAGGCCACCGCTATAACCAAAGTCGATAAGTAACTGGTTCAGTTTATTGGCATTGAGCTGGGTTATAGGCAGGTAAAACTCCATCTCAACTAATTTTTGCTGGTTTGTTAGCTGCGCAAGAGATAATGAATCATCGGTTGCCAGAGGCGCATGGAGGAGATCCATATACCAGTCTTTTAACACCTCAGTCCATTGCTCATCAATACCATACTTACTCATGGCATTGGGTAACTGTTCATCTAAACCTGAACTTGCTTGGGTGAAATCAATCAGCTCCAGTACTAAATGCATAAAGCTACCTGCATTAGCGCCGCGCTCAAAACTGAAACGAGAGGCTTCAGTATCAACCTCATCAATGATGATGTCGACCTCGGGAAACTGTTCATCATCGGCGCCAGGGAGCACTTTCTCATGGGCAAGGTGTTTAACCAGTCCTGAGTAACTTCCAACGCGCCAAGGTGTTTGCAGTGGACGTTTAAGCACCTTTGGCGCAAGTTCTACTTGCACGTCAGTGTTGCTTGGAAGCTGTAAATACGCCTCTTCAAAAGGAGTCGAACCTGCCGCGGTCATTTCAGTCAAACTAATGGCTAGCGTGTCTTTTTGAGCGAGTAACTGAGCTTTGCTTTGCAACTCACTGTACTCGCATATTTTATCCTCAATACCGAGAAGATAACCGATGGCAGTTTCGTTGAGCTGGCTGGTCATGCCTTTGCTTTTTGTTAAGCGACTATGGTTGGCGATGTACAAATAACATTTAAGTACTGGTCTTGTGAGCGCAACATACAGTAAGCGTAGATCTTCGGCTAAGGTTTCCCGTTTTTGTCTGTCCCAACCCTCATCCGATTGTTCGATATCCCATACCAGTTTATTGTGCTCGTGATAGAGCATTGGCGCAGGCCTCTTACTACTACCTCGACTTAAGCTCACAAACGGAATAAAGCAGATCGGGTACTCAAGTCCCTTACTTTTATGGATGGTGACAATTTGCACTAGGTTTTGCTCACTCGCGAGCTTTAGCTGTGACTCTTCATTGGGTTGATTACCGATTAACGCCTGTTCAAACCAGTTGATTAACGCGCTCATGCCATCAAGCTCGGTCGCTTTTTGCTGCAGCAGTTCACCAAGATGCCTAAAGTCGGTTAGGCGACGTTCACCTTCACTGTTGTAGAGTAGTCGTTCGATAAGCTTTGCTTGGCCAGCAAGGTTAAGCAGTGCTGGCATGATGCCGCGTTTAAGCCATTGTTGCTGCAGCGTTGCGAATTGCTCCAGTAGCACTTGGCGCTTATCTTCATCTTGGTTAAAGCCATGGATCTCTTCCGCGCTATAGCCCAATAAAGAGGTCGCAAGGGCGCTTCGTAGCGCTCGCTCATCTTTAGGATCGGCCATGGCGTATAATATAAGCAACATTTCTCGGGCTTCAATAGTGTCAAACACGCTGTCACGGCTTAAGAATACCGAGCCCACTTGTCGCTGTTCGAGCGCTTTTTTTATCACATTGGCTTCATGTCGGTCTCGCACTAATACGGCGATGTCTTTCGCTTTTAAGGCGGCCTTACCAATGGCACATAAGCCTTGCTGGGCTTCAATCAGCAGGCGGGTGATCTCATCGGCAACGTCGCTAGCAAGCAGTTGTCTTGCCGTGGTTTTATTTAATCCCTTTTCAGGATCTTCACTTAAAATTCTGAGCCTTAATGCGCTCTTGTCCGTCTTAGACTCTTGCAGCACTTTAGTGTCTGCAAAGCTTGCGGCTTTTACGGGCTCAAAGGGGATTGATGCGCTAATAAAAGGATCGTCTCTATGCTCAAAAATACAATTGACGGCGTCGACCATCTGTCTATTTGAGCGGTAGTTAGTATCAAGGTTATAGTGCTTTTCAGTTTGTTCTCTGGCATGAATATAAGTGTGAATATCGGCGCCGCGAAAAGCATAGATTGCTTGTTTTGGATCGCCAATCATCAGCAAACTTAGGCTATCTTGTGGCTCTGCTAACTGAAGACCATTCGCTGTTGTTACCGTTTCAGCTGCAAGGGCGCTAGGGGTAACAGGATGAGCGCTAACCGCTGCCGACGGTTGATAGATTTGACTGAATATATCAAACTGCAATGGATCGGTATCTTGAAATTCATCAATCAGAGCCACGGGAAAACGTTTTGCAATTGACGTTGCAAGAAACTGGTCTTGCGAGGCGGTTAATGCACGCGCCAATGTTAACAATAGGTCGTCTGGGGTCAGTAGGTTACGCTCTGATTTTTGTTGTGCAAAACGTTTCGCGATCCCCTCTCTGGCGCTAAAGAGAAAACTGGGTATAAGGTCGGTAATAAGGCCTGCGAGCCTTTCAATATGGGCTAGCACGGGGGCTTGCTGCGCACTTGGGATCTCGCCGCCTTTATTTAATTTAAGTCCATTAAGGGAAAGGGCTTCGAGCACCTTTTGTGGTGGTAAGCCTGTACCGAAGGCGACCCAGTTATCAAGGGCATCAAGCATCACGGCGAGTTTTGGATAAGCATCGGCCTTTTTACCGAATCGAACACCGCTGAGTGGCAGAGCATGAAGTAGCGCTTCTGTTTGTGCTCGCTCCGTTGGCCAAATGAGTTTTAAGCGACTTAAACTTTGTAATAAGTTGGCTTCTACCTTCTCAAAAGCCACAGGCAAGGGGTGGGCTATCGCACTACTTGCCCCGAGAAGTGGCCTCAGTTGGCGCGATAATTCATCTGGGCTGGCAAACTTCTTTTGGATCACGGCAGCGAGGCTTTCGTCGAGTGGATAGCATTTCTCTCGCCAAAAATCGCGTACGGCATGGTGTAAATATTCACTATCATCTAAGGTGAATTCGGACTCAAACAATAATGAAGATTCAAACGCCATATCAGCCAAAATACGTTGGCAAAATCCATGAATAGTATAGATCGCGGCTTCATCAAGTGATTTGAGCGCCAAATCTAACCGTTTTCGAGCTATCGCTTTATCGCAATCAGGCGTCGCAACATATAGCTGAGTGATAAGCACATCATCAACGCTTAAGCCAATAAAGCATCGATAAGCCAATTGGATCTTTTTACGTATACGATCTCTTAGCTCACCTGTCGCGGCATTGGTAAAGGTGACCACCAGAATTTGCTCGCAAGTGAGCGCATGCGTAATACCATGACCGAGCAATAACCGCACATATAGGCCGGCAATCGTGTAGGTCTTACCCGTACCTGCGCTGGCTTCAATCAGTCTGCTGCCACCAAAGGGGAGCGTGAGAGTATCGAGTGGCTCAGTGATATTTGTCTTATTTTCAAGCGGGTTCATATTATCCTTCTTCGCTAGCAGTGGTAGGCGAGGTAGCGACTTGGGCCCCAGCTTCTACATAGGTGGTTAGCTCACTTAACCTACCCTTGTGATATAAGCTAAGCAGTGGCGACAATAAGGTGTGTGCAGTGTTGCCAAAACACTGTTCGGTAAAATCATCCGGGAATTGATACAAACGCTGAAAATGCGGTTCCATACCTTCACCAAGCTGACTCTGCTCATCAAGCCATTGCGATTGTGCTTCACGTAATTTTTGAAAGTGATCGCCCTCGGCTTCAACATAAGCCAATGCGGTGCGTGGCATAAACATTAACGGTTGTAGTTGACCTTGCTTAAAGTAGCCGAGCCATAGCCCTAACTGGCTCGTTGCTTGCTCGGCGGTGATTGGCGCAAACACATGAAAATGGCCAATATCAAGTAAGTAGCTATTAATGGGCAGGTTTAAGCGTGACACATCGGATTTACCTTGCATCGCGCACAGGCAAAGGTGGCGTAAATACACCCGCACTAGATCTCTGCCATTGGCCGTGCCGGGTCGATAGTTGACCAGACCTTTGGCACATAAATCATCGATTCGACCCACCAGATTAATGGTTCTGCTTGCCAATTCATTGGCGATAGCCCCATCGTCTAAATTCGTTTTAGGGCTCAATGCAATGGCAATATCAACAGACTGACTAGACTCACCTTTTAGATATAAGCTTCGGCCTATGAGCGGCGTTATATCGTGCAGGTACTGTCCCAATAGTAAATCATCAAACGGTTTCAGCGGGATATTGCCTTGTGCTTTTAAGCGTTCAAGTAACACGTCATCGGGTGTTTCAGTTTGATTGTCTATGGCATGATTGATTAACGTCGCCTGCAGCTTATAGCGCTCTAATGCGTTTAAACTAAAGGGCTCATCGTTATCATCGGCACGGATATTAATGGCCAAATCTACTTTTAAGGTGCGATTGAAAAAATACTGTGCAGGATTTCGGAAAAATCGAATTAACGCAGAAAGCTCAATCTCTTCAATCTCATCACTGACTGGCTCCGTAGTACCTAATAGCGGGCTGCTTAAGTTAATAAAGCCGTTAGCGCTGGTTGCTATATCGACAGCGTTATCTTGGGCCATTGGGACGGGGCACCACTGAGCGCTATAACTTTGTTGCACGGGAAGCAAACCTGCGTCTTGGTTGGCGCGGTAGAGGCGTTCATCAAAAGGTTGTAGCGGCTGTTTACAGATCAGCTGTTGCTCAATGGCCTGTTCTATCTGTTCAACCCGTTTGGCCGCTGCTTGATTGTCACCATTGTTATCTGTGTGCAACTCAATCGATGATAACGCTTGGGGTAGATAGACTAATTGACAATATTCGACCAGTTCAGAGACTAACATTGAGGGGATCCGCTCGGAATCATCTCGCTCACTATTACCAATGTAACTGATGTAAAGCTGCTCTCTTGCAGACAGTATGGCTTCTAAGAAAAGGTATCTATCGTCCAAGCGACGGGAACGGTCACCTTTACGGGGTCCCATTTGCGCTACCAAATCAAACCCGACAGGATGCTGAACTCGTGGATAGATCCCGTCGTTCATACCGAGTAAACAAACCACTTTAAAAGGGATCGAGCGCATTGGCATCAAGGTACAAAAATTGACACTGCCAGCAAGGTAGCGCTGACCGACACGTGACTCTGATAATCGGCAGTTAAACCAATTTTGCAGTACCTCTATGGGCAGCGGCGTACTGTGTCCTGATTCGGTTAACTCCTCATCAAGTTTAACGATGGCATCGCGAATTTCTTGCAACTGTACCTGTTCATCATCGTCAACGAGGTAGAATGCAGTTAATAATTGCTCTAGTTGAGCGATACGCTCGGCTAAATGGCAGTTTGTGGCGAGTGCGCTATGCACATCATCAAGCGCTTCAATAAAATCGAGTAACTTGCCTAACGCTTGCGCTGTTTGTCCTTCAATGCCATTCACCGCGAGTGTTTGCTGATAAAGAGGGGCGTCATCGGCAAAGCTATAACCCAAAATAAGGCGTTTTATTCCCAGCGACCATGCATTTTGTTCAAAAGCGGGTAGCTGATGTTCCACACGGCTGGTTTCGTCACGGCCCCAGCGTACGCCAGCTTGTTCTAACCACCGCTTGATAATGGTTAAAGCATCATCATCTAGTTCAAAACGCCTCAACACGCTCGGAACCTCTAAAATGCCGAGAATATCGGTCAGTCCGAAACGACTTTGATTGATATTGAGCAGGTGTAAAAAGCTCGCAATGAGCGGTGATTCTTGCACTGCACCGCGATCCGCAATGGCGTAAGGGATGTAGTGACCGCCTTTTTTCGCGCTGAACACCGCGTCGATATAAGGGGCGTATGCGGCGACATCTGGCATCATAATCACGATATCTTTGGGTGCCAGTGGTTTACCGTTGGCGTCTTTTGAGTTGGATAACATTTCCAGCAGATGATCATGTAAGGTTTCAACCTCGCGCAGCGGGCTGTGGCAGCTGCGGATGGTAATGGAATGATCGTCTTGCTGTAACAGTCTTCTACCTTCTAAATTCAAATATAGCGAGGCATCAGGACCTAAGATCTGCCCTCGGGTGCTGAGCTCTAAAATATCGTGCTGTACGCCATGTAGCATGCAGTCTACGCCAGGATCTTGATAACAGTCTAAGTTAAATGCAGTATGCTCTTCAGGCAATTCCAGCATAAGGTCTAACAGTTCTCGGCCCATCTTGCCGTTATTGGCAAGTAGGGGGTTGCCGACTTCCAGTTTATCTTCCCATTCAATATCGAGTTTATTTTTGTTAGCATATTGCAGCGCCATGCGTGCTCTGAGTCTTGGGTCAACAATATCGCCCCAATAGTGCTGGCAAGGACTAAGGCTAAGCATGATAACGTCGATACGCTTGGCGAGATAATGCAGTACATCCAATGTTTGTGGCGCCATTGAAGAGATCCCAAAGACAAATAAGCGCCTAGGCAACGTCTCCATTGAGGTCTCTGGATCATCTAATGCGTCAAATAGTGCCTGATGTAAATTGGCGCGATGATATTGGCTTTTTTGCAATGTATTGGCATTAAATTCAATGAGCGCCCGCCATAATATCGGTTGCCATGCTTGAGCTTCACCGAGCTTGTCACCTTTAGGGGGGAGGGTGGGTTCATTGGCTTCCCAAGCCGCTATCCAATCGGGACGGTAAACAAGATATTGGTCGAAAATATCCGCGATTTGCCCACAAAGCTGGTAAAGCTTGAGTGGACTGGGCTCTGCATTACTTTGGACGCTACTATCAGCACTATTATCTATGGCGCTATCTTGATTGTTACCATTATTTAAATAGTTAGCTAATGGCGTAAAGTCATCTTGGTCGATAAGTGACGGTAGTAGCTCCATCAACTTCCATGTCATAGCCGCCTTAGTAAAGGCATTTTCCTTAGGTACATCGTCAAGCAAGGTGTGGCAAAGTTGCCAAATGAAACTCGATGGTAGTGGGAATTCAAGTGCGGCAGCAATGCTATTTTGCCGCGCTATCTCTAGTCGTAACCACGTCGACATACCTGGACTTTGCACCAATATGTGTTCTGGCATCAGTAAAGGCGTGTCTGGCAGTGGCTGAGTTAGCTCTGCTGCCAGTAATTGCGACAAGGCTTCCATTTGATTGGATTGGACTAGGTATAGCATGACGTTCCTTTGACAAAAATGCGCTAGGTTAAGCGGATCATTTCTCGAATTTATCCATTCTATGTGTTTGTTTTATTAAGTGCCAATCTCTGTTTGATGATTATGATTTTTAGCCACCTCGATTGTTTGATAAGTAATCGAGAAAGCTTCTTTTGTGGCTTTTTTCCAACATTCTGGTATTTAATGGCAATGTAGTAGCGAGTCAGCTTGTCAAAATCCTTGGCGATACTGGGGAAGGCTGCTGCAACTCGTTGATTATAATCCAGCGGCCCTTCGTTGTAGTCTCTGGGTAAGTTTCGCTTTCTAAGTAGCTTACACACCGCATAATAGGCATTAAGATGTCGGTCTTTTGAACGATGAAATTGTATCAATCCTGCGCTATAGGCGATAGATAGCCCTATCACACCTAAACTGACGATGATAAACATCGCCAGCTTGATGCGAGTGACTTCACCTAATACCTCCTCTAAAACACGTTGCTGTTTGTCAGTGTTAAATCCCAGCACCCATACGCTCCAAAAGTAATCAACACTGGCAAATTGCATTCGCAGCTGGTTAAACATTTCGCTGGTGCGGTAGCTCATGTAACCGAAAGGACTGTCGGCTAAATAGCTCTCCTGTGGTTCGAAAAACGCGTCAAAGCCAGCTTCAATTCTTTCGGGAGCGATCATGGCGGTGGGATCAAAGCGAACCCAGCCGCGAGCGGGTAGCCATACCTCAACCCATGCATGGGCCATATATTGATAAATACTGTAATAACCTGCAGCCGAGTTATATTCGCCGCCTTGATAGCCGCTGACCAATCTGGCAGGAATACCGGATGCTCTAGCCATAAAGGCAAAAGCACTGGCGTAATGCACACAAAAACCGGCTTTGTTATCCAGTAAAAAATTATCGATTTGCTGTTTGCCTACCGCAGGAGGCCGCAGGGTGTAGTAATAAGGCTGCTGGGTAAAGTAACGCATCATGGCATCAAGCCGATCGGTTTCTTTGGGATATTGAGCTGCAAACTGCATGGCTAAACGTGTGGTGCGCGGATTACTGTTGTTAGGCAAGCTTAAATTGACTGCTCTCAAAGCTGGAGAAAGGCTCGGTTCTAACGGTTGGTTTGGGTAAGAGGTGACATTATAGAGCCTTTGTTGATCAATCGGCTTGGAGGCGTACAAACGAAAATCAGCCAACATATTGATGCCGTGATCTTGGCTGGTGGCCCGATCTAAACCAAACAGCCAATGTTGTGAACTTGGTTGAGCTATGACTGAATAGGAGAGTGCTTTGGCGGTGTTAAATACATTATTGCTGACGGGTGCGAAGCGCTGGAACACTGCAGTATCAAGGCCTTTAGGGCTTGTGAGCCCTCGTTCGACAGCGATAATACTTGGATTTTGTAACCACTGGGTGCCATCGTAATCCTCCATCACGATAGCTCGCCAGTAAAGCGCTGAATTTTGGAGCAAAACATTGTCACTAAAGGTGGCTCTAAAAGCCAATTCTGCAGAGCGAGTGAGCTCAGTGATATTGGCGAAACTCACGGTATTAGACAGGCCTGTTTTGGCGCCGCCCTGAGGCGGAACCATCCACAGCGGAGGAATGCGTGGCAGAATAACAAACAGAATGACCGCTAGCGGAACACTTTGTAATAGGATTTTGGCGCCGAGTTTAGCGGCGTGTTTAAAATTATTTTCGTCGTGATAAAGACTAATTAGCACGCAGGTATTAATGAAGGTGACCACAAGTAAGTGCAATGTTGACCACAGACTTTGTTGCTGAATAAAGGTTAAGGCAATTAAAAAATACCCAGCAAGCACCACAACCTGTACATCTCTTCGATTGCGCATCTCAATGTACTTAAGAGCGTAACCTAAGATTAATAAATTGATAAGGGCAGTGAGCACACCAATCTTATTGGCCACCATTGCCAGTGTCATCGCTGAGGCAAAAGCTAAGGTAGTCACCAACCACTGTGGAGGCTTGGCTACTTTGCCGAGATAAATACCGACTCGCCAAATAATACAGATAGTGCAAATGGCTAATGACCATACTGTTACTTGCTGGTACAGAGGCGATAATATGGCGATATTAGTGATCAGCAGCCACATCAGTGTGTGCCTCGAGATACTCCTCTGTGCAGTTAATTTTACTTTTTTATTACGGCTTAATTTAATCATCGCTATGCACTGGGTATTTTTTAGGAAATAGCGCCAGTTGGGTTTGCACTTTTATTCTGTGCTGTTCACCTTTCGCAGGGGCGATGGTATTGGAACCAATTTTGAGGCCGAATATTTGTTGTTTATTCGTCAATTGTTCGGTTTGCCACGCAAGCTTACTTAAGCTCAGTTCTGGGTTGCTGGCGGTTAAGTCTAAGGTTAGCCACATTGGGGCCCCTTGTGGTTGCTGAAACTCTTTAGTTAACATGCCTCGGCCTTGAGCCCATTGTTTCCAAGCCACTTGCTTAAGTGACTCGCCTTTTACGTATTGTTTCAGCCCTTTAAATTCATCGATTCCAGCAATGAATTTACCACTCTGTAATTGATCATCGTGTGCACCGAGATTGTAGGCAAGTGTGTCTTGCCCGCTTATGGGTTTAGCAAAGATAACCTGTTTTATGTCTAAATCAACATGAGACCAAGCTCGGCAAAGTCCTAGAGGGTAGCGTGATTCGACTTTTAGTCGGCCAGGCCTTAATAAGCCGCGAAAAGGGTGCTGCACGGTGAGTCGGCTAGGGAGCGATTGAGCAACCACTTTGTTAGCAATTTCCAACGGTTGGCCATTAAAATTGAGTTGGATCTCAAATGCACTGCTTTTCGATGACAACAATATAGGGATGTAACTAGGTTGACCTGCAAAAGAATGAGTTGATGACTGAGTACTGGAAAGGGTGAGCCCAGCAAGATTCTGGTAACTGTAGATGATACAAGTATTAAACATGCTTAATAGCAAAAAGCTTAACCCCATTACCAGGTTGTTTTGATAATTGGTGCCGAAGAGAAACAGAATAATAAACAAAAAAATCCAAGCAAAACCGAAACCCGTGGGCAGTATGAAAATACTTTTGTGGCTTAAGGTGACTGATTTAGCCGCAGGTATACGCCGAGATAACCAGCTATCTAATCGAAACTTTATCTGACGTTTAATTGCGGTAAAAGTTAATATCATAGATCCCTTTAACAGCGTGATTAAAGAATGGGGTTTACTTGGCTCAATATCGCTGCTGACATCACCTGGCCTTGTTGTTGGGCATTTTGTCTAATTCTATGCTCGGCAACATAAGGGAATATAACTTGTACATCTTCGGGAACAACATATTGGCGGCCATTGATTAAGGCCCAGGCTTTAGCGGCTTGTAAAATTGCTTTACTTGCTCTTGGTGATAAACCTATGCCTTCAGTTTGGTTTCGTGAAGTATTCACTAAAGCCAAAATATACTTTAGCAGTGAATCAGAGGCGCTGACGTCACTGACGTTTTCTTGTAATGCTTGCAGAGTCATCGCATTTAAGCATTGTGGTAACGCTATTGCGTTGTCATCTTGTTGGTTCTTTAACATCGCGAATTCAGAGCTGGGATCGGGATAGCCAATAGATAAGCGCATCATAAAGCGGTCAAGCTGAGATTCTGGCAGCGGGAAGGTGCCTGATTGATCGCTGGGGTTTTGCGTTGCAATAACAAAAAACGGTGCGGGTAAAGGGTATGTTTCACCATCGACGGTGATCTGTTTCTCCGCCATAGCCTCTAGCAAAGAACTTTGTGTTTTAGGACTGGCACGGTTGATTTCATCGGCAAGGATCATCTGTTTAAAAATGGGGCCCGGGTGAAAGATGAATTTTGTTTGTTGTTTGTCGAAAATGGTCACGCCGAGGATATCGGCTGGCAACATGTCACTGGTAAACTGGATCCTTTGATAACTGAGGCTAAGACTTTGCGCTAGTGCGTGAGATAGGCTGGTTTTACCCATACCAGGTAGATCTTCGATCAATAGGTGCCCCCTCGCTAAGATGCAGCACAACGCGAGTTTTATCTGGTGATTTTTACCGAGTAATACCTGATCTAATTGGGCTAATAGAATAGCGATATTTTCATTAGTCATGAGCGTCCTTTACTCAGTTAGATGACAATAATAAACTGCTGAAGCTATTGTTCGCTGGCGAATTAAGCTTCACCATGACTATGGTGGAAAACCCTCTTGCTTTCCACTCTATTATTTGGACTAGGCTAATTAAAATCTTGTTAGCCATAGAATGCCGGTTCGGGGTTAACTAATGATCGGCTGTTGCTGAGATGACTCTATCAAGGGTGCCAGTAACACTTTTTTATCCGCTGAAATAAACAGGGGTTTAAACAGGAATCCTTGTACTAAATCGACGCCAATCTGCTGGGCAAATAACAGTTGTTCCTCAGTTTCGATACCTTCTAGAACGGTGAGTTTATTAGTTTTTTTTGCAAAACTTAATAGGGCGGTAATGAGATGGTGATACTGAGGATCTTTAGCGGTTTCTAGCCAGTATTTATCAAATTTCAGGCAGCTAACTTGGCTTACTAAATCGATTGAAAGCATGGAGTGGGGGGCACCAACGTCATCTAAACCGACGGGAATATCATATTTCAGCAATTGTTTGATAAAGCTTGTGGCTAGGTGTGCATCATTTATACAGGTATTCTCAATTATCTCAACGCAGATATTGTGCTTCTGCCTAAGTAAAGACAGCATGTCAGGAGTATTAAATTCAACCGCATGAGGGTCAATATTAACGAAGAGCACACCCTCTTTAGGTGCATGCTTAAACTGGAAAGATTTCGCCGCCATTTCAACATTGCTGAGTAACTCATGATGAGCATGTAATTCTTCAAACACAATATTGGGCGCTATTGGTATGCCGTCTTGGTTATAAAAACGTGAAAGCGCTTCATAACCGTAGATTTCATTGGTGTGAGGATTTAACAGAGGTTGAAACTCTGCACTTAAATGTAGGCCCGTCAGCTCAAAAATAGTACTTTCCAATCGTAGCGCTTCCATGTGAAATGATAATTGTTAACACTATCATGTATTGAGGTAAACAGAATGGAAATAATATTTAAGTGGCTTATTTATAGACACTTATAAGTGATTAGACTAGAAAGTATAGGCTTGTTCAAGGATTGATTTACAACACTTTGATGGATGAGAACGCTATGTAAGGGCCCTCATGAGTACTGTAATACGCTTAGGTTGATGCGCATGCAAAAGTGTCAGTGCTTAAATTACAGTCGTTAAATGCCGGTCCCTAAATGGAAGCCGCTTAGCTGCGATTCATTCTAAGTATTTATGATTTAGTACTCAAAATCGAGTTCATCTTTAGAAAGTAATTCGGGTATTTTACCTTGCTTTACTTGATAGATAATTCGATAACTTAGCACGGCTTGTACATATTCTCTTGTTTCAGTGAACGGGATAGACTCAATAAAACTCACAGCATCGAGCTGCGCGTCGCTCTTTTTAAGCCACCCCTTAATCCGGTGTGGCCCTGCATTATAGGATGCAGTGGCTAGAACTCTATTATTATCGAACTGTTTAAGTAAACCTGAATAGTAGGCACTGCCCAAGGCAATATTAAGTTTCTCATCGTAAAGGCTACGGGTACCGCGGTAGTTCAGCTTGGCTTTTTTTGCGGTCTGTTTGGCTGTAGTTGGCATGAGCTGCATGTAACCTCTTGCGCCGACACCTGAGGTGGCATTGGGGTAATAAGCACTTTCACGCCTTGCTATGGCGCGTATTTCATCAATATCGACGTGATACTTTTTACTGGCATTGGTAAATGAAGATTGAGCCGCATAAGGGAAGCGCATATCCATATCGTTCCATAATTTAGCTTGGATACTCGCTTGCACACCTAGGCTGTGCCATTGTTGTGAAATAGCATAGACAGCGTACTCTTTTTGCATGGCTTTATCGTATCGATTTAATAACATAACCCATTCAGCACGGGCATCTGACTGTTTGTCTAGCGCTAATAGTTCCGTGACACGCGCTAGCCCTTTATCAGTACCAATCTTGCTTTGACGAGCTAAAACACTAAGAGTCGGTTGATGTTGTACCTGAACGGGGACCTTAATAGCATTTGCCGCTAAAAAGCCATAAAAATTACGTTGTTGGCTTAGTGATAATAATAGTTTTTGAGCCTTTTGTTGGTTTTGCTTATTGTCACTATTGAGCAAAATATTTGCGCGCCAATATGTCCAGCGAGCGGTATTTTGTTTTTCTTTACTGAGCAAAGGGACAAATTGTTCAAATTGAGTGCGTTCATTTGTTCTTAGTGCCCAACGCAATCGCATCTCAACTAAATCGTCACTATCAAGCAGCGGTAACATAGTATCGACAAAACTCTTTAGCTCTTCAGTCTGGTAAATTAAGGCTCTACGGACGAGGTAACGGCTAAGTTGGCGTCCTTTATAATCGCTAAAACGATCAGCTTTTTGATATTTAGCATATAGCTTAACCGCTTGCTTTAAATCTTTTTTTGCTAAACGTCGCAGACCAAAATCTACAATTGTCGCGTTTATCTTGGCTTTCCCACTAAATCTTGAGGTGTGACGAAGGCTACGAGGATCTTTATAGACATTCACTAGACGCTCAGCGGCTTGCTTATTACTGGTGACTTTTCTAGATAGGTAGCTTAATAGGCCGTATTGACCTTGCTTAAAACTGAGCAGCATTCTTGACCAAATCATCTCTTGAGTCTGAAAACCTGCTTTTTTCCACTCCATAAACAGTGGATCACACTCTTTTGGACGTGAACGGCCATAAAGCCAAAGCTCGCCTGCACCTTTGTAGGCTTGCTGCTTGTCGCCTTTTTGTAATTGGGCACGATAAAAATAGCATTGCAATGAGATGTTATTGGGTCTTTCGGGGCTAACAGCCAGAAAGTCATTCCAGCGTTTTTGTTTGCCACTGCGGGTTAAATATCGAGAACGAGCAGTGTTATATAAAGGACTACCGTCAAATTGGAGGAAAGATTCTGCTGCTTTACTACCGGGTTGTTTTAATATCGATTCGATATTTTTGTTAAAATCCAGATAGATAGCTAAAGGGTAATCTGCTAATTTATCGCGTAATTGTTGATAAGTATTTAGCTTTTTTTTATCGAGTGCTTGTTTGGCATCGAGGTAAAGTTGCTGCTCAGGCGTTAACGCCTGAGCAGCAGTAATAGGGTAGGAAATGAACGTTATAACCGCGAATAAAATGCCTCGTAATTGCTTGTGCATCTGCTTAAATCCTCTTTCAATGTCCCTATTGCAAGATATGTTTCTCTATTTATTGCGAGATGATTTCATCTTGAGATAAGCTTAGCGCTTTATCCAGCAACTGGGTATCGACTTTTTTACTGGTTTCGACTCCGAGTAGCTGCATTTGGTGAGCTTGACGTATAACGTTACCTTTACCGGATGCGAGTTTGTTCATGGCATTGTTATAATTTTTATCAGCAGACTCCAGAGAGCGACCGATTTTTTCCATGTCTTCTAGGAACCCACATAACTTGTCGTAAATTTTCCCTGCTTGCTTTGCTATCAACTGCGCATTTTGATTCTGATACTCGTAACGCCAAATATTATGGATGGTTCTAAGTGCCACTAATAAATTGGTAGGACTCACCAGCATGATATTACTATCAAGCGCATAATTAACTAAACTTGGATCATGCTCTAACGCGAGTAAAAATGCCGGTTCCAGCGGAATAAACATCAATACATAATCTAAGCTAGTTAAACCGTGTAGCTTTTGATAATCCTTGTGGCTTAATCCTTTAATATGAGCTCTAACCGATACAATGTGTTCTTTAATAGCTTGAGCGCGCACTACATCATCGTCACTGTTAAAATAGCGCTCATAAGCAACCAATGACATTTTTGCGTCGATAACAACGTCTTTATTCTCAGGCAGGTGCACAATGACATCGGGCTTAAAGCGTTTGCCATCATCGTTTTTTAGTTCGGCTTGAGTGTCATACTCATGTCCTTCGCGTAGCCCGCTTTCTTGTAATACTCGCTCTAAAATAACCTCACCCCAGTTACCCTGTTGCTTGTTATCGCCCTTTAACGCTTTGGTAAGGTTAATAGCGTCTTGGCTCATTTTGAGATTGAGTTCAGTTAAAGAATCTAATTGGTGTTTCAAAGCGCTGCGCTGGTTTTGTTCATGGGCATAAGAGGTTTGAACTTGGACTCTGAACCCTTCTAGCTGTTGTTTGAAGGGCGCTAGCACGCTGTCAAGCTGCTGATTGTTCTGGGTTTGCAGTTTCTCGCTTCTTGCTTCAAATATTTTAGTGGCTAGATTTTCAAACTGAGCATTAAGCCTAATTTCTGTATCTTCTAGTAATTGAATTTTATCGTTAAGCGCTTGCTGCTCCGCATCATAGCGTGCCGTGATGGTTTGTTGCATAGCATTGGATTTAGACAGGGCTAATTGGGTTTCCATTTGCTTGCGCTGATTATCGCTTAACGCTTGTTCAAGCTCGGGGGCTCTTTCTGCTTGTGCTTGTGCCTTACCCAGTTGCTCTATGCGATATTCTAATTTTTCTTGCAAATGACTTAATTGATCATCTTTTTGATGTAGCGACTGTTTTAGTTCTAAAATCTCTGAATTGAGTTCAACTTTCGTCAGTTCAATGTCATCTGTTAGCTGTTTACGAACGTATTCCCATTTAATGCGCGTTTTACGTTGGTTAAAAAGAGCACCGATTAAAATAGAAAGAAACGCGATTGCGATTATGATGATAATCTCAGGAGTAGAAAAAGCGATATTTAAAGGCATGTGAGAAGGCTCTTAACATGGTTGATGAAAACCGTAGAGTGGCATGCTGCTTTAAACACTGCAAGCTTAAGTACATCAAGTATAAGATGAGTGCTGCAGACGTAATCAGCTGTTAATGAAATGTAATGTTTTAACGGTTACGAAATCTTTTACACAATAGCGCGGTCTGATTATTTAAGTGTTTTAATTTGACGGATCTAGAGGATAGCGGCCAATGAATATAATTAAGAAAGCTGCATGGGACAAATTTAAAGATTGTGATGTGACACCTGAAGAGGTTTACCACGACAGAAGACGTATTTTGAAGCAGATGGGGTTTGTGGGCGCGGGAGCCTTGCTTTCTTCCCATGCTAACGCGGGGGTGTTCGATCTTTTCTCTAGCGAAGAGGAAAAAGCGGCCTTTGCACGCGTAGCCTTGCCACATGCGAAACAGACTGAATACGATCATCTGCTTTATGGTGAGCTGACACCTGAAAATAAGGTGATATCACATAACAATTTCTATGAGTTTGGTACCAGTAAGACGGATCCTGTCGAAAATGCGCAGGGCTTAAGGGTTAATCCTTGGCAGTTAGTGATTGATGGTGAAGTTGATACCCCTTTGACATTGGATTATGACGACATTTTAAAGATGTTTCCGTTAGAGGAGCGGATCTACAACTTTAGATGTGTTGAGGCATGGTCAATGGTGATCCCGTGGGTAGGTTTTTCATTGGCCAATCTATTAAAAAAGGCGGGTGTCAAAAGCAATGCAACTCACGTCGCGTTTGAAACACTGTATGACCCTGAACAAATGCCAGGACAAAAGAATCGTTATAGCGGTGGTGGAATAAACTATCCCTATGTTGAAGGCCTCACATTAGCGGAAGCGATGACCGACCTTACGTTTATGTCTGTGGGTTTGTATGGTAAAACGTTGCCGCCACAAAACGGAGCGCCAATCAGATTAGTTGTGCCTTGGAAATATGGTTTTAAAAGCATTAAATCTATTGTTCGAATTCGTGTTACCGATAGTAGACCCAAATCTTCTTGGAACCTCTTGGCTGCGAGTGAATATGGTTTTTATGCGAATGTGAATCCAGAAGTGGATCATCCTCGATGGTCACAAGCGTCAGAACGACGCATTGCAGAAGGAGGACTGTTTTCAGCGAAAAGGATCCCCACACTTCCTTTTAACGGTTATGGTGATTTAGTATCTGGTTTATATGAAGGGCTAGACCTAAAAAGAAACTTTTAGTGAGAGGGTTTGATGAAGAATAAACAATTTAGATTAACCGCTCGCTCGCTGTTTTGGCTTAAAGGCTTGATGCATTGTATCGGATTGTTACCTATTATCTATTTGGTGTTATTGGTATTAAATGATAAGGCTGGCGGCGACCCAGTGCAATACATCATCCACTACACGGGCGTTGGCGCCCTCAACGCATTGATTGCTACGTTGTTGATATCGCCTATTGCCAAAAAGTTTAAGCAAGGCATGTTATTGCAAACAAGGCGGCTTGTGGGCCTTTATGTATTTGCGTACGCAAGCCTGCATATACTGGCTTTTTTTAGCCTAGACTTATTGTTTGCGTGGGGACTATTTTTTGAAGAAGTGCTAAAGCGACCTTACATTCTAGTGGGAGCAGCAGCTTATTTACTCCTAACTGCACTGGCGTTTACTTCGTTTAAAACCGTTATGCGAAAAATGGGGAGACGCTGGCAAAAGCTGCATAATGCTATTTACCTAATAGCCTTACTTATTCCAATACATTTTTATTGGTCGGTAAAATCTGAGATTATAGAACCGATACTATATTTTATAATAATGGGTTTACTGTTAGGAATAAGATTGAAAAAGTCACGTTGGTGGAAACAGTTATCTGTTAAAAGTAAGTTTAAAGGCAGAGTAATAAATCCTGAATCTTAACATCTCTAGTTCAAAGAGGCTGGGTATTGATAAATGCCTGGCCTTTTTTATAGGCATGAATAAGACGTAACGCTATTAATGTCTTGAAGCAGTATCAATTATGCTGTTGATCATCACCGAAAATGGCTATTGCAGTAGCTTAGTACTGGTTCTATTGAATATTGATCTCATATAAGAACGATATTTGTAGCCGATGTGTCGCTGGCGCCCATCCGTAGGCGTTTTGCGAATGTTTAATGGCGCAATTTATTCAACGAATAACTGAGGATTGAGATACATATCGCAGTGCTTCTATAACATCACAATCATTAAGGAGTGGAAAATCACACGGATTATTTTTATGCGCTTTCTTGTTGTCTCATGATTTGGATGACGTCATCGTAAGAGATATTGAATTGACGAGAAAGATTAATTATTTTTGTTTTATATGTTTGAATGCTTTCTTGCTGAGCAAGTAATCTTTTTTCATTATCAACAAGTTCACTCACAGCCTCTTGTAAAATAAGTAAACGTCGTAAGTTAAAATCAAGCGAATCAATATATTTTAGCATTTGTGGCTTATTACGAGCTTGCTCAAGGTCGCTGCTGGTTTTTTTATCATAACCGTATTGGTCTAAAGCTGCGATGGCATTTTCTAAATCAAGATTTTCTTTCATAGGAGTCCGAGGTTAACAAGATTCGCGTCTAAAAGTAGACATTGATATAGATTATAGTTTGTAATCTATATCTGTAAAAGGAAAAACGTCATTTTTAGTATAAAAGGACAACTATTTACTTGGGTTTAGCTTAATGACCTGTCAGTCTAGTTAATATGAGTTAACGCTTTTAAAGCAAGGAACCGCTGATGCAAGATCTATTACCTGATTTATTTGATTCATATGCTGAACGTTTGTCACTGCTTCCCCCCATGTTTAAGTCTTTTGGTAAACAAGATTGTTTCTGGGGTGAAGTTGTAACCGTTAAATGCTTTAAAGATAACTCATTAGTAAAAGAAGTGTTATCGAAAAATGGTAAAGGTAAGGTGCTTGTTGTCGATGGGCAAGGAATAACCGACAGTGCATTGCTAGGCGATATGATCGCAAAAAGTGCCGAAGAAAATGGTTGGCAAGGTATTGTTATTTTTGGCTGCGTTCGAGATGTGGCTGCGCTTAAGACTATGGATATTGGCATACAAGCAATTGGGGCTAACCCAATTAAAACAGTTAAGAAAGGGCTTGGGGAGATTAATATCGCGGTAGAAATATACGGTGTCATTATTTCTCCACACTCATTTGTATATGCTGATCTGAACGGGATCGCAATATCTCATCATGCTTTAGATTTATCCGTGCTAAATTTATAGTAATCGCTTTTTATTATTCAGATGGAATCTGTCATGAAATTTTTAAAATGGTTTTTTGTAGCAATCTTAGGTTTAGTTGCAGCGTTGGTGTTATATATCACCTTAATTTTTGACCCAAATGATTTTAAACCTCAAATTGTCGATGTGGTTAAAGATAAAACAGGTCGTAATTTGGCAATAAGCAGTGATCTATCGTGGACCTTCTTTCCTAGTTTAGGGATCAAGCTCGGGGGGATCACACTTTCAAATCCAGCAGGGTTTGAAAATGCAGCCATGGTTTCAATCAATGAAGTCGTCGCTGAAGTGGCGTTAATGCCTTTGCTAAAGAAAGAGGTAGAGATCTCCCAGCTAAACTTAGATGGATTGACATTGGCGTTAGAAACTCAAAAAGACGGTAGAACCAGTTTTGACGGGCTTACTGGGCAGGCTAGCGATAGCGCTCAACCACAATCCAGTGACGGTGCGACATCAAGTGCAACCTTATCAAAATTAGATATTGGTGGCATTTCAATCACCAATACCAAAATCAGTAATTTTGACCATCAAACAAACGCGACACAAGTGTTGTCACTCAAGTCATTAACGCTAGGGCGCTTTCAGCTAGATCAGTTTGCGACATTACAATATGAGTTATCCGCGTCATTACCCGATCTTAATCTAGACAGCAGTGGTGAAGGCCAAATTAGAGTTTCCCAAGATCTACAACATGTGACGATTAACGATTTTGTGGTGACAAACCTCATTACCGGTAACAGTATTCCAAATGGCTCCTTAAAAGCTGACATCAATACGTCGCTTGAAATGGCGTTAGATAAGCAAACAATGAGCTTAGTGTTAGCCAGTTTCAGTGCCGCTGATATTAATGCATCTGGTAAAGTCGATATTGCCTATGGGGCGAAAGTCCCCTCTGTCGTTGCCAAGCTTGATATTGGAGATATTGATATAGATCGTTTATTGCCAAAACAAGAGGAGGGTGCTGCAACTCAAAAACAGACCAGTCCATCTAATACGGCTGCCGTGGAACCAGATTTAACGGCAATGAAAACAGTTAACTTAGATATCAACGTTAATGTTAAATCAGTAAAAGTAGCCAATTTAAAAACTCAAAACTGGGTATTTAAAATGGTCATGAAGCAAGGTGTTGCCAATATCAGCCAGTTATCTGCCGATTTATATGGTGGAACGATAAAGGCGTCGGCAAAACTCGATGGCCGAAATAAAGTGGCACAGTATCAATTTGACAAACGCTTGAGCGGTGTCGATATTCGTGCATTATTAGTGGATGCTGCTGAAATTGATATGCTCGATGGTACGGCTAACTTTAATGTTGCAGGTAAAGGCAAGAGTTTGCTCCCTGATAATTTGAAAAAGAACTTGCTTGCAAATGGAAAATTTGAAATTGCCGATGGTGCTATTCATGGCGTAAATATTCCACAAATGATCCGCGATGCAAAAGCCAAACTTGGCGGTGATATGTCACCAAGTGACTCAACAGAACAAAAGACTGACTTCACCAGTATGACTGGGTCCTTTAAGGTCGCCAAAGGGCTTGTCTCAAATCCAGACCTTCATATGGCGTCCCCTCTCATACGACTTACGGGAGCGGGGACCGCTAATGTCATCAACGAAGCGTTAGATTACAGGTTGACCACGTCGGTCGTTGGCTCGCTGGAAGGGCAAGGAGGCAATGAACGCGATGCGCTATACGGTGTTGAGATCCCATTTGCAATAAGCGGGACAATGTCAGAGCCTAAATTTTCGTTAGATACTAAAGCCTTGTTTGATTCAAAGCTAAAAGATGAAACCAATAAGCTGAAAGACAGCTTATTTAAAAAATTCGGAGGATTTTGATGTTACATAAAGCAGGATTAGGTTTAGTGGTATTAAGTGCTTTGGGGTGCTCACAGGGCGCGACGAGTCACAGTTCGGTAGAGGTCGCAGAGATGACAAAAGCATCGAGTAATGCAAAGGTGTCGCCAGCGATTATTACTCCAATCGATAAGAGTGATGATATGAAGGCTAAGCTTATCGCCAAAAGCTTGTTTGATGGCAAGCTGATTGTAGATCGTGTTGCAGGTAGTGCAATGAAAGTAACCTTGCAATATACCAATAATCAATCACATGGTGTACCACTGATGTTTCGTTCAGGAATGACTGCTGACCTATGGCTGTTTAATTCAGCAGGCAAAAAAGTATGGGCTTGGTCTAATGAGATGATGTTTACTCAAGCATTACGTGAAACAGTGATGGCAGCGGGTAAAACGCAAAACGTAAAATTTAGCATTACTGCTGATATGGCATCCGCTATAGAAAAGGGTTATTACTTACAGGCAATATTTTCAGGGCGAGCAACTGAATCTACAACGCCTGCAATGGCACCAGTACTGTATAAGTTTTAACGTAAGTAAAGTTAAAGGGGGCGATTGAATCATTTGCCCTGAATATAAATGCCGATACGCTTTGCTTATCGGCATTTTTGTTTTAGCGCCTTAGTGGCTATCCATTCGTTTTATGACGTCAGTAAACGCAGTTTTTATTGAATGTAGTTCACTAACATTGTCAGCCTAACGACACTTGAAGACTGGTTTTAAATCACGGTTATAAGTCGAGGTATACCTTCAAGTTGCTTGTATAGTTAGGTTTCATCATTCGCACTTATAAGCTGCCGCTATAATTTAGCACAGTAAAAAGTGCACGATTAAGGTCAGTGGGGACCATAGGCAGGTATAAAAAAATCCGACCTCTGAAAGAGCTCGGATTTTGTATTTAGTCCATTTTCAACAGTATTTGCGTTGAAAGAGACTTGCTATTAACCAGCGAAGTTTGCGTTAACAAATTCCCAGTTAACTAGTTGCCAGAAGTGAGCCATGTAGTCAGGGCGAACATTGCGGTAATCGATATAATAAGCATGTTCCCAAACATCAACAGTCATGATTGGCGTAACAGTTTCATCAGTTAGTGGAGTCGCTGCATTGCTAGTATTAACGATTGCAACAGTACCATCAGCTTTCTTCACTAACCAAGTCCAAGCGCTACCGAAGTTGTTAACTGCAGAATCTGTAAACTGTGCTTTAAATGCTTCAAAAGAACCAAAAGCTGCAACAATAGCGTCAGCTACTGGTCCAGTTGCTTCTCCGCCACCATTTGGTGATAGGCAGTTCCAGTAAAAAGTGTGATTCCAGATTTGAGCTGCGTTGTTGAAGATACCACCAGTAGAGGTCTTGATGATCTCTTCTAGGCTCTTCTGTGCAAGGTCAGTTCCTTCAACTAGGCCGTTAAGCTTTACAACGTAAGTGTTGTGATGCTTACCGTAATGGTAGTTGATTGTTTCTTCTGAGATATGCGGCTCAAGTGCGTTTTTTGCGTAAGGTAATGCTGGTAATTCGAAAGCCATTAGTTTTCTCCGTTAACTCTAGATTGTTGTTTTATGCGTTCTTGCTCACTGCGAGACATTTTACCTAATAAACTTGTGAAGTGTATCATTGTTTATTCGAATTGGTCGATTACCTCAATCGATTATATCTATTAGCAATTGTCCTTACTAAAAGTAGGTTTTTGTTCTGTACTATACTGGCGTACAATAGCTAAATTGCAATGTTGTATAACTCAGGAAATAAAAATGGAAACAGTTGAGAAAATCAAGCAGCAAATAGCTGAGAATCCAATTATCGTTTACATGAAAGGCTCACCAAAGTTACCGAGCTGTGGTTTTTCTTCTCAAGTCGCGCAGATCATGATTAATTGTGAAGCGCAATTTGCTTTCGTTGATATTCTTCTGCACCCAGATATTCGTAGCGAGCTGCCTAAATACGCTAACTGGCCGACTTTTCCACAATTGTGGATCGAAGGCGAGCTGATCGGTGGGTGCGATATCCTTACTGAAATGTTCCAAAAGGGCGAGTTACAGACCCTTATCAAGGAAACGGCTGCAAAACATAAAACGGAAGATGAGCAAGCGAGTAGCTAATCTTCAGTTTGTTAAAGAAAAGCCCTGAATATTTTAGATATTCAGGGCTTTTTTATTGATGGGGTTTTTATGAAGAATGTAAACTCAGTGACCTAAATCTGGTCAATCTCTTCACTGATGATTTTGCTATGTGCTGCTGCATTATCAGGAAGCACAAGATTCATTAATATCGCTACGATACCGCATAAACTGATCCCAGTAAGGCTAAATGAACCGATACCAAAGGCCATCCCCCCAATACCAAAAACCAAGGTCACACCTACAATACTTAAGTTACGCGGTTCATTCATATCAACGTTATTTTTGATTAGAGAATTAAGCCCTACTGCTGCGATTGAGCCGAATAGTAAGCACATAATACCGCCCATCACAGGGACAGGGATAGTTTGCATCAAGGCGCCCAATTTACCGACAAAGGCCAGAGTAATGGCGGTAATGGCAGTCCATGTCATGATCACGGGATTAAAGGCTTTCGTTAGGGTTACAGCGCCAGTCACTTCAGAATAGGTGGTGTTTGGTGGGCCACCGAATGCAGAAGAGGCTATGGTCGCAAAACCATCACCCGCGAGTGTTCTGTGTAGGCCTGGTTTCTTGATAAAATCTTTTCCTGTGACGTTGGATATCGCCAGAATATCACCAATGTGCTCTACCGCTGGTGCAATCGCTACCGGGATCATAAAGAGGATCGCATGCCAGTTAAATTCTGGAGCCACAAAGTTAGGCATGGCAATCCAGCTCGCGTTGGTCACGGCTGAGAAATCTACGATACCAAATGCCAAACTTAAGCCATAGCCAACAGAGATACCTGCCAAAATGGGCATTAGCTTTAACATGCCTTTAGCAAATATTGCCACCGCGATGGTGGTAAACAAAGAGGCCAAAGAGATGATTAACGCCGTATTTTGCTCTATTAATACTAAGCTACCATCGCCCGTTTTTCCGATGGCCATATTGACCGCTACAGGAGCTAAGCCCAATCCGATAACGATAATCACCGGACCAACAACGACTGGAGGTAATAAACGTTTAATAAAGCCTGGGCCGCGTACTTTGACAACGGTGGCTAATAATACATACACCATGCCGGCGGCCATCAGTCCACCCATGGTTGAAGGGATCCCCCATGTTTGTACTCCATACATAATGGGCGCAATAAAGGCGAAAGAAGATGCTAAGAAGATCGGAATTTGACGTTTGGTAATTAATTGAAAGATTAAGGTGCCGATCCCCGCAGTAAATAATGCAACATTGGTATCTAAGCCTGTCAATAAAGGCATCAATACTAGCGCACCAAAGGCGACAAACAACATTTGTGCCCCCTGCAAAGGCAGTGTAAGGTTTTTCATTATTATTCTCTGATTTTAAATAAACTTATCAATCATATCTTTATGCAGCAAAATATAAAGCGATTTAGCTCAAACTATACTGATCTTATTACAATAAAGCCTTGTTGATAAAAATTCCTAATCTCAGCCACTGTGGTACAATTTGCATAATCGTGTCGTTTTTGAAGCCTAAGTATGCTGAGATCTATTTGTCGTTACTTGATGATATTTGCGCTATTCGCGAGTATTCCTGCCCTTGTTACCGCCGCTGAAGTGAGTAAGCTTGATGAAAGCCTTGTGGCTGTTGAATCAAGAGCCAATAATTTGAGAAGCCAAGCGATTAAACAGGCTTTCAAGGAAGTTGTGCTTAAAAATACAGGTACCCGGAGTGCTTTATCTCATCCAGATGTTGTTAAGCAGTTAGCGAGTGCCAGTTCATTGATGACCCAGTACGGGTATCAAGAGTTAGACGGTGAGTTATTCATCCAAGTTAACTTCGACCATAAACGTTTAATTAGTCTATTACGCCAAGCTGGTTTGCCTGTTTGGGGAAGGCAACGTCCATTAACCTTAGTGTGGCTTGTTGAAGATGTAGAAGATGATAAAAGTATTCTAAGTGATGCCTCTTCGTCGACAACTCGTGATGCGTTTAATACACAGTCGGCTAATCGTGGTGTGCCTTTAGTGTTCCCTTTAATGGACTTAGATGATGCGATGCAGGTGGGTGTTAACGATATTCGTGGTCAGTTTACTGATAATGTCGCCAACGCGTCATTAAGGTATCAATCAAACTATTTCATTATGGCGACCATAGAACCGCAAGGGGCTGTATTACGTTACCAAATGGCACTTTATCCAAGAGAGCGTGCTGATGACGCGAGTCAACTCACCCCCTTAATCAGTGCTAATGGTGAAGTCTCGACGGTAGAACAGGCTGTAACGGCGATAACGGCAGCGGCGAGTGAGTATTATGTGGGCCAATATGCGATCGCTGATTCAGGTGAAAAGTTGACCGCTAAAGTTGCGTTTACCGATGTCAGTCAAATGAAGCAGTTGGTTGAAATAGAAAAATACCTTAATCAGTTAAGCGCGATCAAAACAGTAAGCGTTGCGCGTATTGAAGGCATGACCGTTGAATTTAACGTCGCACTATTTGGTAATGAAGATGACCTACATCGCCTGATGAAGCTAGATCCGCGAATTGAAGTCATCAGCAGTATTACTGCTGATGAAGTCGAATATGCAAGCTTTGAAACAATGACCAAGGTCGAGAAACAGACACAGATCTACTATTGGAAAGGTCAATAGCTCCCAATTAGGAGGTGCACATGGTAGCATGTGCACCTAAACTGAATACTGCGTTGTCGAGATACTCCTGAGTGAAATCAAACTCACCGTTACAATTATCATTACCCGTTCATCTACCAGATGATGAAACCTTTAACAGTTATTATCCAGCTGCTGGAAATGATCAACTCATACAGAGTTTGCAAGCCTGCGCCGAAGGGTTCGCTGAAGGTGCTGTTTTTATCTGGGGCCCAGAGAAGTCTGGTCGCACTCATTTAATGCATGCAGCGTGTGCCCATGCTAACGAGCTCGGACGCAGTAGCTTTTATATCCCATTAGGGATCCATGCCAGTATCTCTCCTGCATTGTTAGAAGGTTTGGAAAAGATTGATTTAGTCTGTATTGATGATGTCAATGCCATCGCAGGCCATCCCGTTTGGGAAGAAGCTATTTTCGATCTTTACAATCGAATATCCGAACAAAAAACCTGTTCATTGGTATTAAGTGCCAGTGTTTCACCGGGAGATACCGGATTTTCGTTACCCGATCTCATCTCACGTATGCAGTGGGGTCTTAACTACCAACTACAGCCTATGGCTGATGATGAAAAGCTTGCAGCGCTGCAGCGCCGCGCCGCGATGCGCGGGTTACAGCTGACTGACGATGTTGGTCGTTTTTTGCTGAATCGATTAGCCAGAGACTTAAGAACCTTGTTTGATGTGTTAGACCGTCTGGATAAAGCATCATTGGTTCACCAACGTAAACTGACCATTCCTTTTATAAAAGAGATGCTACGACTTTAATCGTTGTCATTGAGTCAAAATATTAAAGATAAAAAGCCCAGCGTTTGCTGGGCTTTTTGCAACTTGGACTGCATCTACTGAGCGACTCTTCGCGTAAGAGGTGTCGATTGCCACTTCAACTCGGCGTGATACGCGATTGGTTGAATTAGATATCGCTTCTGAAATCGTTAAATTTTCAGAGCCGCTATCTCCTTGAACAGTGAGATTTGGCCGCAGTAAGCGACTCACCAAGCCAACACTATCGAGTTCTGGCAATATTTGCCCAATAACGAATGCAGCGCGTGACAGCAGGGCATTATCACCGACTCTCCCTCTTGCCCTCAATCAGCACTAATGCTTTCGCTGTGGTCACTTCAGGCCCGTCAGTCACTGCAACGTCTCGTAGTATTGAAAGTCAATAATTCATCATGCTCTTCAAATAACATCGCAGCATCTTCCCTACGCGTTGAATATGCATAGTAATCAAGTGCGGTATCGGTCTAGAAAAAGCATGTTATACCACTTGGGCGATAGGCCTTTTGGGTATTATCGGCAGTTTTAGCTCTGAAACTCACATCGGCGAGGTTCGCCATTATCTCGCGGCTTAACGGATATATGGCTGATAATTGATCAGCGATGAGCTGTTGCTGATTATCTCGCAGTTGATAATCGTCTAGCAGTGTTGGCCCTTGAAGGTTTGAATGAATTCTGCGAGGGAAAAAGTCATTCGCGTGTGCGAGTTGCTTTGTCCTAGTATTGTTAGTTCAAATTGATAGATGCCACTGGTTTACGCCGTAAAATCCAATATTGGGCTATGGTTAGACTTTAATGATATGTTGCGCCGGATTCTGGTGCCGATTGAAAAGCGTAATGGACGCGGTAGGCATTTTTCGTAGAGTTTTTTGGCTCAGAGTTGACTGATAGTTGTTGCTATGGTGAGCCTTGAAAAGGCTTTAAAATGAAGTAAAGAGTTAAGGCTGGAGCAAACCAGCCTTTAGGGATACGTGTTATTTTTTCTTCTTTTTAAGACCAAGGCCTAATTCGCGACCACGAATTCTAGCGTAAAAAGGAAAACCAATTAACAGTGCGCCGATAAGGAGAGATTCAGTCAGAGCAAACATAAAACTGGTATCTGTAACATAAAGTAAGGTTAGGGCGTGAAGCATATATAAACAAAGTATAAAACTTGCCCAAGCGTAGGTGTATGGCTTGCCCGTCAAGATCCCTTTCAGAGGGAGTAGCAACGGCACTAACCATAGCAGACTAAATAACATTGAATATTCGCCTGACATACCTTGTTGAATAAACCAGCTGCCAAGCAATATAACTAAAATGACATATCCAGCGCGGCAAAGTGTAAAGAGGGTGGATGACTCCATTTGCGTGCTCGCTTATAAAATTGCTAATACATTTTCAGGGGGACGACCAATAGCCGCTTTATTGTTGGCTAATACAATGGGTCGTTCAATTAACTTGGGAGTGTCGACCATCGCTTGAATTAGCTGCGCATCTGTTAAACTTTCGTCAGATAAATTTTGCTGTTTGTATTCATCCTCTTTTACTCGCATCATTTGTCTAGGACGTACGCCAAGCTTGGTTTGTACGCTGGTGATTTCATCTGCCGAGAGAGGTGTTTTCAAATATTCAATGACTTGAATATCACAGCCTTGCTCTTCTAATAAAGCCAGCGTCTGTCTGCTTTTTGAGCACCTAGGATTGTGGATAATGCTTACACTTGTCATAGTCATTTTATTCTTATTTTAAAATTGCCGACATCATACTGTAATTAGTGATGTGAGTCACAATAAACAGTAGTTACTGCAAGGCTTCCATTGCTCTGTCTGCTTGTCTAAATTGTCTTATTCTGGCTTCAATTCGCGCAAGCTGCAATGGATTATCTTTGGATTGTTTATAGGCAAAGTTCAGTTGATCGATTGCTGTTTTATAATCGGCGGCTAGCGCTAAAGATTCTGCTTTAACATAATGTTCCATCGCCTTGTTGCCGTTCTTTCTATAAGCCTGATACAAGAGTAAATAGGCAAGCTGATCTTGCTTGTCAAGAAAGATAAGATCTTCGAGTAATGGGATCGCCTTTTCGGTTTGGTCATCTTCTATGTAAACATTGGCTAAGTTGGTATTAACCACATTGGAGGTTGGTTTTATTTGTTGCTCTTTAAGCAGTAACGCTATAGCGCCTTTAAAATCACCTTTTTGAGTCAATAGATCGGTTTTCGTATCAATGAAAAACAAATTGTTCGGGGCACTTTTTAACAATTCGTCAATCATCTCTTCCGATTCGTCAAATTTATCCATTCTAAAGAGTGCGAGTGCTTTGCCATATTCAGCCGCACTTTTAAAACTATAACGGTTATGTTTTAACTGTTTTTCGAATATCGATAGCACTGCTGCTTCACTGTAACCAGAGAATCGAACTTGAATTCGTGCCTTTGCTAGCTGAAAGTTCAAATTATCTGGGATATGTCTTAACGGGTATTGCTGTGCTCTAATTCTGGCTTCTGAAATCCGTGATTCTGGTAAAGGGTGAGTCAGTAACATTTGTGGTGGCTTGGTGGTGAATCGATAGCGGGTTGCAAGTTTACCAAAGAAATTGGCAGCGCCATTGGGATCAAAACCGGCATCAACTAAAATCTGCATGCCGATTCTGTCAGCTTCTTTTTCGTGTAAACGAGTGAAGTTAATTTTTGCTTGAGTAGCTAACGCTTGGGTCGTTGCAAGGGCTGCCATACCCGCTTGAGGTGAGGCTATGGTTAATAATATCGCCCCTAACATCCCCACTATAGTGGCAGTAGAGCTTTTATCCTGAGCTTCAAGCGAGCGCGCTAAGTGACGCTGTGTAACGTGAGTTATTTCGTGGCCAAGCACTGAAGCAAGTTCGCTTTCGGTATCTGCATTGAGAAACAAACCAGTATGTACGCCAACATGGCCACCAAAAAAGGCAAAAGCATTAATTTCATCATTACGCAGTAAGAAAAAATAGAAAGGTGTTTTCACCCCACTTGCATGCGCTACCAGCTTATTGCCCAGTTCTGTTAGGTACTGGTTAAGCACGGGATCATTGAGCATTGGGGCTGAAGCCCTGATAACACGCATGTACGCATCACCATATACAGTTTCTTTCTCTAAACTGAAGGTGTTCACTGCGGCAGTACCTAAATCAGGCAGATCGTTGTTAGCGTAGGTAACCGCTGTAGTGGTACTTAAGATAAATGCCAACGTCCCTGCAATAACTGATTTCGAAAAAGTTAATTTACTCAAGCGGATCCTTAATTTGGGCTATGCTTTTCTTGTTGTAAGGCCACAATGCATACTTGTGGTTTGCGCTGCTTATTAGGATAATAGCCTTAGATTGTTTATAGCAAGTTCATTATGATTATTATTGATTTAACTGCTTTTCGCTGTCCGTTGCCATTAGTCAAAGTTAAACTGGCTTTAAAGCAGCTTAACCCGGGACAAAAATTAAGGGTATTGTTATCAGACCCTGGGTCTAAGCAAGATGTTCCCCGCTTTTTAAAAAAAGTCGGTTATCATCACCAAACTTTCAAACACGATGAGTGTATTTTGGCACTTGAGATCACTAAGTAAAGTGACTTTTAAACTGTTTTACATCTGTAAGTGTAAAACATCATTTTTAGCGGCAACAGTACCGTGTGTATTTTTGCTGGATTAGGGAATATAAATGTTAACCATTTTGAGCCGTTGGTATAAAGAACGTTTTAGTGATCCACAAGCCGTGACTTTAGTCTTTATTCTTGTTGGCATCGCGCTAGCTATTTATGTTGCTGGTGGCCTACTCGCGCCTTTACTCGTCGCGCTAGTCCTGGCATTTTTGTTGGAATGGCCGGTTGCTCAAATGGCGCGGATTGGGATCAACCGCACACCCGCAGCATCGCTGGTATTAATTTTGTTTATCGGTTTAATGTTGCTGATAAGTTTTGGCTTGATCCCAAGCCTTTGGCGTCAAGGTGTCAGTTTAATTGGTGATCTGCCTAATATGATTGATAAAGGGCTGCAGACAGCGCAGCAATACATTAATCAGTACCCACAATTTGTCAATCCGACGCAGTTAGATACCATGGTTGGAGAGCTGAAAAAAATGCTAGATACCCAACACCTGTTAGATATTGGTAAGCAGTTGTTAGGTTACTCAGCATCGCTCTTAGTACTTATGGTTTATGTGATTTTGGTGCCATTATTGGTGTTTTTCTTTTTGAAAGATAAAGATCAACTGATCCGCGGTAGCAAACGGTTTTTTCCTTCAAACCGAGATTTAGCGCGTAAGGTTTGGAATGAGATGCATCAACAAATTTTTAATTATATTCGCGGTAAAGTGATCGAAATCGTGATCATTGGTGTTGTGAGCTATGCCTTTTTTGCCGTTATGGATCTGAGATATGCAGCGTTGTTGGGCGTGCTCACTGGCTTGTCAGTGCTTATCCCTTATGTTGGGGCAACACTGGTGACTTTACCTATCGCATTGGTGGCTTTTTTCCAGTGGGGTATAAGCTCTGAATTTGGTTATCTCATGATTGGTTATGGAATAATCCAAGCCTTAGACGGTAATGTACTAGTGCCGCTATTATTTTCTGACGCGGTGGATTTACATCCTGTATTTATCATTGCAGCGGTACTGGTATTTGGCGGGATGTGGGGAGTGTGGGGCGTCTTTTTTGCAATCCCGCTGGCATCACTGGTCAAAGCAGTGATTAACGCGTGGCCAGTGCATGAACCACTACTGACCAATAGCGATGAATCATTGCCTGAAGTAAAATAATCCTTGAGTACTTAGGTCAATTGAAAGGGGCTTAATGCCCCTTTTTTTATTCACTAGGATTGATCAGCAGATGACGAGCGGTCGCGGCTAATGAACGATAAACAATCGTTGTTTGCTTCGCTTTAATGTTCCAATGTTGCCAATAGAGCGGCACTTGCATCCGTTTAGCCGGAAATACTTCTACAAGTTGGCCACTGTCGAGCAAGGGTTTTGCCTGTAAATGAGCCACTAATCCATAACCTAGCCCCATTTTTATTGCCTCTAAGAAACTTTCCGAAGAGGGGATTTTATGCTCTCGACTACTGCATTCGCTAATATCAAAATAGAAGCTAAGAAATTTATCGTGCAGTTTATCTTTAGTGGAAAATACGACGGCAGGTGCCAATAGTATTGATTGGGGTTGGTCTATTAAGTCATTAAAGTAAAGGTGTATAAACTCGGGTGTCGCGACACAAATATATTCCATGTGGCCAAGAAACTCACTGCTACAACCCGCCATTGGTGATTGGCTGGTGGTCACACATCCTACAGCGTCACCACTTTTCAATAGATGATGTGTGTAAGCCTCATCATCGACCACTAATTCCAATAGCCAACTATGCCGTTTAAAAACTTCGGTGAGTGCGGGCAAAAACCATGTCGCTAAGCTATCAGCATTAACCGCGATACGGACGATGGTCGGTAAGGACGGGTCGTCAACATTCATCTCGCTGCGAAGCTCACTTTCTAGCAATTGAACTTGAGCGTAATGCCTGAGCAATCGTTTACCCATATCGGTGGCATAAACCGGAGAAGCTCGAACCACTAGCGCTTGACCGACTTTATCTTCTAGTTGTTTAATCCGTTGCGATACAGCCGATTGGCTAATAAACAGCAACTTTGCTGCCTTATCAAAGCCACCTCGTGATACTACAACCGACAGGGCTTTTAGGTGGGCGTAATCAAACATAGATGATCCAACATAGCTGTATAAGTTTTACTTATGATACATAAATAAAATTAGTTGTACTTATTTTTCTTTGACGAATATTCTGCGCCTCAAATCATCGTATATTTATCAAGGTAAACTCATGCAAACAGCTTTCATTCAAGGAATGGGAATCGGTGGCAGCCTCATTATGGCTGTCGGCGCACAAAATGCTTTCGTGTTAAAGCAAGGACTAAAGAAGGCTCATTCACTGCCTATTGCAGCCTTGTGTTCACTGATTGATGCGATAATGATTACGGCGGGCGTGGCAGGTTTAGGTCATCTCATTTTGGCTTTTCCGCTAATAAAAGATATTGCCAGTTTTGGCGGGGCCATTTTTTTGCTGTTCTATGGCTATAGCGCTCTGAAATCCTCTTTTAGTGAAAACAACATGGTGGATGAAGAACACCAAGCAACAGATAGTTTGAAAAAAGCGGTATTAACCACCCTTGCGATAAGTTTGCTTAATCCGCATCTGTATCTTGATACTGTTGTGTTACTGGGAAGCATAAGCGTGCAGTTTGAAGGTAGTGCAAAGCAGTGGTTTGGCGCTGGCGCAGTACTGGCCTCATTTTTGTGGTTTTTTAGCTTGAGTATTGGCGCAAGATACTTAAGCCCAGTATTCAAAAAACCGAAAGCCTGGTGTTACCTAGATAGATTTATCTGCTTAACTATGTGGACCATAGCATTTGTACTTGTTTACCCGTATTTAACACTCATTCTAAGTTAATAAAAAACGCTAAAACAAAAAAGGAGCTAAAAGGCTCCTTTTTTTGTTTAATAACAGCAGGTCTTACTGAGCCAAATGCGCTAGCACAACTTCATGGTGATCTTTAGTTTTAAACTTATTGAACACATGAGCAATATTGCCATCTTGTCCCACGAGAAAGCTTAAACGATGAATGCCATCGTAGATCTTACCCATAAACTTTTTCTCACCCCAAACGCCAAAAGCATCAGCGATGGCGTGGTCTTCATCACTAAGTAATGAAAAGTTGAGTGCTTGTTTATCTGAAAACTTAGCAAGCTTTGCAACTGGATCTGGGCTAAGGCCTAATACAGTGACCGATAAGTCATTAAGCTGAGGTTGGCTATCACGTAGGCCACAAGCTTGCACGGTACAACCTGGGGTTGAAGCTTTTGGGTAAAAGTAGACCAGCACGGGTCCTGACTTTAACGCATCGCTCAAGCTAACTGTTTCGTTATTTTGATTCTGTAAGGTAAACAGCGGCGCTTTATCGCCAGCAGCTAACGTATTCATATAATGTCCTCTTTAATCTAAACTATCAATGCCTTGCATATGTTCCAAGGTGCACTCTAACGACATCTCTTTGGCAAGCTCGTGAATACTGATTTCGAGTTTTTCGAGATCAACTTTCTCAGGAACATTAATGGTGAATAAGATATTTTGAGATGGTTTACCCGCATCATCTTCGTCAGCATGGGACTTAACTGCGGCTAAATCTAACGAGCGGTCAGCTAAAAACTGGGTGATCTTCTTCATGGTGCCACGTTGGTCATGGCCATTAAAGTTGACTTCTAAACGGGAAATATAATTCTGCGTAGTATGTTTTGATGTTCGCTTCATGACTGTCATCAATTCAAGCTCAACACTTAAACTCGGCAGGGTAGATTCCATCCTAGTGATAGAAGACCATGAACCTGACAGCATCATAATCAAGGTAAACTCATTACCAAAAAGTGCCATTCGACTGTCGACAATATCACAGTCACACTCACTTGCGAGTCGAGCAAATTTACTCACAATGCCTGGACGGTCGGCCCCCATTGCAGTAACGACCAAGTGATTGGACATTAAGTACCTCATTTTTTGTATTAGTAGAACAAAAAAACAGCAAATTTATGACGTGTGCTTTTTTGCGGTTAACAATGCTACCACAAGTAAGTTAATTTGCGATCTTTGTCGTTGATGCAAGCTGGCATATTTAATATATTTCAAGTTGATAATGAATCTGGCATCAGTTGCTCAGTAGTGCTTGTTTTTAACGGCTTGCATCAGTACCATAGCCAGTCCTGAACCCTTGGGGAATACACATGATAAACGGAAGCATCGTCGCCTTAATCACACCAATGAATAGTGATGGCACAGTAGATAATAAGAGTCTTGAACATTTAGTTGAGTACCATATCGCCCAAGGTACAGATGCAATTGTTGCTGTTGGCACAACAGGTGAGTCGGCAACTTTGCCAGCAAACGAGCATATTCAAGTTGTTGCACAAACTGTAAAGTTTGCAGCAGGGCGCATTCCAATTATTGGTGGAAATGGCGCAAATGCAACATCAGAAGCAATAGAACTGACAAAAGGACTATCAAGTGTTGGCGTTGCCGCCATGCTTGGCGTGACCCCTTATTATAATAAGCCGTCGCCTAAAGGACTTATTGCACATTATAAAGCGGTTGCACAAAGCACTGATGTTCCTCAAATCCTATACAACGTACCCGGTCGTACGGCCGTTGATATGTTACCAGAGACAGTTGCAGAGCTCTCGAGTGTTAGCAACATCATTGGCGTTAAAGAGGCTACGGGCGATTTAGCTCGAGTGAGTCAGTTGCGTAAATTATGTGGTGATGACTTTTTACTCTATAGCGGTGATGATGCAACGGCTCGAGAATTTATTTCTTTAGGTGGCAATGGTGTGATATCGGTGGCAAACAATATTGTTCCTAAAGCGTTTAAGGCCATGTGTGATGCTGCATTAGCAGGTAACACTGCCGAGGCTATAAAAGTTGAAGAATCTATTCAATGTTTGTTCGGTGCACTGTTTTGTGAAGCGAATCCTATCCCGGTAAAATGGGCAGCTCATAGAATGGGACTTATCAGCCAAGGTAAAATTCGTTTACCTTTAACTGAACTTTCTACCGAGTTTCATGGTCTGTTGCTAGAAGCAATGAAAAATGCCCGAATTGAGGTTTAAGAATAAATGCTAAAGCAAGTATCACCATTATTACTGATCGCAGCAGTTACAGCGTGCAGTACGCCGATTGACAGAAGGCAAGCAAATGACGTGGATCAACAATATCAAGATCTCACCTCTGCACCTCAGTTAGTTATGCCTGAAGGCCTAAATCAACCTAACTACAGCAAGGAATATGATATTCCTGAAGTGGGTTCTAAAGTTGATACCACATTAGTGGGTAGTACCTTAGACATTCGTCCGCCGCTACAGGTTTTACCTATGTCAGCAGGTACACGTGTTGAAGAAGGCGATGACAATATTAAGATTATGGTTGAATCGATTGATAATGATTCTGACCTAAAGAAAGAGATCTTTGATGTTCTAGAAGAGTATTTCACCAGTCAGTCGATTGAAGTTCGCGCCGAAGATTATGAAGCGGGTACATTTGAAACCGATTGGATTGAACGCTCAGAGGTGGTCGAATCCAGTTTTTGGAGCAGCGATAAAATTTATCTATTACGTCAACGCTACAAATACAATATTGATGTTCGACCACACGGTCGCAGCGGTAGCGTCACCATCGATTTAATCGAACATGAAGAATCTTATGATGGTGAGGAGCAAGACATTCTGCTCAGTGGCGAAGATAAGCGTCGTTATACCATCGACATTCTAAATGAATCGATAAGCTATATGAGTGTTAAACGTGCTCAAGCAATGAAAGCTAAGCGTCTTAAGCAGAGCCTAGGTATTGACGTTAATCTGATATCAGAGCAAGACGAGCAAGCGTATTGGCTTGCTGACGCTAAGTTTAAGCGTACGTGGGATCGTTTGCGTATCGTATTGCCAGAAATGGGCTTTGAAATCGTTGATATGGATAGCAACAAAGGATTGTTATATATCAATGTGACTGATGACTCAGGTTTTTGGAGCTCATTATGGGGTGAAAAGAAACTGACACTCGATGAAGGTTCTTACCGTATAGAGCTTAAAGACGACACTGACGATAATAAAACACGGATCAATCTATTAGGTGCTGACAATGCGCCATTAGATAGCGAAGTTGTTATTGCTATTTACGAAGGCTTCTCCGAGCTAATGGAAGAAGACCGAAAAGTGCGTTAACGCATTACAGAACATAAAAAAGGAGCCTTGGGCTCCTTTTTTTATATCTGCAATAAACGGGTTTAGTGTTTTGTCATCTCTCGAGCCAATAATACTTAGGGTGTTATATCCGGTCGATAGAGGAAAATTTTAGGCAGAAGGTGGTGATAAGGATTTTTACCACAGGTATGCCCGAATAATTGATAATCTATTGATAAAGTGCTGCAGATTACGAATGTGACTGAAGTGTGTTATTTGTAAGAAAAAGTAAAACGTATTGATGCATAGTCACAGCAAGGTAAACTACCCCTAATTGAATAAAGTTGTTTGTTAGGAAATCCATGAAAAAAATAACAATAATCATACTGATTGCATTAGCAGCAGGCTTTGGGTATCAATATTATCAACAAGGGAACGTGGTTAAGGTTAAAAAAGCCAGGCCTACACCCAATGTGGTGGTCGCTAAAGCGACGATTCAACCGATCCGTGATGAAGTGGAAGCGTTAGGCACCAGCAAAGCAAACGAATCTATTACGGTAACCCCTAAAGTGTCTGAGGTCGTGACTAAGGTCAACTTTGAAGATGGTGATTTGGTTGAGAAAGGTCGCTTAATCGTGCAGTTACAAGATAGCGAGCAAAGAGCACGAGTGACGGTCGCAAAAGTGAAAGTGCAAGACCATCAACGGGAATTAGACCGGATCCGCTCGCTAGTCACAAGCCAAACGATTGCAGAGCTTGAGCGAGATAGATTACAAACACTCATCGATACCGCGAAAGCAGAATTAGCGCAATCGCAATCGGCGTTAAGTGATCGACGGATCACCGCACCATTTTCAGGTGCACTCGGTTTACGTCAGGTCAGTGTCGGTGCATTAGTGACTCCTGGTAACGCTATTACTACACTTGATGATATCTCGGTCATTAAGCTGGACTTTTCCGTACCGGAACGCTTTCTTCAATCGTTAGCGATTGGAAAGGTTGTTGAAGCGACAGCTGTTGCGTTTGATGGCGAGATGTTTATTGGCAAAGTGGTGTCCATTGATAGCCGCATAAATCCCAGTACGCGTACCGTCATTGTCCGAGCACTGATCCCAAACCCTAAGCACCGTTTGCTGCCGGGCATGTTGATGAAAGTAAAACTGATCAAACAAAGCCGAGAAGCCTTAATCTTACCCGAGTCTGCGATTATTCCAATACAAGATAGACACTATGTTTACTTGGTCAATGATGAGGGCGTGGTGGAGCAGCAACAAGTGACGCTTGGCTTACGAAAACGTGGCTGGGTTGAGATCATTGATGGCGTTGAACTCGACGAGCAAGTGGTGATCCGTGGTATTTTAAAAGTTCGTCCAGGTGATACCGTTAAAGTGACCTTTAGTGAGAAATTTAGCTTTCTAAAGCAAGCTAGCGTGGAGCCTGTGGCATGATCTTAACGGACATTTCGGTTAAGCGGCCAGTCTTCGCTTCGGTTATCAGTATCTTGTTAATCATTTTTGGTTTAGTGGCATTTGAAAAACTGCCATTGCGCGAATATCCTAATATCGATCCCCCAGTCGTTTCAATTCAGACTAACTACCGCGGCGCCAGTGCCGCAGTGGTTGAAAGCCGAATTACTCAGCTCGTTGAAGATAGAATTAGTGGCGTCGAAGGCATTAAACACATTAGTTCATCAAGCAGTGATGGTCGCTCGAACGTCACTTTAGAGTTTGACGTTGGTCGAGACATTGAAGCCGCTGCCAACGATGTCAGAGACCGAGTGTCAGGTCTTTTGAATAACCTTCCTGTAGAAGCTGATCCACCAGAAGTCCAAAAAGCCAATGGCGGAGATGAAGTCATTATGTGGCTCAACTTGGTCTCGGATCAAATGAACACATTGCAGCTGACCGACTATGCCAGGCGATATCTTGTCGACCGTTTCTCTGTGATCGATGGTGTGGCCAATATGCGTTTAGGCGGTGGTAAAGTCTATGCGATGCGTGTCTGGATCGATAGACAAGCATTGGCCGCAAGAAACTTAACCGTTGCTGATATTGAATCGGCACTGCGATCTGAAAACGTTGAGCTACCAGCAGGTAGCATAGAATCTAAAGAGCGTCACTTTACCGTTAGACTAGAAAGAAGTTATCGTACCTCTGATGACTTTGCCAATTTGGTGCTCGCCGAAGGTGATGACGGCTACTTGATTAAACTAGGCGATGTAGCAAAAGTAGAAATAGGCTCTGAAGAGGAGCGCATTACGTTTAGAGGTAACAGAGAGGCGATGATTGGTCTTGGTGTGTCTAAGCAATCGACGGCCAATACCTTAGATGTTGCTCGTGCAGCGAATGCTTTAGTGGATCAAATTAACCCCACTTTACCAGCAGGCATGGAAATAAAACGCTCTTACGATAGCTCCGTCTTTATTGAAGCCTCGGTTAAAGAGGTTTATCAAACGCTGTTTATAGCCATGTTCTTGGTCATAGCGGTGATCTATCTGTTCTTGGGCAGTGTGCGTGCCATGTTAATACCTGCACTCACTGTCCCCGTATCATTAATGGCGACCTTTATCGTGCTTTATGCGCTGGGTTACACCATTAACCTATTGACGTTGCTGGCGATGATCCTCGCCATTGGTATGGTGGTTGATGACGCCATCGTTGTACTGGAAAATATCCATAGACGCATTGAAGAGGGCGATAGTCCGCTAAAAGCCGCGTACCTAGGCGCTCGGGAAGTGGCCTTTGCTGTAGTGGCGACAACCTTAGTATTGGTTGCGGTATTTATGCCAATCACCTTTCTCGAAGGTGATTTGGGTAAGCTGTTTAAAGAGTTTGCCGTCACAATGAGCGCAGCAGTGATCTTCTCTAGTATTGTGGCGTTAACATTAAGCCCGATGATGTGTTCTAAACTGCTTAAGCCTGCTGGTCAATCTTCTTGGCTTGTAAGGAAAATAGATAATGGAATGAATAAGCTATCAGCGGGCTATCGAGCTTGGCTTAGAAAGGCAATGTTACATCCGTTTATTGTGTCATCATTCATCCTTGTTGCATTGGTCAGCAGTGCATACCTTGCAACAGAAGTACCGCAAGAGTTTGCACCCAGAGAGGATAGGGGATCAATGTTCCTTATCGTCAACGGTCCACAAGGGGCAAGCTTTGAGTATATCGAATCTTATATGGATGAAATTGAAAACAGATTAATGCCGTTAGTTGATTCAGGTGAGATCAAACGCTTATTGATCCGTGCGCCTCGTAGTTTTGGGCGGAGTTCTAACTTTTCTAACGGTATGGCGATTATCGTATTAGAAGACTGGGCCGTAAGACGCAGTGCTTTTGAAATTATCGGCGATATTCGTGGACGTTTATCTGATTTAGCCGGCGTACGAGCGTTCCCTGTTATGCGTCAAGCTTTTGGGCGTGGTGTGGGTAAACCGGTACAGTTTGTACTGGGTGGCCCCAGCTATGAGGAACTTGCTCACTGGCGCGATATAATTCTCGAAAAGGTGAAAGAAAATCCTAATCTTGTTGGCGTCGATCATGATTATAAAGAGACTAAGCCTCAGCTTCGAGTTGTTATCGATAAAGATAGAGCCGCAGATCTTGGTGTTTCTATTTCACATATCGGTCGTACGCTGGAATCGATGTTAGGTTCAAGGCTGGTGACCACCTTTATGCGCGATGGCGAAGAGTATGATGTCATTATTGAAGGTAATCGTGATAATCAAAATACGGCAGCAGATCTTGAGAATATTTACGTGCGTTCAGAACGTTCACAAGAGCTTATTCCGTTATCAAACTTGGTCAGTGTTGAAGAGTTTGCAGATGCAAGCCAGCTGAATCGTTATAACCGCATGCGAGCAATTACCATTGAGGCAAACCTTGCAGATGGTTATAGTCTTGGTGAAGCACTTGATTATCTTAATGATTTGACTCTCGAGTACCTGCCAGCTGAAGCGATCGTCAGTTATAAAGGTCAGTCATTAGATTACCAAGATTCAGGTAATTCTATGTACTTCGTCTTTATCTTAGCGCTCGGTATTGTGTTCCTAGTATTGGCGGCACAATTTGAAAGTTTTGTTCACCCAGTGGTGATCATGCTGACAGTGCCATTGGCGACACTCGGTGCCTTAATAGGTTTGTGGGCGACGGACCAAAGCCTCAATATATACAGCCAGATAGGTATTATCATGTTGGTAGGCTTAGCGGCTAAAAATGGGATTTTAATTGTCGAGTTTACCAATCAACTACGTGATAAAGGCGTCGAGTTCCAAAACGCTATTATTCAAGCATCTAGTCAACGCTTACGCCCTATCTTAATGACTGGGATCACCACCGCTGCGGGGGCGATTCCATTGGTCATGGCCGAAGGCGCTGGCGCAGAGACACGCTTTGTCATTGGTGTTGTCGTTTTATCGGGAATAAGTTTAGCGACTTTCTTTACGCTATTTGTTATTCCCGTGGCATATTCGCTGTTGGCGAAAAATTCGGGTTCGCCAGAGATGGTTGCCCAACAACTTGAAAAAGAGCTTGCGGATTAGGCTCATTAGAAAGGTGAGTTAAAAATAGAAAACAAAAAAGGCGCTGTAAGCGCCTTTTTTATTGTCTGAATTTCAACAAAATAGAAAGATAAAATTATTGTGGTTTATCGCCTTTATCATCTTGTTCTTTCTTTTTATCCTGATCGACAGGATCTGTTGATTTAGGTTTCTTCTGATCTTTACCGAACTGAGGCATCTTGTATTTAGCGCTGTATTTAAGCACGGCTAAATTACTGGCGATGACACCAATTACTAATAAAATAAGTAAGCCAACTTCTAGATCAGACATATTCTTACCTTATTGTTAATCAACTGCCAAACGAGATTCACAGATACGAATATCTTCAGGTGTATCCACTTCTGGAGAGTCAAAAGCACTGATGGCGACTTTGATCTTGTAGCCATGTTCTAGCGCTCGTAACTGCTCAAGCTTTTCCAAATCTTCTAATCTACCGAGTGGCAGCTTGGCAAACGTGTGCACAAACTTACGCGTGTAGGCATATACCCCTAAGTGTTTATACACGGGGTAATCGTCTGTATCACGGCCAAAAGGAATGCGTGCACGTGAGAAATACAATGCATTAAACTCATTATCAAACACCAGCTTTACGTGCTTTGGATCGTTGAGCTCTTCCTCTTCGGTAATTTGAAATCCGAGAGTTGCCATTCCGAACTCACCAGGGTGACGGTCGAAAAGGCTAATAATTTGTTCGATAGAGATGGGGTCTATCAGTGGCTGATCACCTTGTAAATTAACCACTAAGTCGTCTTCTGCAAGCCCTAGCTGTGTAATCGCATCTTCGATACGATCTGTACCTGAAGCGGCTTCTGCACTTGTCATGATAACCTTACCACCGAAACCTTCGACGGCATCTTTTATGCGTTCGTCATCGGTTGCGACATAGATATCTTTAAGCCCTTTTGCTAGTGATGCACGCTCGTAAACATGCTGGATCATCGGTTTACCGTTAATTGGAGCCAACGGCTTGCCAGGAAAACGACTTGAGCCGTATCGAGCAGGGATCAACAAGGTTACATTCATTCAATTTACCTAATAATAAAATTAATGGGCTTCTTGATAGAAGCCCATTTAGCATCTAAAGAGGACTTAGATACGACGGAATAGCTTAGTTAGCATTTCGTCTGTGACTTTCTCTTCCCAGCCTTCGCCGTAAACATTGTCCCAAAGTGGACCCATGCTCTTTGTGACTGCAACCATCTTAGCGATAGTTTCGTCAGGCAAGTCTTTACAGATATTCTTTGGTAGGACAATGTTATGTTTATCCATCATCTTACGGAACTCTGCAACACCCTCAGGATAGAACTCTTCAAGCACGTCGAATGCTAAACAGTTACCGATACCGTGATGGTAACCAAGTACATAGCCTAGACCATATGAAACAGCATGACATGCACCTACTTGGCTGTAAGCAATGCTCATTCCGCCCATGTAAGATGCCATCATCAGCTTGTCATCTTTCTCTTCATGGTCGTCAATGAAGACTTGACGGCAAAGATCCATCGATTTTTCAGCGAACGCTTTAGCAAATTCGTTGAGGTAGGTACCTTCAAGTGATTCAACACAGTGAATATAGCAATCCATACCGGTATAGAACCACTGATCGGTAGGCACGCCAGCAATTAATTCTGAATCCATGATGATTTGATCAAAGACGGTGTAATCAGAGTTAAGTCCAAGCTTACGCACAGGTCCGCAAAGCACTGCAGTACGAGACGCTTCTGCGCCAGTACCAGATACTGTAGGAATACCGATGTGGTGTACTGCAGGGTTGTTTATTAGATCCCAACCTTGATACTTAGCACTGCCACCGTCATTGGTTAGCATAAGAGCTACAGCTTTTGCTAAGTCGAGGGTAGAACCACCGCCTAGACCGATAACACTTACTGGTAACTTGCCGCTAAAAGCTTGTACTTGTTCAGTCAGCGCATCAACTTGCTTAGTGCTTGGCTCGTCATCGACATTGACATAGATAAGCATGTCTTGGTCTTTAGCAGGGACTCGGCCACTAAGAGGCTTATCTTGGTGAACGTCATCGACCAAAAAGACCACAAAATCATCTTCACTTTTGCGTTCTTCAGCGAGAACAGTATCTAGCTGGACAAACGATCCGCGACCAAAAATCATTTTTGGTACACATTTGAAATTTTTAAAACTCATTACAACATTCTCCGTTGAGACTATTACTGTAAAAAGTGCAATCGCGTCTTAAGAATAGACGCGACAACGAAATAAATCTTATTAAGCGAACGCGCGCTTAATATTTTCGATACGTTGGTTTATCTCTTCTTCAGTCCAAGATAGCTTGATCAACATCGAGATAGTACGGCTCATAATGGCATCAGACTTTGGTACTGAAACCTTAGTATAATCAGGACGATCTTCGATTAATGTGATCGGTAAAGCGGCCGGAGACTTAAGCTCTTGGATATGCTTCCAGTTGTTTAGGTAATGCCAGTTATTGATATACCAGTAGAAACAACCATCAACGCCATTTTCAGCTAACTTCTTGTTGATCTCAATAGTGCGAGCTTCAGTCGGCATAAAGAAGGTTAGGAAACCTGCTGAATCGCCTTCTGGATCGGGCAGTTCGCGGAATGTAAGCTCCGGAATAGTCGCCATTGCATCTTTGATGACTTTCTTATTGGTACGTTGAATATCAATAATTTTATCAAGCTTACGCAGCTGCGCTAAGCCCATCGCAGAGTTTAACTCTGAGATGCGGAAGTTGAGCCCCATCATGGGATGACCTTCAGCGCCGCGATCGTTGCCAACATGGTCATGACCGTGGTCAGAGAACATGTGTGCATTGTTGTATATGGTTTCATTGTTAGTGATGACCGCTCCGCCTTCACCGCAAGTGATGGTTTTAACAGAATCAAAAGAGTAGCAACCTACATCACCGATGGTACCAAGGGCCTGACCTTTGTAGCTGGCACCAATAGCTTGGCAAGCATCTTCAAGAATAACCAGGTTGTGCTTAGCGCAAACTGCTTTAATCTCATCCATCTTACCCATAGAACCACACATTTGAACTAAGTTGATTGCTTTAGTTTTTGGTGTGATAACCGCTTCAATGCCTTCAGGAGATAAACAAAGCGTTTCATCAATCTCAGCAAAAATAGGAACAGCGCCTGCCATGAATACAGCTTCAACTGAAGCGACAAACGTGAACGGTGGTACAATAACTTCATCACCTGCGCCAATGCCAGCTGCAGCCATTGCGGTTTGCAGTGCAGCGGTACCACTTGATACTAAGTGAGCATGCTTTGCATTCATTTTCTCGCAAAGTAAGGCTTCCATCTCACGTGTTTTCCAACGATCATTACGCATATGATCGAAGTTATAACGGAAAGTAAAACCGTTCTCCATTACGTCTGCAACTTCCTGCTTCTCTTCAGGACCAAATAATTCAAAACCAGGCATGGACATTTCCTTAGAATTTACTGCGCTCATAAGCGCTAAAAATAACTAATGGATTATAACTGTGATATGGGGGTAACTGCGAGATTTCTTAGCAATTTTCTATCGATTAATACGAATTACACGCAATAACGGCGGTTTCTGAAATATGAGTATGCTTGTTTGGTTATCGGGAGTCTCAATTACGCGGTTTAGTCGAAGGAAGTAGGGCAATAAAAAAGTCTGTTAATTTAGGGAACGACCATTGGATAAATCGACTAGAACGGTGGATTTGGCTAATGCATTAACACACTTGATATAACAAAGGCTATCGACTCTAACGCCCTGATAGCCTGTATTTATATAGAAGCTACTTAGTCTTTATTAAGCTCGCTTTCTTTGTTTATTGTCACATCAAGATCAGAGAGTAGGCCGTTTTCGACACTGTATATCCAACCATGAATGGCCACTTCTTGGCCACGATGCCATGCCTCTTGCACTATAGTGGTGCTGCAAACGTTATCGACCTGTTCCATTACATTAAGCTCACACAAACGGTCAAAACGTTCCGCTTCATCCATTTTGGATAATGTGTCTTTATGCAGACGATGAATGTCTCGTATGTGACCTAACCAATTATCAATTAACCCAAGCCTTTCTGTGCCCATTGCAGCCTTTACCCCACCGCAACCATAATGCCCTACGACCATGATATGTTTAACTTTTAACACATCGACAGCATATTGAAGTACCGAAAGGCAGTTAAGATCTGTATGGATCACCATGTTGGCAATATTACGATGAACAAATACTTCGCCAGGCATTAGATCAATGATCTGATTAGAAGGGACTCTGCTATCAGAACAACCAATCCATAAGTACTCAGGGTTTTGCTGTTTGGCTAATTGCTCAAAAAATTTGGGGTCTTCTTTGAGTATGCGACCAGCCCAGCGTCTATTATTATCAAAAAGCGGTTTTAGTAATTTCATTCTGCTCTTATTTTCAGTCAGTTAACTAGAACGGTGATGCAGGGTAAGGATATCATCAATTGATTGCCTTGCTGGTCTATTCAGTCATGGTTGTTTGTGCCCTAACGATCAGTAAAATAGTAGAACACAAACCTTAACTGGTTGTTAAATAATGTTACGTGACAGTAATGTATGTTTAGTTTGTTTCATTTCTAGCTAATTTGTAGCAGAGAGAAATTCAGTTAGGTGCTGATTAACAAATTCAGCTTGCTCTAACGTCGATATATGCCCCGCATCGGGTATATGGATAAACTTACTGCCATCAATGGCATCGTGCATCAGGTAACTCTCTAATACCGAACGTGCTTTATCTTGCACCCCAGCCATAATCAAACAGGGCAACGTCAGTTCTTCCACTTGTTCCAGAGTATCTCGTCGGCCGAAAATCATCTTTCCTAAACGGAATAGGCTATCGATTTGCTCGCTGTTGATATTGGCGAGTATTAATTCAAACTTATCAACCAGTAATTGATTAGGATTATCCGCAAAAAACAACGGAATTATAGTGGCTCGTAGCGCTGGGGAAATACCTTTTTCATGCTTTATGACGTCAAGCATAGCGTAGTATTTGTCGCGGGTGATCTCTGGTTCAAAGCCAATAAAGCTATTGAGCATGACCAAACGTTTGACGCGGGTTGGCGCAAGTAGCGCTAATTCTGCACCCCACATAGCACCGACAGATAAACCGATAACCGAAAAGTCTCCGATATCTAACGAATCCATTAGAGACAGCATTTGAGCTGAAACATCGCGTAAGTTACGGCATTGAGCTGGCATATCTGTTGATAAACCATGACCCCATAAATCGGGAACGATACAACGATATTGTTGGCTCAAAAGTTCAATCTGTGGCGCCCACATTTGCGCATCCCACAGGTAGCTGTGCCCAAACAAAAGCACAGGGCCTTGGCCGATATCAATATAGCTAATGGCTTTATTATCGATAGTGTATTGCTGTCTATGAGTGGCAAAATCTAGATTTTTCACGGATTATTCTCTGTCATTGTGAATTTATTTGTTGTTAATTTCGATACTTGATTATAGCGGGACTGGCGCGACACGGTAAACATATTCTCGGGTTAACGCGTCTAACTTATCTAGAACTTGTGCTTTATATAATACCGACGAGTGTTGCAGGATATCGGCTAAGGTCTCTACATTGAACGCATCCACGTAGTGCTTAGATACCGGATAATAACTAAGATGCCATGGTTCAGCACTGACACCACTCAAGCCTTGTTGAAAAGGCAAGTAAAAGCCAAAACGTTGAGCATTGTTAGTTAACCACAAACTCAAGGTATAGCAGGGCCCATTCAGTTGATACTCCTGCGGAATTAGCTGTAAATCATGCTTTGATATCTTGTTACTATCAAAAATATCGATATCAGTACCCCAATGATGTCTTGAGGTCCCAGGTAGTGCAGACCATAGCAGTATTAGCGCGATAATCTGCTCTGCAGTTTTGCCGCCGATGTCGACTGGCTGAGCGTCTTTGTTGAGTAATGTGCGAGTGCCACTGGCTTTTGCATTCCAAATTAACTGTTGTCGATCAAAATCTCGAAAAGCAGAGCATATCTCTATCGCAATACCTTCTTTTTCAGCAGCGGTGCGCATTTGAGCAAATGCGTGTGCGGTTTCTTGCTCAAGGAGGTAACCAGAGCACTCAATTAAATGAGCACCGCTGAGTCCATAAAGGTGAGGGGCTGCTATTGGCACAACAGATTTTCCAAAATGGCTTCATAACACAGAGCTAGTTGCTCAAGGTCGGTAACTTTAACGCATTCATTCACTTTGTGAATCGTTGCGTTGACAGGCCCCAATTCCAGCACTTGTGCCCCCGTTGGCGCAATAAAGCGGCCATCGGAAGTTCCACCTGATGTCTGAGGATCAGTATCTAAACCGGTGACTTTCTTAATCGCATCGCGTGTCGCATCAAGCAGTGGTCCATCACCCGTTAAGAATGGTAGGCCATTGAATATCCAGTTTATATCATAATCCAGTCCATGTGCGTCGAGTATGTTAAGCACTCGTTCGATCAATATATCAGCGGTGACTTCAGTAGAGTACCTAAAGTTAAACATGACCTCTAGCGCACCTGGAATAACGTTTGATGCGCCTGTGCCGCCATTGATGTTAGCGATTTGAAAGCTGGTAGGCGGGAAAAACGCATTGCCATTGTCCCACTTCATCCGGGCTAATTCATCGAGCACTGGTGCCGCTTTGTGAATAGGGTTGTCAGCAAGGTGAGGGTACGCGACGTGTCCTTGGACCCCATTGATGGTGAGGTTGCCTGTTAAGCTTCCACGGCGTCCATTTTTAACAATGTCACCCAGTTTATGCGTTGATGATGGCTCACCGACTAATGACCAAGTGATTTTTTCATTACGCTCTTCTAAGGTATCAATAACTCGAGTGGTGCCATTAATAAAGGGCCCCTCTTCGTCGCTCGTGATAAGAAAGGCGATTGAGCCATTATGGTCGGGATGGTTTTTAACAAACCGTTCAGTAGCAACGACCATTGCCGCAAGTGAGCCTTTCATATCTGCTGCGCCGCGTCCATGCAGGTAATCATCAATGACGACAGGCTCAAAAGGTGGCGTGTGCCAACGGTTGAGATCGCCAACGGGGACCACATCAGTATGGCCAGCGAAACAGAAAACAGGGTCTTGGGTGCCTTTTCGAGCCCACATGTTCGTGGTGTCTTCGAACACCATATCTTCAATGTTAAAACCTGCAGCGGCGAGTCTTGTAGCCATCAAGGTTTGGCAACCTTCATCTAGCGGCGTAACGGATGGACGAGAGATTAAATCTTTTGCCAATGCCAGTACTAAAGAATCTTTAGATTGGCTCATAGACTAAACCACGCTTTATATTCAGCTTCTTTGAATCCGACATTAACCTTGCTGCCGTTGACGAGTACAGGGCGTTTGATTAATGTGGGATAAAGGACCATTAGCGCGATAGCTTTCTTTTCATTAATGTCATTTTTTTCGGTGTCAGTTAAATTTCTAAAGCTGGTGCTACGTTTATTAAATAAAGTTTCCCATCCAACGACAGCGACCCATTCTTCGACTTGCTCGGCAGTGAGCCCATGTTCACGAAAATCATGAAAATCAACGCTAAGATTATTTTGTTCTAGCCATTTACGGGCTTTACGTACGGTGTCGCAATTCTTAATGCCGAAAAGTGTCAAAGCGGGTACTCCATTATTAATTTTATTAGTGAATCTCATTGTGTCATTGGTTTTGTAAAGCCTCAAGGAAGAAATAGCTCTGCTTGGGGTTATTGAGTTTTATTCAACTTATTGGCGCTGATATGTGATAAACATGATTAGGAAACATTACATGTAAGCAACAAAAGCCGAATGATTGCATTCGGCTTTTGTTATGTGAAACGAACCATTAGCTTAAAGTATGGCGGAAAAAATAATGTCTTTACCCGCTTCTAAGGTCCCCTGTTTTTTATCCAAACCTTTCACGTCTTCCATGTTGGCGATAAGCACCGGTGTCAATAGGCTATCGGCATGCTCTTTTAGATATTCAATATCGAACTCTAAGATAGGCTCGCCCATTTTGACTTCTTGGCCCTCTTCAGCGAGACGTTTAAAACCGTTCCCCCTAAGCTCTACAGTGCCTATCCCAAAATGAACAAAAATCTCTAATCCTTGCGGTGATTCAATGCTAAAGGCATGGTTGGTTTCAAAAATTTTGCCTATGGTTCCATCTATCGGCGCAACAATATGCTGGCCTGTTGGTGCGATGGCTAATCCATCCCCGACAATTTTTTCAGAGAATACAGCGTCGGGTACTTTCTCGATCGCAACAATTTTGCCAGAAACGGGTGCATATACATTTACACTGCCCGCGATGTCTGTTTGTCCGGAAACAAGACGTCTAATGCGGCTTAAAAATCCCATTTATTTGCCCCTTGGAATCATTATAATATTCAAATTAGACTGCATTTATTATATCTCTATAAACTAAGACCTGTTAGATAAAGATTTAATTCTTCGATTCTTTCTATCTTTTGTGCCTGTTTGGCCATCTCTAAGCAAGATGAGTAACTGCTGGCTCTTATCGCCGATTTGACTTCCAATAATGAGACTAGATTGACACTGAGTTCATCAATACCCATTCCCACAAGTAGAGGTGCAACAATAGGGTCGCTGGCCAGTTCGCCACAAAGAGAGACTTTGACATTATGTTGCTTAGCAGTATCAATACTCATTTGAACCAAGGTTAAAATGGCAGGTGAAAGTGAAGGGTAATCCCGTGTCAGTTGCGGATTTGTTCTGTCAGCCGCCATTGCATATTGTGTTAAATCATTAGTACCAATGCTGATGAAGTCGAGCCTAGGCAGCATTGATGCAAGGTTTATCACCGCGGCAGGTGTCTCAACGACGATTCCGTAACTCAGTTCACCGTAGCCTTTTTCTTCTTCGTTTAAGCTGCTTTTACATTGTTCAATCAATTCAAAAAGTGTGTCTAGCTCTTCGACTTGGTTGATCATAGGAAACATCAACCGAATAGGTCCGTGGTTCGCAGCACGCAAAATGGCTTTTAGCTGGGTGACCAGGATTTCAGGATGTGCGAAGGTATATCGAATGCCTCTGATGCCGAGGGCGGGGTTATCTTCACAAGCTGGATTTAAGCAGGGTAACTCTTTATCAGCGCCCACATCGAGGGTACGTATGGTAAAGGGCTTTCCATCCATGAGCTGAAGCGCATCGCAATAGAAGTGGTACTGTATTTTCTCCTGTGGAATAGTCATGGTATTCATTAGCATGAACTCGGTTCTAAAGAGCCCGATCCCTTCAGCGCCAACATCGGTGAGATGGCTTATTTCATTTAAACTGCCCACATTAGCCAGTAATCCCACACAGTGCCCGTCGAGGGTCTGAGCGGGGAGATCTTTAAGCAGCAAGAGTTGCTGTTTGTGCGCTTCATCTTGTTGGCGCAGTTGGGTCAGTCTTTCGATGATGTCAGCGGTGGGGTTTAGATGCAGCTCGCCGTCGATAGCGTTGAGTACGACGGCGTCGCCATCGTTAATTTGTGACCGTTCAAATTGGCAACTTAACAGCGCTGGGATCCCAGCGCTGCGTGCCAAAATCGCAGTATGGCTTGTTAACCCACCGGTGTTAAGCACCAAGCCTGTTATGTGTTGTAGCGGTAGCATGGCGAATTCAGCAGGGGTGAGATCATGGGCCAAAATAACGGTTGGCGTAGTTAACTGGCTGAGGTCCAGATGCTGTGCGCCGCTGAGTCTGGCGATTAAGCGACTCGCTAAACACAAAACATCCTGTGCTCTATTGGCTAAATAGGGGTCTTCTAGTTGTTCAATCTCCGAAGCTTGATGGGAAAATACTCTCTCAATGGCCACCGCTGCATTAATTTGTAGCTGGCGAATTTCATTTACGACGACCTCTAGGAGCGAATCATCATCAAGAAAGAGTAAATCAGCTTCAATCAGATCATAATGCTCAGAACCGACCTTAAGCTTGGCTAGTATCTCTGCTAAATGACTTTTTTGCTTATTGAATGCTAATGCTAGTTTTCGTTGTTCATTAGGGATTTTATCAGGGGACAAACGTCGATAGTCGATTTTTTCATGGTGTAGATTGAGGTGTAGGGCTTGGCCGAACGCGACGCCTGATGAAACAACAATACCTTTAATCGACATAACGGAGCCTTTTAGCTAAGTGTAATAAGGAGTTCAGAAACTTCTTCAACTGCTTGCTGAGCTTGTTCACCTTCAGCGATAACTTTGACTTCTATACCGAAATAAAGCCCTAGTGTTTGTAGCTTAAAAAGGCTTTTTGCACTGGCCTGTTTTCCGTTACATTCTACGATGATATCGCAATCAAATGATTTGGCTTTTTTAACTAATAGTGCCGCAGGTCGAGTGTGTATACCGTGCTTAGCGGTTATTGTAACGGTTTTTTGGTACATATAATCTTCTCGTTAAAAGGCTAAGAATCGGCTGTATAAGCTGATGATTATCTGCTCTGATGTTCAATGATTTGATAGTTCTTTTTCTTGAGTGCTTTTGTGGCTTCGGCCAAGGTGTCTTTTTTTACCAGAATATAGTCGGTATCGAATGTAGAGATAGCAAATATACTAATTTTTTCTGCGGCCAACGCGCCTGATACGCTCGATAATATGCCTGTCATGGAAAAGCCTAAAGGGCCCAATACTTCAAGACAGCGCCAACCGTTTTCCTGCTCTAGGCTTTCCATTTCGAATGTTGAAATTACGACAACTGACAGTTCTTCGCTCGTTTTACCGATAAAGTAGATATCTTGCTGAAAAATCGCACTCGGTACGATACTGTCAGGAGCAAGGCTATGAATAGTAAAAAGTTGCGGATGAATCGCTAAGGTCATGCGTGCCATAAATTCAATTCCGTATTGATAGATCGTCCGAATTGAATTTAGCTTAACATAGTTTGAATAATGAAAAAGGGGCAAATTATGCCCCTTTTTTAATGTGGATAAGCGTTTAGCTGACCTTAAACTGGCTTAATGTTTTGGCTGAGTTTTTGCTAATCGATTGTAATGACACTGCGGCATGGCGGTTACTTTCGTTGGCCTTTACTGACACTTCAGTCAGTTCTGTAATACTGCATATATTGCGATTAATCTCTTCCGTGACCAGAGATTGCTCTTCTGTTGCGCTGGCTAACTGGGTATTCATATCGCTGATATGAGCAACAAGATCCAAAATTTCAGCTAGTGATTCCCCCACACCCTTAGCTTGACTCTGCACTTGCTCAGATTGTTGTTGTGTACGCTCGTTACTAGAGACGACCGAACTCACGCCTGATTGGATCTCAGTGATGATTTTTTGAATTTCATTGGTAGAGTCCTGAGTTCGGTTTGCTAAAGCACGCACCTCATCGGCAACAACAGCGAATCCTCTGCCGTGCGCACCGGCACGGGCGGCTTCAATCGCGGCATTAAGCGCAAGCAGGTTGGTCTGATCGGCGATGCCTCTTATCACATCTAATATGCTGCCAATCTGTTTTGAAGACGTGCCAAGATGGTGGGTTATCTGTTCAGATGTTTTTAACTCTTCGACTAATCGCTGCGTATTATCGAGGGTGTTATCCATTTTTTCCATGCTGAGTTGGGCTTGCTGTTTGACACTATTTGCGGCGTCTGCGGCTTGACTGGTGTTGGTCGCCATCTCATGGGTGGTTGATAGCATCTCGTTGATTGCAGTTGCAACGCTGCTGGTTTCTTGATGGAGGTGATCAACACTGCTATTCGATTCCTCTACGGCATTAAGTAAACGTGTGGCATCATCATCTAGGTTTTTTCCTAGCGGTTGTAGTTGAGCAACAGTATCTGCAATCTTTATCACAAACAGATTAAAAGCCTCTGCTAGCTCTGCTACCTCATCTTTACCTTTTGTGGGTAACCTTTTGGTTAGATCACCGTCACCTTGTGCAATATCTTTCATCGCCGCAATCGCATTTTTAAGCGGTGCGGTAATCGATAGATTAAGCAATAAGAAGAATGAAAAAATGGGAATAGATATCATTAGCATGATAAGCACGTAATCAAATGCCATCGAATACATGACATTGTTTATCTCGCTATTATAACTGCCGGTAATGAGTGTCCAATCCCAAGCGGGATAGTACCTAGCCTCAACCAACTTATCTTCTAACTGGCTGCTTTGAGCATTAATAAAGCTGACTTGGCCTTTGGCTGTGCCATTGATTGCAGCAGCAGCAACGATTGCAGAGAGTGTGGTGTCATTACCTTGCTGGTTAATGCTGGCAAGTTTGTTACCGATAGTTTGCTTACTCGCGCCATTGGCTAAAATGGTGTTATCTCTATCAAGTAAAATGAAGTGGCCTTTATCGCTAAAATGGATCTGGCTGATAAGGTTAGCACTTTCTACCTTGGCATCACTTTCAGAAATATCACCATTAGCCGCTTGCATCCGATGCGCTTCAATAACACTGATAACCGTGTTTAGCTGCGCATCATTTTGCTGCCACTTTTGCGTAACAAGGTTGTTGTATTGCTCGTTTATCGAAAAACTGGCAAAACAAACGGTACCGATCGCTGCCAGCATGAGCATTAAAATAAGTCGTTGGAGGATGGTTAGTTGTCTTAAAAGGGCAGTCATAAGAGCCTGGCTACATTAAATAAAGAGTGTCATGAATGTATCGTTTATTGTTAACCAAAAGAACCCATAACAGTATGTTTATTTTAAAAATGTTAACTATATCGACTCTTTATTTATTTTTATATTTTTTAAATCATAGATCTCATTTTTCACCGCTAAACGACATTTTATTTTGAGGTTTAGAATAGATGTTCTGATGACATTTGTTTAAGCATAATTTATTTAGCCTAATGTCTGAACAACGGCAGATAAAATCGACGTTTTAGCTTAGTTTTTACTTTGATTTGTTACGGGATTGCGGCACTATGAAACGATTACTACAACAAGGTTTTAAATATGCTAACAACGCAAGAATCTGTAACAACTGATGACATATTGCGCAAGCTGTGTTTGTCGGTTTCTCACGTGCTTTCTAGCACGACTAATAGTCAGATCACGCACGCTGGAATGGTGCAATCCATCACGCGTACTTGTTTAAAACCTGACTTAGGTTGTTTTTCAATTTTTGACGGTGGTTTCTCCGGATTAGTGGTTATCAATTTTTCAGCGCCAGCAGCAATTGAAATTTACCGCGAATACATGATTAACATGGGAATGCCAGAGTCTGAACTCGCGTTCTCCCATACCTCAGATGAAGTCAGTAATGTGATGGGCGAACTGATGAATCAGATGTTAGGCGATTTCATCAATAAAATAAGTAAAGAACTGCAAACGTCGATTAGTCAAAGTCAGCCAAAAATGTTGACGATTAATAAGGAACTTACCATTTCGGTTGATACCAACCTCGATGAAGCCGTGGCGAGAAGAGTGTCTTTCAAAACACAAAAAAACCATATCTTTTATCTTGAATTCGCAATGGATAAAACTGAGTTCATTAAGCTAAACGATTTTGATGCCGATGAAGATTTCGACCTAGACGATCTTTTAGCAGAACACGGTCAAGGCAGTGGTTCACAACATTCAAAGCAAGTACAGAATAAGCAAAAAGATGTTCAAATGAGCACCAGTGCAGATGATCTGTTTGATGAATTAGGGATTTAAGTGGCGTATCTAGTGGGCAACTTCGGTTGCCTGACTGTATTGATTGACGGTATTAATTAGACGTAATTAAGGCGTGCTATAGCGTTATTTATATAATAATAAGAAAGGTTTAAATAAATATTATGGTCACAAAAGCAACCTCAATCGATATCGCCTACAAAGCAGGGGTGTCTCAATCTACAGTGTCTAGAGCACTGAGAGACAGTCCTTTAGTGAATTTGGAAACGCGCCAGCGGATCCAAGCCATTGCAAAAGAGCTTAACTACAAAGTGGATAAAAATGCCAGTAACTTGCGGATGCAAAATAGCCAAACGCTAGCCTTGCTGCTTTGTGAAGATCCAACTAACGATGATTCATTAATTAATCCTTTTTTCCTATCAATGCTCGGCTCTATAACACGCGCATCGGCCCAAAAAGGCTATGACTTACTGGTCTCATTTCAACAGCTAAGTAGTGATTGGCATGCTGACTACGAAGACAGTAATAAGGCCGACGGCATCATACTGCTTGGTTACGGTGACTTTGTAGATTACGAGAGAAAGTTAGCAAGATTACTTGAGCAAAATACCCACTTTGTTATTTGGGGAGCTGAACATAATCATAAGTCGGTTCTGACCATAGGTTGTGATAATCATCAAGGCGGCATGAGCGCGACAGAGCATCTATTGGCACTGGGTTATAAAGATATTGTTTTTGTGGGCGACTCCTCAAGTCACAGCCCTGAATTTCGAGACCGTTATCTGGGTCATCTGGCCGCACTAGAAAAAGCCAACATAAAACCGAGTGAGACAATCCCTTTCGAAGCGATAAGTACCGAAACCTCGGGCTTTGAGGCGACTAATAAATTACTTAACAGTGGCGAGAAGTTTGACGCCATTTTTGCGGCAAGTGATCTTATCGCGATAGGTGCAATTAGAGCGCTCAATGCCAAAGGGTTATCGGTACCCGCTGATATTGCAGTCGTAGGCTATGACGATATACCAGTGGCAAGTTTTGCTAATCCACCTTTAACCACGGTTAAGCAGAACACCAAACTTGCTGGAGAAATTCTAGTCGAAAGCGTGTTAAAGCTGATTAATGGCGAAGAGGTATCACCACAGTTGATCCCGACCAATCTTGTGATTAGACAATCAACTTAGCAGTTTAAGATGTTCTAAGGTTGACGAAGCACATAGACCATACTCATGAGCACTAGCGGCCTTGGCTCGCCAAGTACCTTTGCACGTTGGCTTTGCTTTGTTTGGTTATTGCCTGCATCAACTTAAATTCAGGGTGTTGAATATGATGATCTTGTTTAAGATCATCGAGCATCACTAACCATAGGTCCGCCGTCATTTCTGAATCCGCTAACGCTCGGTGAAATACACCGTCGTGTTCAATCTGCTTATAGTGGATCAAACTGCCAAGTTTATGGTTCGGTGCATCTTGATAAAGTCTTCTGGCTATTAACATAGAACAGGCGAATTCACCGCTATAGTCTCGACCTATCGATTTAAGTTCGGCGTCTAAAAAACGTTGATCGAAAGAGGCGTTGTGGGCAACCAGATTATAATCACCGATAAAGTCCGCAAATTGATCCATCACTTCATCGCAAGGTGCAGCGCTACTGAGCATTTGATTGCTAATGCCAGTGTAACTTTCGATAAAGCTGCTAACGCGAAACCCTGGGTTCATTAACTCTTGAAACCTATCGATGACAATGCCGTCTTTTAACATCACAGCTCCGATCTCTATCGCACGGTCACCTTGGGTGGGCGATAAGCCGGTGGTCTCGAAATCCAACACAATAACGGTGTTGGCTTTGCTGCTAAGTTCGGTGCTTAAACGATGAGAGTCTACTGCAGTTGAAAAGTGTGCCAATGTGCTACGCGCCCTATTAAATTTGTCGTTATTGTAGTTCTACAGCGAAGCGAGTCAATTTAAATGTTGTGGTTAATTGCATACCGCGGCGTTATTACGTCGTTTAAGACGACTAATCAGCCGTTTTATGATCTCGACCAAATTACTAAATGCTAATACTTGTTAGTATCGCCGCAAATTATAGTGGGTAACAAATATGCAATTAGATTTAAATGGTATAACGCCAAAACAGTTTCTAGAGCAGTACTGGCAAAAGAAACCACTGGTGATCCGTCAAGGCTTTAAAAACTTTAAAGATCTTCTTTCACCAGAAGAGATGGCAGGGCTTGCTTGCGAAGACGTGGTTGAATCACGCCGCGTGTTTAAAGAACATGATGAATGGCAAGCTGAGTTTGGCCCATTTGAATCTTATGAAGAACTTGGTGAAACAGACTGGACGTTAATCGTGCAAGCGCTTAACAACTGGGTGCCTGAAGCTGAAGAACTGATAAAATGTTTTGATTTTATCCCACGCTGGCGCTTAGATGACGTCATGGTCAGCTATGCCACACCGGGTGGCGGAGTCGGTCCACATATCGATCTTTATGACGTATTCATTTGCCAGGGTTCCGGCCGACGTCGTTGGAGAGTGGGTGATCTTGGACCACATAAAGAATTTGCAGCGCACCCAGCATTACTGCACACCGAAGCATTCGACCCCATCATTGATGTTGAATTACTACCAGGCGATATCTTATATTTACCGCCAGGGTACCCTCATGACGGCGTCACGATAGAGCCATCAATGAGCTTTTCTGTGGGTTATAGAACTGCGTCAGCCAAAGATATGATCAGCGCTATGGCAGACCACATCATCGACAAAGATATGTGTAATGAGCAAATTGCCGATCCTGATCGTGTATTAAGCGAAAACTCTGGTGTTGTTAACAACGGCGATCTTGAGCGTATTAAGCAACAACTGTTTGCCACGCTTGATGACAAGTTAGTTAGCGAGTTTAGCGGTCGTTACCTCACTCAATCTAAGTGTGAACTGGATTTGCCAGAAGAGTGTTTAGGCTTCCAAAGCTTAGATGTGACCGAGCAACTTAAGCAGCAGCCTTTAATTAAGCTTGGCGGACTGCGTACCCTGTATTTCGAAGCAAGCGTTGCTGACGGTGTGCTTTATATCAATGGCGAGCAATTTACGCTTTCAGCCAGTCGAGAAGCGTTGATTGCATTGTTATGTGATACCCAAGAGCTAACTGCAGTGAACTTAAGCCCGTGGTTAGAAGATATCGAAGTGGTTGAGCAATTAACCGCTTGGGTGAATGCTGGCTACTGGTATTTTGACGATATCGACTAAATTTACCTAACACTAAAGATTTAAAAATGGGTTCAGTGGCTGTTGTCGTTGAACCCTTTTTTTGCTCATTGTTTTAAGGAGGATGTAGCGAACAAGCTTAATTATCTTATATTGAGTAGGGGCAGCGCTAAAAGATGTACTGCCATACCGCCCCTAATGTATCAAAATCGCTGCCTGCTTGAGTTATAACTCCTGTGCTGGCGTAGAGTTTAATGCTATTGCTTCTGTTTATTGGGGCTGAATAGGTAATACCAAAACGTGAATTTTCTTGGGAATCGAAAGAATCGATTTTATTTTTCTCAGTCTCGCCGCCGAAATAAAAATTGGCATTGAGCGACAACCAGTGACCTCGACTGAAGTTATAAATTAAGTGACCTTGTAGGGTATATTGTGGCTCTTGTTCAAGTTCCACATCGTTAAAGTATGCATCGTTATCGCCATAAAAGCGCACAGATGCAATTAAGTCGTAATACCAATCTCCCAGTTTGTGGGACATGCCTATTCCTGGTCTAAATACCCAGCGATTTGCCCCTGAATTAATTAACTTATCTTTATCGTACGATCCAATGGGTAGGGTAAGCTGCAGACTGGTGCCAACGACCACTCCTTGTTGCCAAGCACTGAAGTCTTGCGGCTTTAATGCTGGCGCACCGTAAAAATTCCAAGAGAGTCGAATGTTGGGGTCGCCATAACCGCATCGGTCTGCGCTGACACGCTGACCTTGAAAATCGGCGCTGCCTTTGTAGCAGATACGGCTGGCTGTCATGTCTATTTTTGCTGAGCGTCCCGCTAAGGCAAAAGTATGAGCATAACCTACAACCCCAGCATCTATGCTGAGATCGGCATTATCAATCGGTGCTGAAGGAGCGGGTGATAGATCACCTTCTGAGTGGGCTACACCCACGACTAAAAAATTCATCCCAATGGGGATATTGGTATAACTTCTGGGTTCTAAATCTTGTGCAAAGCAAAACGTTCCGCAGCTAAAAAGCGTGACAAGCGCTAGCACTTTAGCGGGAACGATTAAACGATGCTTATATTGTTGACTAATATTCAACCAGTATCCTTACTTGATAAATAATGAGTAACGCTTAAGCTGCTCAGTTGTTAACTAAAACGTTGATTCACACTCTAAGTTAACCAATTTGTCAGCTTAATCAAGCATGTTATGCTGCTTAATATTAAAGAGATACTCACAAGCAGTTTTTCTAAAATCGCAAAATCAATCGAAGTCACTCAAATAGGTCGTTAAGTGTTACCAAGAATATCCATTGAACAGTCAATTCAACAAGCCCTCGCAACAGCGCATCAAGATGCCGTTGATGCGGCTAAACGTGCCCATGACACGGCGACTGGCAGCGAAAGTGTCGCTGAAAATAAGTACGATACTTTTGGCTTAGAAGCATCATACCTTGCTCACGGTCAGTCAGTGAGAGTGGCTCAGTGCAAAGACGATATGCATGCTTACGAACAATTGTTTGCCGTATTGAAACATAAAGCGGCAACAAGTGCCTTGCTCGATGTATCACTTAACGTATCAAATACAACAGCCAAGGAAGTCGCAAAACAAATAGCGCTAGGCGATCTGGTTGAGTTGATTGATGAAAACGATAAATTCAGTAGACTGTTTATGGGCCCGAGTGCAGGGGGCTTAAAAGTACAGACCGCAGCGGGAAGTTTTATGCTGATAACACCTCTATCTCCCATAGGTCAAAAATTACTGACACGTGAAGTCAATGATGAGATAGCGCTAACGGTTGCTGACAAGATCCATTGCTATGAAATCAGTGCAATAATCTAGTCTCTAATTTAAGAAAACGCTTAGCGTTAACCACTAAACCGAATAGTAATTAACTCAAAAGGATTTATATGGCATTAATTACCACCGAGCGGCTTATTTTGAGAGAAGTCACCTCAGCCGATGCCGAGTTTATTATGGCGCTCTATAACGAGCCTAGTTTCATCGAGGGGATAGGTGATAAGCAAGTTTATACTGTCGAAAAAGCGATCGAATATATAGCCAACAGCTTTACTAAAAGTTATCAAGACAATGGTTATGGTATGTACTTAGTCGCACTGCGCGATGTTGGTACGCCGATTGGGATCTGTGGTTTGATCCGCAGAGACTATCGGGATGACTATGAGCTTGGTTATGGCTTTGCTAACGCATTTTGGTCGAAAGGTTATGCACGGGAAGCGGCAACATCCGTGCTGGAGTACGGCAAACAACAGTTGAATGCTAAAGCGTTTATTGCGGTAACATCGATGTCTAATCAAGCATCGATAAAGGCACTAGAGGCATTAGGGTTTGTCTTTAGTCAAATCGAAAAATTGGCGGCGTATGATGAAGAAAGCCGTTTATTTACACTATCAGTTGATTAAAAGATCCGTTAATTCAAGAGCCAGTCGAGTCACTAAAGATGTCCATTATAGTAGAAATAGGTAATGTAACTATTCGTCAATTCGAAAGAGCGATCTGCAAACCTTTGCTCGCTATCGAGCAATACCTTTGGTTGCACAATATCAAAGCTGGAGCAATTACACCTATGATGATGCCATTAAATGATATGACTCAATGCAGGGCACACATTGGGGAGGTCGCCAGGGGTTTTACCTTGGCACCGGAAAACCAAGAAAGGTATTGGCAGTAAATCACTTTCGGCTTTATGGATCACCTGTTTAATACGATGAACAAGTATCGGATCATTGCGACCACCGATTGCGACAATCATGCGGCTTATAAATTGTTAGAAAGAGTCGGCTTTCGCCGGGAAGTTCATTTCGTAAATAACATTTTTTTTAAAAGGCAATGGGGCAGTGAGTATCAATATGCGTTGCTAAAGTCCGACAGAGGCTTAAGTCGGTAATATTGACGGTTCTGCTTTAATACTAGGTTCTAATAGACGTTTTGAATCAACAGTTTGAATAAAGGCTTGCTTAGGTGATTAAAAAAGCCCGTTAGATTCATGCTAACAGGCTTTTAAATTTATTCGTCAATGATGATTTATAATAGTTTTATCAGTTATTTAACTTGTCAGTCACGACACTGTAATTATCCCAAACCTGCTTATCTGACATCGAACGCACAAGCTTAATATATTCAGCATGTGTCCAAGCCAGTGGTGTGGCAGAGTTTGTGCCTTGGCCTTTTGTGTACTGATAGCGAGTAGGATTGCCGACGCCATCCCATGCTTGCTCGGGTAACATTAAACCTTCGTTGGCAAAGGTTTCCATGCCTTGTACATACGTTTGAATCAGTGCTTTGTGGCTATCACTGTTTAAACTGTTTGTTTTAATCGCTTTGGCAAGTTCAAAGTGACCACGTTCCCCGGTAAAGAAAGGCCAGACTCGTCCACGTTGACCAGGCGTGTTTTTACCTTTTTCTGCATAACTTTCGCCGTTGATCTGGTCTTCACCATAGCCATCATTTCCGTAGCGGCGATAGCCTGGGATGAGTGAGCCATCTTTAGCTCTGAACTGGTATTTGACTCTTAAGTTGTCTTCTAAATTGGTGTTATCAATCAAGCTAACGCTGTTGGTTATGGTCTGATCATTCGCCGCTGTAACACCGTATCGAACCAGTTCTAAAAAACCACCATCAAGGATAAGGCGCTGATCAAGGCCCGCTCTACCATTGTTGTCGCCGAGTTTAGTGTTGCTATTGGGTTCACCATTGGGAGCGAGCCTGACAAAATAGGGCTGAGCGCTAACTGGCTCTTTAGCGGTTGCTGAAAGTTGCCCTGATGTGGTGACCATCAACTTGGCTATTTTACTTTGCATCTCTTTGGCGGTGCTTAAATATAAACTAGCGGCTGTGGTGTCACCCACGTGGGATGCGATATCACTGGCAGTAATAAGGCCTGAAATTACCGCAGCGGTTGTCGATGGTGAGTAACCTTGTTGCTCCTCCCAACGCTCTTGCTGTGTTCTCAAAGGGGTAATATTTGTGTGATTCCAGTCTAAATTCACCTCTCCGCCATTAACCAAGAACTCGGCAGCCGGTTTTAGCATTTTATGGTACCAGTAGGTTATTTCAATATCTGACAATACGCCCGCTTGCCATAGCTTCCAACCAAGCATAATCGGCATGGCAGTTTGATCTAGCTGTACACCCACCCATTCAATCTGCCCATCAACGTGGGTCTTTTGTAAAAACCAGCCGGGCGTGCCTGAATAGCCAGGCGTCTGTGCTGTGACTTGCACTTTTTCTAAGTACTCAAAGGCGGTTTTAGGAGTTTGAGTATCACCCATGGCAAGAAATGCCATGGCGCAGTGGTAAAAGTCACGAGGCCAGACGGCTTTGTAACCCGTACTACCGACTTTTGCAGATACGGTATCTCCCCACGGGTTTGATAAAGAGGCAATCAGTGCCCCTGCGTGGGTCTTGTCTTCTTGTGCTTTTAGCACTAGTGCACTGGCAAACAGCAACTTACCGTTATCGGTCGTGGTATCAACCATTCTGGTGAGCGCGGGTAGCGAGCGAAGATAATCTTCCCAGCCAAGATGTTCACCTTCACCATTAAAAGCGGCCAATACGTTATCACTGCCTCGAGCAAGGGTATTATTGGCGTTTGCTACGCTAATCTCTATGTCTTTGCCAAAACCTAAAACAACATCAAAACTGATACTAGCGGCGTGTTGACCTGATTCAATTATCGGGCTCGGATACTGCGCCGTTAGTGCAACATTGCCGCCTTGATTAGCGTCGCTGGTATTGGTGTAACGCCAATTCATCTCTCCGTTTTGCCGTAAATCTGTTAATCCGTCAGATTTACCGACAAAGCCGACACTGGCTTGCTCAAAACCGAGATTTGATTTAACGGTCATGACGCTGGTGTCGGTCACTGAAGTTGAGACTGAAAACAGCTCGTTGGCACTGTCATAGCGTGCAATATCATTGGCGCCGCTGTTATCAATATGGGGGTTAACATAAAGATAAGGTGTTACTCCTGCTTCGAAAGCGGTAAAGATCACTTTCATCATCAAGGTATCGCGATCAGGGTCGGTAAAAATGTGTTTCTCTATCTGGTATTTACCGTCGCGGTCTTTATTAATGAGTTTATATGCAAGTGATAATGGTCGGCCCTGTTCGTCGGTATGTAAATACTCAATCGAGTGCAGGGTATCTTCTTTCTCGGTATCGACAAAGCCGTTACCCGTAATGACAAATTGCATCTCTTTAAGCTGAGCATTATGGATAAGGCCAAACATGGTCTCGGTAACGACACCTTGTGCCAATGAAAACCAAACACGGCTCAGCGGGTTTTCAGCGGTGTTTTGGTAACGGCCATCGACATAAGGTTCGTATGAGGTGCCGATCCCTGTTTTTCCTGCAAATGCCCAAGTGGGCTCTGCGCCAGGTATTCCGGGTGCTACCGTGTCTTGTAGGCTTATATCTGTTGCAAGGGGAAGAGCAGTTGTTTCCGTTGATTGCTCACCGCAACCTGTAAGCATTAAGCTCATACTGATCGCAGTGGCCAATATTTTATGTGTTAGTTTTATCGATCTTGTCATTTTCATCCCCAAAAACCTTATTAATTATCTATCTTTTTTAGTTATTTCTTATTGGCTCTGTCCGTCAGAACAGCGTTTATAGCCTAAGCGTTACAGCAAGTGATTAATGACCATCGACATTAACTCTAAGTACGGCAATGCCCGCTATCATCATAAAAATGCCGCCGCTAATAAGTGCGTAGATAGGTTGGCCATCAAAGCAGATCCGTAAGATAAGGCCTAAAACACTGGCGGCTAGCAGCTGTGGGATCACAATAAAGAAGTTGAATATGCCCATATAGACGCCCATTTTCTTGGCCGGTAGAGCATTCGATAGCATTGCATACGGGATAGATAGAATCGAAGCCCAAGCAATACCAACGCCTATCATCGGTAGCCAAAGTAAGCTTGGATCATTGATAAATATAAAACTGATAAGACCAAGGCCACCGCAAAATAGATTGATGCAATGGGTGACTTTGAGGCCACATTTTTTAGCGACGATGGGAATGAAAATGGCTGCAATGGCTGCAAATCCGTTATAGACGGCAAACAATAAACCGACCCAATCTGCACCATCATTGTAGGCTTTAGATAGCACATCTTGAGTACCATAGTGGTGATCGGTAACCGCTGCTGTGGTATAAATCCACATTGAGAATAGTGCGAACCAAGAGAAAAATTGCACCAGTGCCAGTTGAGACATCGCCTTAGGCATATTAAAAAGGTCATCTACAACACTAAAGATTAACCCCTGCTTTTCACGACTTTTTTTGTGGTTGTTTGTTTCATTATTTTCTTGGCTATGACTCTGTAGTGCCTTTACTTTTTGTGCACAGTAATATTGAAGCGGTCCGAAAAACAAGATGCCTAAGCTCAAGATAAACAGTTGTTTATCCCATTCTAATAGCCAAATTGCTGCGGTGAACAAGATACCTATGCTGGTCCATAAAACACTGCCGTTTTGATACTGGTGCGCATCACGTAGCCCAGTTCTCTCTGTATCGATATTCTGATCTGAATGTTGTTCAAATAAAGCGAGCTCTTCTGGTGAGTATTCTTTGGTTGAAAAAACGGTCCACATCACCGCTAAAAACAGCACCGCGCCACCAAAATAGAAGGCGTAACGTACCGAATCTGCTATTTCACCAGCGGGTGCTGTATTGCTAACGTCGAAAAAGTTAGTCAAGACATAAGGCAGTGCTGAGGCGATAACAGCGCCAATGCCAATGAAGAAGCTTTGCATCGCATAACCAAGAGTGCGCTGTTTATTGGGCAAGTTATCGCCGACAAAAGCGCGAAAAGGTTCCATTGCAATGTTTATCGATGCATCCATGATCCACAGCATTCCTGCCGCGACCCATAGTGCGGGCGAGTGGGGCATGACGAAAAGTGCGAGGGTAGTGCAGACTGCACCAAGAACAAAGAAGGGACGTCTACGGCCCCATTTACCCCAGGTGTTATCACTTAGGTAGCCGATAATAGGCTGTACGATAAGCCCTGTCAGTGGGGCTGCTATCCATAGAATGGGAATATCATCAATTGATGCCCCAAGCGTTTGAAAAATACGGCTAACATTGGCATTTTGCAGTGCAAAGCCAAATTGAATGCCTAGAAACCCAAAACACATGTTGAATATTTGCCAAAAACTGAGCTGAGGTTTCTGGTGTAGTAACGGCTTTGTATCAGACATGAACCATCCCTTTCAGGTTTATAATTATTATTGTTGGTCGAATCACGATTAAAAAATAGGCAGCTGCCTGCGACCTTTGCTGGCAGTTACCTTAAACCTCTGTCATTAACAAAGTCACAGACCTACTAGTTAGCGTAGTTCTGCTGTATTTTGTTAGAAAAGGGTGAAAGCTAACAATATAAATTGCTAGAAACGACCCTACTTCTATCGTCCACACCACAAGCTGAACATGAATAAAAGTAGAATTTCATGTTACCCTTGAGCTGGAATTAGGCACAACACAATACATACGTATTCATGCCGTGCATTTAACTCTAATGAAACACATTATTAACGGAGTCTTAGCGGATGCTGAAGAGTTTTAAATTGCAACTGATTGTTATATCGATATTTTTTTTAATATCTGGCTGTAATGTTGCAAACCATGGTTCATTTACCAGTAAAACCTATCAAACACCGGCTCAACAAGAACGGCTGGTAAACTTAGGGCCAGTGGTGGGTGAAAGTTGCCAGACACAGTTTTTATATTTAGTGCCAATAGATGAGAGTGTTTCCACATTGGCGGCGATTAACCAGGCAAAGCAAAAAATTGAAGGTACCGTCATATTGGCTGACATGATCATTGACGATACGCTTTCAATTCAATTTGGCTATTCAGAGCAATGTATAAGTGTGCATGCGATAGCCTATGGTTCGCCTGTTAACGATTGAACCAGCGGCATTAGGCTTCTTCACATAAGGCTTTGCCTGCTTGATAACAGCTCGGTTGTCTTGGGCAAACGGCACCGCGTGAACAGATCAGCCGTGCTTCGTTTTGAATGCCACGTTCTACCCAATTGATATTTAGAATTTTTGCGACGCTCATTAGGTTTTGTTTAATATGTTTAGGCATATCTACTGAACCGCTATTGTCTGCACAGATCTGTTTTAGTTCTGCAGCGATAGAAGCAGCATCACCGCCTTGGGCATCAATGGCGGGGTTAAGATCGATACCTGCGCAGAGCACGTGATTGTTACCCGCCATATCTTCAACTTTTATCGACTCACAGCAATAGATCCTTGGCTCTTGAGCCACATCCAAAATAGATATTTGTGCAGATGTTCCAACTTGTGGTTCGTTTATCATTCTAAATACGGCCCAATGCTGGCAAGGGTCTTCGACCACCCGCATGTTGCCCCATGGCAGGGGAATGCCGTTACCACGGTAAACAGCTTTTAATTTACCCGGTGCATAGGCATCAAAGTAATGCCAATGAGGATAAGGGGATACTACCGTCATACGACGCATGGCTACAGAAGCCGAGACACCAACGGTTTTATTGACGTTAATTTCATAACCATGTCGGTCAAGTAGTTGCCTAAACGGCACTTTAGGGCAAAGCAGTGCGCCGGCAAAAAAGCTTGATTCAAAATCACGCCAAGCATGCAAAATATCTTGGGCATTTAACGTCGATGATGCTGGGGTGGCTATCTCTTCATGCGCAGCAGTATGGCGGCGGCCTGCTGTTAGAACGCATTTTAAACCGTCTTTGTTGTGTAATACACAATGACCAATATGCACTGACAGGTCGTACTTGAGTCGTGTTGGATAGGATTTAAGCATCTTGTTCAGGTAGATGGTTGAGGGTGGCTCAAAAAATGATGTCACTACATGGGCGGTGCTGACCCCCATTTCGTCGACGACTTCTTGCGGCGTTCTGTCGATCCACTTAAGTTTAAGCCCTAACGATTTGGCAATATCTTTTATGTCCTCTAACGCGAGTGGTAACCGCTTTTGACCGACCTCTTCAGCTGCACGTTCGAGATCAGGGAAGTGATTTTGATGGTGCTCTTGGTGGGCCCGAATGAGTAAATGGGCAAATTCACGCCCTGTTGTACCTGTTTGTGACAACATTTCGGGTATGGCAATCTGCAAAATATCACTCGAAAACAGAAAACTGGGTTCTAAAGCCATACCACTTATACCACCTCGACGACCCTTATCAGGGGTGATCGCATCGTCTTCAGGTACATCATCGAGGAACCAATCAACCTCTTTTTGGAACACTGTGGCAATGACGGCTAACATGCCAGCACTGGGCACGCGTTTACCCCGTTCAATCATCGAAAGGTAAGATACAGAGGGGGCTGACTCAGGATCAACACGCACACAACGGGCAGACAGATCTTCCATTGTAAGGTGATTTCTTTTACGCAAATTTCTAATCTTGGTACCGAGAAAATGTGACTTTCTGATCAAGCTCTGATTACTTTTCATATTGTAAAATTCACAGTGTAAAATTTTTATTGTGAAATTGTAATGAAATTTGCACTAGACTACAAATCAAGCAGTCAGAAAACGAACAAGTTTTTTGAAAGCAAATGAAGTTAGCAACGATGAACGACCTATTTTAGGATTGAATGAGGACAGGGCTATGGATATATCAACAATCAATAATACTGCAAATAACCACGAGAACAATCTATATATTGGTGCAGAATTTGCTGATGTGAATGTTGTCAGCCAGGCAGCAAATGACACAACAACACCCTGTGCTAAAACCTTTTTGGATAATAAGTTTCCGCTAGCAATAGGATCACATAAAGACGCTTGTAGTTATGTTGTCTACTATCAACAGCTATTAGTGTTTATGAAAGACGGTAGCCAAACAGGCTTACGTTGCCCAAAGCAGTTCGTTGCACTTAACGGCTATAAGAGTGAGCCAACAGCCATTTTGCTTAAAGACAATGGCGTTCATGTTGAAATGACGTTCGACAGCAAAAGTGAAAAGGGCGCACAGGATTGTGCCAATATTGAAGATATCTTAGTTGAAGGTCATCAGTACTGGATTAGTTTGGTCAATGTTGAAAACTCTATCGTAGCGTCATCGGTACTCGATCAAGTCTTTACCGCCAAAGACGGTAGCGACTATGAGTTAAAGCGTTAGTCGAATAAACTTTTAATGGATTGTTATAGCGACGAACAAAAAAGCCCTTTAACAAGGGCTTTTTTAGTGATAAAGATGAGATGTGACTCGTCTTTCTGTTTACGTTTGGGCTGTTTGGCTATCTTGTTTAATTAAGCGCCTTAAATCTGATTGCAGTACCGCCGCTTGACGCAAGTGAGAGGGTTAATAACTGATCACGGCTAACAATTTCGCTTTCGATAACATAGTCGTAAGGATTAGTACGCCAATCAGCATCTTTACCGTCACGATAGATTTCAGCCCGGTAGCGAACCCCTTGGGTTAGAAAGTCTAATTTAACGTCGACATCTCTGGCATTATCATCGGTAATTGCACCAAGGTACCAGTCCTTACCTTCACTGCTACCGTTTCGCTCTTGTCTGGCAAATACCACAAACTCACCAACTTCACCTGCTAACGCGACGCTGTTGCTCCAATCGGTTGGTACGTCTTTAATAAATTGAAAAGCATCTAAGCGCTCAACATAGTTTCTTGGTAGATCTGCCGCCATCTGTATCGGGCTGTAAAGTACAACATATAAGGCCAACTGCTTAGTTAAGGTGGTTTGTACACGGTTAACAGCATCAAGCCCTTTTGGCGCTAAATCAAAAATGCCGGGAGTGAAATCCATTGGCCCTGACAACATGCGGGTGTAGGCCAGCGTTGTGGTGTGAGAGGGGTTATTAGGCGGAGTGCCCCACGCATTGAACTCTTGACCACGGGCACCCTCGCGGGCGATCCAGTTTGGGTAAGTGCGGCGAAGGCCAGTATCCTTTATCGGTTCATGAGTGTTGATACTGATGTGACGTTTCGCAGCTTCTTTAACACTGTGAAGGTATTCGCCAGCCATAAACTGGCCATCATGCCATTCATGTCGAGTAATGCCGTTTTCATCTACGCGTTTAATACCACCACCATCAGCCACATAACCGGTTTTTATTTGGCTAACGCCATGCTTTTGATAGAGATCATAAGCATCTTGCATCTGGTTACGGTAATTGGTCACAGAACCTGATGTTTCATGGTGACCTATCAGTTTAACCCCTTTTTCCTTGCCGTAATCACTTACGGCTTTGAGATCGAAATCAGCGTAGGCCTGAGTAAAGCTAAACACATCGCCATTATGGAACCAGCTACCGTCCCAACCAATATTCCAACCTTCAACCAGTACGCCATCGAATCTGTTAGCTGCAGCAAAATCCATATAGCGCTTGGTTTCACTCGTGGTTGCACCGTGTTTTTCACCTGAGCCCCAGGTGTTTTCATTGAGGTGCATGCCCCACCAAATACCAACATACTTACCCGGTTCCACCCAGCTGACATCGCCGAGTTTGTTGGGCTCGTTTAAATTTAGGATCAAATTTGAGTTTAATAAACCCGTCGCATTATCACTGATCTGAATGGTACGCCAAGGGGTTTTAAATCCTGCTTGGGTTTTAACTAAGCTGCCATCTGACCAAGGGGTTAGATCTGCCTTTAGCTTACCAGTGCGGCGTTGATTGAGCGTCATTGCAGCATAATCGACCAATGCGGCTTCATGAATACTCATGTGGACGCCCGATGCCAACTTAAAAGTCAATGGCGTATGCACATTGGTGACTTTGTCGAGTGTGGTATTGCTATATAGATATTCATAGCGATTCCAGCCGCGGGCTGGGATCCACCAAGCCTGAGCTTGTTCAGCTTTAGGCACTGAAAATTCAGTGAGCTCATTGGTAATGACTAATTGGTCAAGCTCACTTTGCTTAGGCAGTTCATAACGAAAGCCAATACCATCGTTGAATGCTTTAAAGTGCAGTTTGAGTTGGTATTGTCCATTACTGAGCGTAGTGGTGATTTGATGATAATTATCTTCAATCCACTCTTGCTCACCCCAAGGTTGCTGCCAACGGTTTTCAGTTGAGCTGTGTTTGCTTTGTTCTATTTTAAAACCTTGACCAAATTCCCCCAACGATTTAAAAACCAGTCCGAGTCTAGACGGAGTAATGACCTCTTGCCCTTGAAATTCAACGGAATATTCTGGCTGGCCATTGTCATCTGATAGCGTGACAACAATTTGTTTATTGGGTGAGGTCAACGAAACGCTTTTAGCTAACGCACAATGACTTGTAAATGCACTGACCAGCAAAGAAGCGGTAATGGCCATGGTGGTTAGTTTAACAGGGGATGAACGCCTATCTAGGGCCTTATATGCAGGGTGCCGAGTTGTCATTGTGCAATCCTTTTTCTTGAATTATTGTTTTTGAATTAAGAATTTTGTTGTTGTAAGCATACTAAGTTGAATATTGAAGTGGCTGCAATGGACTGCATACGTATTCAAATCTGTATCTAGCGCTGTGTTGGCAGAGATAAAAAAAAGTCACTAAATTTGTGCCTTCTCAAGAGATACGCGCTTTATTAAGATAGAAAGAGCTATTGATTTAGCTTTAACATCAATATCCTGGATTGATTTGGCGCGAGCGTTATCGCAACTGTCGCGTCGTAGTGTGTGACATGTAATGTATCGTTACTCTGCTTTGTTTGTTGCTGCACGGCGTCTGCAGCCAATAGATCCACCAGCGCAATATTGCCTAAAGGTAAATTCCAGTTACGGGTCAATGACAGAGGTAAGTGCAACGTGAATTGCTTTGTTTGCTGTTGGCTAAAATTATTAACGATGATGAGCTGCTGCTCTGCGGAATAACGGCTAAAAGCGAAGATTTGCTCATCATAACCATTAACCTTTTGTAAGCGGTTAAAACTGTCGAGTTCGACATACTCACCGGTTAATGCGGGAGCGCTGTGACTGAGGTTTAACAACTCAACATAGTAGCGGTGAAGCTCAAGCTCTTGTTGGGTTGATTGGCCGCCATCGAACTTACCATTATTCATATATCGTTGATGCGCAGGTACGCCGATATAATCGAAGATACTGGTTCGAGTCGGGCTGCCAAACCCTGGGTTTTCAGCGCCTTTTTCACCCACTTCTTGGCCAAAGTAAATTAAGGTCGGTGCACTACTGATCGTAGTTGATACCACCATGGCGGGCAGGGCGGCAAAGGCATCACCCGCAAAATCTGGGCTCGCAATTCGTTGCTCATCATGATTTTCTAAAAAGTGCAGCATATTTGCTTCAATGTCAGTAACTTGTGCTTGTTTGACCGCTATCGCAGCAGTGCTCTCTTTGCCTTGAATGATGCCTTTAAGAGTGTCATACATGTCGACTTTGTCGTACAGGTAATCCATTTTACCGAGATGGATATAATCTCGGTATAGTGCAGGGTTATACACTTCAGCTAATAGAAACGCATCAGGATTCGTGTGTTTAATATTGGAATTTAAATAGCTCCAAAACGGGACAGGCACCATCTCCGCCATATCGTAGCGAAAACCATCGACGCCATTTTCCAACCAAAATTGAGTGATCTGTTTGAATTTAACCCATGAATCTGGGATCAACTTATCTTTAGGCGCGAGTGCTAGATCTGCGGTTTCGATTGCGAGCCAGTATTGATAATGCGCATTCACATCCTTACTGCTCATTGATCCATCAAGTACTGGGAAGTCAAAACTACCATCAGGTTTAACGCCGTAGTTAATTTTAACCGTTTCATACCAGTCATTAGCGTCAGGCTGCGCTGCGCGGGCACCATTGCCTGTCCATTTGGCAGGGAACTCTTTGAATTTGCCATCGGCTAAAGGGTGTGACTCACCCACTAATGGTTGGTTTTTAGGCGATAAATCAGGGACTTTAAATGCAACTGGGGTACTTTTACCCATCGCTGTCGTTTGAACAACATAATAGAAGTTGTTGTGGCGCTTGTAAGTTACGCTGGTGTCGTCATAAGCCCCAAAGCTAGTTACACCATTTTCAGCGAAGGGTGATTGATATGCTCTGGCAACATGGTTTGGCACAATATCGATTATCACTTTCATGTCTTGTGCGTGTGTACGTGCTATTAACGCTTTAAACTCTTCAAAACGATTTTCAACGTTGTCGGCTAGGTCCGGATTAACGTTGTAATAGTCTTTAACGGCATAGGGCGAGCCTGCACGGCCTTTGACAACATCTGGATCATCATCGCTAATGCCAAATTGTTTGTAGTCGCCTATCAACGCATGGTGAGGTACGCCGGTATACCAGACATGGGTAGTGCCTAAAGACTTGATACTATTAAGTGCAGTTTCATCAAAATCACTGAATTTTCCAACACCGTTTTCAGTGATAGTGCCCCATGGCTGGTTGTTAGTATTCTTATTGCCAAATAGCCGGGTGAAAACCTGATAAACAACAGGTTTTTGGAGATCATTGTTTACTGTGTTTTGCGTATCGGCCGCAATTTGTTTAAAGGAGATCTCATTGTGCTTGTTCGCACTCACGGCTATGCTCTTTTGCTCTTGCTCTGAACATCCGCCCGCAAGCAGGAAAACAGGAAACAGCAGGCTGATAAGCAGTGCTTCACTTTTTTTACTGCCAAACTCTCTTTTTTTACAGCCAAAAGCTAATCTTGATAGCGTCGGCTTAAAGAGATGATTAAATTTATTAACAGTCATTAAAGTGTAACCTTATGATTATTAGTGTTTTTGGTTGTATTTTCTTAGTTTCAGTTGGTTATACTAGTTTAGTGTTAACACCAGTACTCCATTAGCAGGAACGGTAATGGTTTGAGTGATATTTTGCGTTTTCTGCGTCAATACATCAGTGGCTGATGAAAAATCAGCTAGTGGCTGTTTAAACCTGTCGCTATTAAGCAGCACGTTATTAGGGTTCTTATTCATCACTACCATGACGGTTTGCAGCGCATCAATTCTGAAGTACACATAAGTGCCATCTTTAGGGACGTAATGGATTAACTTTCCATGATGAATAGCTGCAGAGCTTTTTCGGAAATTGAGCAGAGTTGAAACGAACTTCTGCGCATCGATTTGCTGTGGATTTAGTCCTTCTTGTGTATAAGCATTTTTATTATCAATTGGCCAACCACCGGGAAAATCGGCACGTACTGTACCGTCATGCCTGCCCTCTAGCGGACTGGTCATCAACACCTCGGTACCATAAAAAATCTGTGGAATACGGTTTGAGGTAAGGGTGTACACCATGGCCATCTTATAATGGCCTAAATCTTCGTTCATCAGGCTAAAGAGACGATTTGTATCGTGGTTTCCTTCAAATAACACTAGGTTCGTCGGGTCTGCGTAAACAACATCATTGGCCATCATTTCATAGAGCTGGATAAAGCCTTTGTCCCATGACTCTGGCGTATTAACTGCGTCAAGCATGGTTTCGTAGAGTGGGAAATCCATTAGGCTTGGCAGGTAAGATACATAACCATCTTTGTTGGTTTTACCCGCTTGCCAATAGGAGACGGTAATGGGGTTCGCCGTCCACTCTTCACCCACAATATTAAAGTTAGGATACTCGGTCATAATAGCTTTTGACCACTGTGCTAAAAAGGCCTTGTCGGCATAGGAATAAGTATCTTCTCGTATTCCACTTAAGTTTGCATATTCAACCCACCAAATACTATTTTGAATGAGATACGTTGCAAGCTTTGGATCTGTTTGATTTAAATCGGGCATGCTGTCGACAAACCAACCATCAACAAAATGGCTACGGTCACTTGCAACGGCATAGGGATCTTGTACCGTAGTGCGCCTGTGACTGGTGAATTGCACCTGACTTAGATTGCTACTATGGTTTGTCGTTAATCCATTTACCCATGTCGAGCTTGGAATATCTTGCATCCACCAATGGTTTGAACCGATATGGTTGACGATGATGTCTTTAATGATGCCAATCCCTCTATCGTTTGCCGCAGCGACCAGCTGGCGATAGTCTGCATTACTGCCAAAACGAGGGTCGATATGGTAATGATCAGTGGTTGAGTAACCATGATAAGAGTACTTTTGCTGATTATTCTCAAGTAGGGGATTGATCCAAAGCTGTGTTATGCCGAGCTGTTCAAGATAATCTAGGCTGTTGAGAATACCTTTGATATCACCGCCATGTCGGCCATCTTTATCGGCTCGATTAGCTGTTTCTAACATGCTGATGTGATTATCATTTGACTCATCGCCGTTGGCGAACCTATCGGGTGTGATGAGGTAGATAACGTCACTGTTATCAAATCCTTTTCTTTGGGCCGAACCAGCACGCCTTTGTTTAATATCATAGTCAAACTGATGTTGTGTGCTGCCATCTTTAGCGAGCGAAATTGAAATAGTTTGCGGCGCAGCATTTTTAAGTGAGAGGCTAATGAATAAGTAATTAGGATTGTCGGTTGTTGTCGTTTTAACAATGCTGATGTTAGTGGGGTGTCCATTTAGTCTGGCTTGCAGAGAGGCAATATCATCTCCATGTAGCATAAGCTCAAGTGTTGGATTTGCCATATTTGCCCACCAAAACTCGGGCTCGATTTTCAGATGAACAGGGATCCTTTCTTGCTGACTAAATGCCGATGTAACCTCGCTGATGCTCTCTGTAGAGGTGCCCATAGCGCTAGTCGTTAGGATCACAGATGCCACAATGGTAGCGAAAATAGCATTGAAAGAGCGGTAAATAAGCGTTGATTGCATCATAGGTGACCTTGTTGCAGAGCATTATTTTTATAGCAAAAAGCCTACTTCATCGTGAAGTAGGCTTTTGATGCTCCAGGATTACATACTGTAACTAAATCCTAGATAATATTGACGACCAAAGGTTTGAATGGTACCTGTTTGCTGCGGTTGCCCAAAGTAGGTTTTGTTAGGCTCATCAGTCAAGTTGTTAACCTGGAGTAGCAGTTTCAAGCCATTATCCATTGCATAAGATGCTTGATAATCGAAAATCGTTTCAGCATCAAAAAATGCTAATTGAGATTCGACAGCGACCTGCTCTGAAACATACTCACTACGATAACGCATGCTGACACGGGTATCGAAACCCTCGAGTGAATAAAACAACGTGGTATTAGCAACATGTTCAGACAAACCAGGTAAAGGTATAGAAAGTGATTGACCACTCAAATCTGTTTCAAATTCAACTTCGCTGTCTGAAAATGAGTAACTACCTGTAAAACCAAGACCACTAAATGCGCCAGGAAGGAAGTCAAAGATCTGCGTGTAAGTCAGTTCAACACCACGGATATAACCGCCGTTATCATTGTTAACCGCAGTTTGATATTGACCTTCATCTTTAACCACTGGGAACTCTACGCCGTTGTCGACGATGGTATCAGGAACAATAAAACCCGCTTTTTCAAAATCAAAAGGCACAATAGTAAAGTTATTAATGAATGACTTAATATCTTTATAGAAAATAGCCAGTGCAATAGCGCCTTCACTATCTTCAAAGTAATGCTCATAAGAAAGGTCATATTGGTCGGCATAAAATGGGTCGAGTAATGGACTGGTGTTTCCCCAAGCGTTGTACTTTTTATAGCCTGGAGTTGCAGAGTCATCATACCAAGAACCCATGCCTGATTTTAACTTGTCTATTGGTGGACGCGCCATTACCGATGCTGCAGCAATGCGGATTTGGTCGTTGTCTGTTAAATGGAAATTCAAGTTGATTGAAGGTAGGTAATCTGTGTAGGTTTTGCCCACTTCATTACGAACGTAATCAGAGCTAATCACACCTTTCTCATCTGCGATCTCTTCTCCTAAACCAAAGCCAACCTGCTGAAGACCCTTGCTCGATTGGTCGGTATTGACAACGCGCACACCAATGTTACCCGTCACAGGCAGGTCGCCAATCTCTAGGTTTAAATTGGCTTGTACGTAACCTGCAAGCACATCTTCATTGACTGAACCGCTTTGGATCATGGTCCAGTTATTATCCCAGTTAGCCGTTGGTGTAAATGGATCTTGTCCTGTGGCTGCGAGCTGTTGATTAACCAGGTCTACCGCTTTATCAAAATCGATTTTTAGGAAACTTGGGTAGTTTGAAAGATCACCGCCAAAGTTAACCACATCTGTCATATCGTCTGTTAAACGCAGAACAGGTTGATTCGCTGGGTTATCGCCATACTCAAAACCGTAACCAGCTTGTGAGCGTTGTGCGTTAAATTCGCGCTGAGAATAACGCACACCAAAATCAACCGATGAGATGAAATTATTATCCAAGGCATAGTTAAAATCTAGTTTGTAAGCGATAAGATCATTTTGTTGATCGTATGGCCACATACCAACTTCTCTAAGTCCTAATGTCGCCGTATCGGTGTAACTTTTATCAAAGCTTACATCGGCAGGATTAAGACCATTTAGTTGGTAATCAACGGACTCAGATGCACGAATTTGATTGTCGATATCATCATATATAACCGCTCTTGTGCCGCCATTGACGAACTCACCATCTGCTTTTGAATAACTAACATCGGCAGCAATGGTCAAGGCATCACCGTCATTCCACGTCACATTAAACGCACCAGAGGTGAGTGTTGAGAACTTAGAGTCGTTATCGTTAACCACAAATACTGCAAAGTTATCAGTGCCATCGGTCGCAACAGTACCGCCTGTCATCGAACCATTTTGCACTGTAGCGTTGCTAATATTGCCGTTTTTAAGTGACTTTACACGAAATCCTCGAGCAAAATTTTCTGAATCAAACTTAGAATGGAACAGGTCCCCTTTAATGCTCCAGTTGTCATTGGGTTGCCAATGAATCGCGCCCATATAACCATCGCGGGTGTCTTCACCGCCTTTTTGTTGCATTTCGAAGCCTTCACTGATTGATTCAGCTTCGCCATCGCCGTTGACATCGCGTGAATCATCATTAAATCTCAGGCCGATGAATTGACTGGCAACATAAGGCTGATAAAGGTGCGCATAGCCCACTGCCACGCCTAAAGTATCTTCAAGGTACTTACCTTGATAAGAAAAGCTTAAACGGTTACCAAACTCTTCAGCATCGGCAACATCACCGGCTTGATCGTTGTAGCTTCCACGTACATTCACTACAAACGAATGCTCTTTATCACTCTGTAAAGGATCTGCTGTTTTTAATTCAACGGTACCTGCAACGCCACCTTCAATCAGTGATGCTTTTTGAGATTTGTATACTTGTGCTTGCGATATTAACTCAGACGGGTACTGATCAAATTCAACTGCGCGTTTACCACCAGTGGTAACCTGTTCACGGCCATTTAATGTGGCGAAAACAAAATCACCGTCAAGACCACGAATATTCAGGCCACTCGCTTGTCCGCCCGTTCTAACGGCTGTGACACCAGGTAAACGTGTTAGTGCGTCGGCAATTGATTGGTCTGGTAAAGCGCCTAAATCATCTGCAGATATGCTTTCAGATACTGTGTCAGCAAAACGCTTATTATTTAAAGATCTTATAACGCTGGTTCTAAAACCTCTAACTTCAATAACTTCTATTTTTTCTTCTTGTACTTTTCCTTCCGTTTCTACTTTGGCTTCTTCAGCAGCATAGCTGCTCATACTTGCCCCTGCAGCAACTAATGCTAAGGTCAGCATACTAGGTTTAAATTGCAACATCTCCATCCCCTTTAACTAAACTGTCGGCTAGTTATTATTTTTTTAATTATCACTGACGTCGTAACAAAACTGGGTACAGAAGCGCACTTGTTACAACAAAATCGCAGCGTTTATAAGTGTATTGTTGCGCAACGGTGAAGATAGTACTCCCGAGATTCTGACCATAACAATGTTATGCATACGTATTCAATGGTTTCATAACTGTAAATTAACCGATGGAAGGACATTTGTTAACAATGTTCGGCACAGGCTTATTAAGCTCTAGTTATTGTTTTAAAACAAGATTTTTAGTCTTACATGTTTGGTGATTGTTAATGCTATTACTGCATACGTATGCAGGGATATTGAACCTTATTTCGCTATTCACGTATGCTGCCAACATTCCAACAACAAAAGCGACCGATCATTAGGTGGCAACATTGTTTTAACTAGTGGGTTGTTTTGCTAGTTTCCAAATATAGAGTGTTAAGGGGCAATAATGGATCAGCTTACATGGTGGCGCGGAGCCGTCATTTATCAAATTTATCCACGTAGTATGCTGGATACAAATGGTGATGGAGTTGGAGATCTGCAAGGGATAATCAATAAGCTGGACTATATTGCCAGTCTAAACGTGGATGCAATATGGATATCGCCTTTTTTCACCTCTCCGATGAAAGACTTTGGTTATGACATTAGTGACTATCGTGATGTTGACCCGATGTTTGGCAGTATGCAGGACTTTGACGATTTGATTGCTAAGGCACATTCGTTAAATATTAAAGTTATTATCGATCAGGTGTTAAGCCATACCTCAGATCAGCATCAGTGGTTTATTGAAAGCCGTGAAGACAGAGCTAACGCTAAACAGGACTGGTATGTGTGGGCTAAACCTAATGAAGATGGCACACCTCCTAACAACTGGTTAGCGATATTTGGTGGCTGTGCGTGGGAATGGGAACCCCGGCGTCAGCAGTACTACTTGCATAACTTTCTCACCAGCCAACCCGATCTGAATTTCCATAATGAAGATGTGCGCAATGCGGTACTTGATAATGTGCAGTTTTGGTTAGATAAAGGGGTTGATGGCTTTAGATTGGATGCGATTACCTTCTGTTTTCATGATGATTTATTACGTGATAACCCAGCTAAGCCAAAAGATAAACGCCAGGGGCGCGGTTTTAGCGAAGATAACCCTTACGCATATCAATATCACTATTTCAACAACACCAGACCTGAAACAGTAAGCTTTATTGAGGACCTTAGAGCCCTTATTAATCGATATCCCGGTGCGGTCACTTTAGGTGAAGTATCGTCGGAAGATTCGTTAGCGACGATGGCTGAATATACACAAGGTAATGAGAGGCTGCACATGGCCTACAGCTTTGAGCTATTAACTGATGACTTTAGCGCTGAATATATTCGAGAAACGGTAGAAGCCTTAGAGGGACGTATTGGTGATGGTTGGCCTTGCTGGGCTATTGGGAATCATGATGTGCAACGTGTGGCTTCTCGTTGGGGTAAAGGGCAGGCAACACCAGAGATGATTAAGATGCTCAATGCGATGCTGTGTTCGCTACGCGGCAGTGTTTGTAGTTATCAAGGTGAAGAACTTGGGCTTACTGAAGCCAAAATAGAATATGGGCAACTGCAAGATCCTTTTGGCATCGCATTTTGGCCGATGTTTAAAGGCCGCGATGGGTGTCGTACGCCAATGCCTTGGTCTGAAAAGTCTCTCAATGCAGGCTTTAGTGAGGCGAAGCCATGGTTGCCAGTCGCGACAGCACATTACGCTTTGTCAGTAGAAAGCCAAGAGCAAGATGAACAGTCGATTCTTAATAGTTACAGACATTTCCTTGGCTGGCGCAAAAAACATCCAACATTGATAAATGGTGATATTGAATTCATCGTAACTGCTGAACCCATATTAAGCTTCATACGCAGTGATGAAGGGATTAGTTACCTTATCTGTTTTAATTTAGACGCTCAGCAACAAACGCTAACTTTACCTGAAATGGGTATTGACGAGGTGCTCATTGACCATGGGTTAGTGAATGGCACTGTGTCGAATGGCTTACTTACACTGCCGCCTTATGGCTGTTTTTATGCTCAGTTAACCAGTATTTGATTGAAATTGAGTTCCACTTAAGAAGATTGACCTAATAAGAGAGAAAATAATATGGCTTCATCTTTTAGTACTAACACTGCCACGGTAACGTCTGGCGAAAACGGTAGCACCCGTTTTGCTTTGGTATCTTTAACTTCACTGTTTTTTATGTGGGGTTTTATTACCTGCTTGAATGACATTTTAATCCCTCATTTGAAAGCGGTTTTTTCGCTTAATTATACTGAAGCAATGTTGATCCAATTTTGCTTCTTTGGAGCATATTTCTTAGTGTCTATCCCTGCTGGGAGATTAGTTAAAAAGGTGGGCTATCAAAGGGGGATCATTACTGGACTTGTCATCGCAAGTTTTGGTTGTGCATTGTTTTATCCTGCCGCTTCTCTCGCTGTTTACCCACTGTTTTTGGGAGCTCTTTTTGTGTTAGCGTCAGGAATCACCATATTACAAGTGGCTGCAAACCCATATGTGAATGCACTTGGCAGTGTTGATACGGCTTCAAGTCGTTTAAATTTAACGCAAGCTTTTAACGCATTGGGGACGACGATAGCACCTTACTTTGGTGCGATACTCATTTTGTCTGTTGCTGTAGAGGCACAAGTTGGGCTGACACAGATGCAAGCAGAAGCAGAGGTCGTTAAACTTCCGTATTTATTGCTATCTGCCATGCTGGCAACGCTTGCTATCATTTTTTCCAAACTAAATCTCCCTGAGATTAAGGCGCATACAGAAGCGGCCGTTGAAGGCCTAGCTGACAAGAATGGTAAAACCAGTGCGAGTCAATATAAGCATCTTGTGCTGGGGGCTGTGGGTATATTTGTCTATGTTGGCGCTGAAGTATCTATCGGTAGCTTTTTAGTTAACTTTTTAGGTGAAGAGCATATTGTTGGAATGAAAGAAGCCGATGCGGCTAAATACATTGCTTACTACTGGGGCGGGGCAATGGTAGGGCGCTTTATTGGCTCAGCAGTCATGCAAAAAATACCAGCAGGTACCGTATTAGCATTTAATGCCTTTATGGCAGCAAGTCTTGTTGTAGTTGCAATGAATACCTCAGGCGAAGTGGCCATGTGGTCAATCTTGGCTGTTGGACTATTTAATTCGATAATGTTTCCCACTATCTTTAGCTTAGCGCTACGTGATCTTGGACCGCATACTTCTCAAGGCAGCGGAGTTTTGTGCTTAGCGATTGTAGGTGGTGCTATTGTGCCATTGCTGCAAGGTGTTATGGCGGACAATATGGGGATCCAGCAAGCATTTATTCTACCTGTTATCTGTTATGGCTTTATTCTTTACTATGGTGCTAAAGGCTCTAAATTATAGGCTGCTAGGTATTAGCCTGAATAAAAGCTGTTATTTTAAAAGCGACTTCAAGTAAGTCGCTTTTTTATTGCTGCTTTTCTTAAGTTGACTTGCGTATTGGGCACTTTGCTCCTATGATCGCTGCGATTTCTTTCTATGGTAACTTTAAATGCTAAATTCGTCTTTATCCCCCAGCTCGACTGAACTTGTGATTAGTATTCTTGACCTTGTATTAAAAGAGGGCAAGCCACTTGATCGTGCCTATTCACAACATTTTTCAGGGCTACAATTAGAGTCTTCTGAGCTAGGACGGATCACCTTCGTTACGGGTGATATTTTAAGACGTTTAAATTTGTATTGTTATTTGTCTGACGTTAAGCCTGAAGAGATGGTTCGAATGGGCTCTCGTCTGCTTAATGTTTGGCACTTATTTCATCAATTACCGTTACCTAAAATGCAATATGCACTACAAGTTGATGAAAATGATCTCGCTGAACGAACCGAAATTGCGCGTCAACAACCGGTGCTTTGGGATGGCTGTCCAGATTGGTTGAATGAAATGGGTGAAGCGCAGTTGGGTGACCGTTGGCCTGCTGAGCGTGCAGCGTTAAATAAGCCTGCTAAACGTTTTATTCGTGTCAATACGCTTAAATGTACCCGCGATGAGCTTGCTAAAAAGTTGCGTAACGAGCGTGTCCAAACAGAAGAAGTTGAAGGTGTTGATACTGCGTTAGAAGTAGTATCAGATTCAGCACTGTTTAAAACGGAATGTTTTAAAAAGGGTTGGTTCGAACAGCAAGATGCTGGCTCACAGCTCATCGCTGCAGCCCTTGGCGCAAAGCCAGGTATGTGTGTTGTGGATGCATGCGCTGGTGCTGGTGGTAAAACACTTTCAATATCGGCACAAATGCAGGGTAAAGGTCGATTGTTAGCGATGGATGTTGAACAATGGAAACTCGATAACCTTAAACAACGTGCTCGTAGAGCCGGTGCTCATAATGTTGAGACGCGCATTATTGCTAGCAGCAAGACCATTAAGCGTCTTAAGCTGACCGCTGACCGCGTACTACTTGATGTACCGTGTTCTGGTCTTGGGGTACTAAAACGTAATCCAGATGCTAAATGGCGTGACACACCAGAGAGATTGCCAATATTAGTCGCACTGCAAAAGGACATCCTACAGAGCTATAGTAGAATGGTGAAAGTCGGTGGTATTTTGATTTATGCAACATGCTCTATCATGCCAGAAGAGAACCGCAACCAAGTTGATGCCTTTTTAGCTGAAAATAAACATTTCAGCTTTATCGAAGAAGACAATATCAGCCCAGCAGAAACGGGTTTTGATGGTTTTTATTACGCAAAACTGGAACGTATCGCAGAAGCTTAAGCAGTCTGTACAATTTATAATAAAAAGAGCGCTTATGGCGCTCTTTTTTATTGTCTTAAAATCGCTTTTTACAAAATTAGTCGATAATTAAAGTGGTTCCCCCTGCAGTGTGACTAGCACCTTTCGACTTCCACCAAAATCCCTATGCTCTCCAAGGTAAATACCTTGCCAGGTACCAAGATTAAAGTGGCCATTTGATATAGGCAGGGTCAAGCTCACACCAAGTAAACTCGATTTCAAGTGCGCCGGCATATCATCGTCTCCTTCATAGGTATGGGTATAATAAGCTGCTCGTTCAGGAGCAAGATGATTGATAAAGGCTTCAAAATCTACCCTTACACTAGGATCCGCATTTTCGTTTAACGATAATGATGCCGAGGTATGTTGTAACAGTAGATGAGCGACGCCTATTTTATAATCTCCAAGTTGACGAAGATTACTCTCTATCTCGCTTGTGATGAGATAAAATCCACGACTACGAGCTTTTAAACTGATTGTTGTTTGTTGCCACATATTGAAAATTTATTCATCTCCTAACTGCTGTTGTAATTATTTTATCAAATATTTACGATTTTTAAGATTAATCGCAATAATTATTGATGACGTGAGTGTTAGAAAAAATAATGGCTGTGCATGATAGAAAGTACCATCGAAAACGCTGTGAATAGACAAGCTTAAAATGACCGAAGTAGCCAAGACACTCTCATTTTTATACCTATTTTTCAAATCATATATTTGAAGTTTACACATGTGTAGTAATTTTAAGAAAAGAATGGCAAATAAAAAGCCAGATATTACTCCATATGTTACTAATATCTGAAGTATAGAATTGTGGGGGTGAAGTCCGAACCTATGCTCTGGGTGGAATCTATAGCCTTCCGGGCCAAATCCAAACAAGGGTCTTTCTAAAATAGCGTCTATAGTTTGCTTCCATATTACTATTCTATTTGAAGAGAAACTATTTACAGAGTCCTCGTCAACCAAAGACATTTGACTGACCATAAATCTACCTGGTCCATTCCATTCAAAAATTGAGAGTTGGTAAGATAACGAAATAGACAGAAATAGTAGTAAAGCTAAAATAAAAAGTCGTTTCTTATCCAGAATATGTAATTGATATAGGTATGTATAGTAAATTAATATGGTTACAAAAACAGATATTATAGATGCTCTTCCGCCCAACCATATGAGTAATGTAGTATTTACTACGACAAGGCTCGCTAAAAATAAGAGTCTAGAGTTAAGCTTTATTTGCTGCGTGAAAAGTACTACTGATATTGCTACACCAGCAGTACAAATGTAGCCCAAATACCTTCTGTTACTAGAGAATGGAACTGTTAGTGTGTTCTCTATTAGAGCGGATGGAAAAGAAAATATACCCATTATTAAAAATATAAAGGCTATAAGTGTTATCGTGATTGGGATAAAAATAAGTGTATCAGTTTTAACTTTTCTACAGCACGAAATCGTAGATGTAAGTGCAGCGAAAAAAGCTAAGTGCAGCATTTTAAATATAACACTGAACATTACTATTGTCGTACGGTTATCATTATCGCTCTCATGATTTAGTAATGTTGAAATTAAGATAGTAATAGTTAACAAGATTAGAATGATAAACATCTCGCGTGGTATTATTTTAAGATGTATAAATGACCTTTTCTTCTTAATAAGGATGAACACTGCTATGTAAATTAATTCTAGCTCCGAAATGGTGAAAGCAACAATAAATGGTGCACTACCACCTAACAATGTGACTGCTATAACCATTATAATTAACATCGTGTTGAAAATTGAGCTGGGCGCAATTTTTGTAAAGTTACGGCTAAGGCGTTTTTTCATTATTTTTCTTCGTCTATTAATATATTTGACTCGATTTCGCATTTGTTATACGGATCAAATCCTACGTCACCTTTATAATGTTCGCAAAGTAATTTTAGAGGCTTAATAATTAGATCCTTTTCTATGAAAGATGATTCAGACTCGACTGTATTTGTATTTCTATTGTAAATTATTAAATCTTCATAATCAGGTGACATAGTTAGTTGTAAATCACGAAAATAAATTGAACGTTGTTTATTGGCAATGAGTCTATTGTAATCATCAAAGCGCATATATGCTTGACCATTACTTTTAACTTCATAGTAAGATGAGGTTTCTGAAAGAACGTCATCTTTATCAATAAAGCTCTTGTTTATTGATTTCACGGGTAATGAAGACTCAACAAATAAGAACCTTTCATTATTTGTTTTTTCTTTAACTGGTATTGTGTTAGGTAATATGTAACCATCAAATTTAGTGGTGTCTACTATTGGTGAACCAAGATCTTTGTTAATACTGGGTAATATATCCACTAAAGAATATAAGTCATTGAATTTTAATTTTTTATTTACTATTTTGTTATTTTTAAACCGTAGTTTTGCAAGCAATACCCTCGATTGTTCTTGGTCTAATATATTAGTTCCATGTCCCCAAGACTTTTGGCTCGGTAGCTCTGTTATTAAATTTTCTTTTTGATGATTGTCTTTCTTAAGTTTAAAACTTTCACCGTGATCTGATAGCATATATATCACTGAGTTTTCTAGCATCCCACTTGATTTAAGCTTATTGAATAGGTCTGCAACTTGTTGGTCAACTTTCTTCAACATTTCTTTATACATGAAATGGTTGTAATTTCCATCCCATGAATCTGAATTCTTTTGAATAAAGTTTTTAGATGAATATGGCCAATGTAATAAACAGTAGTGCACTGCAAGAAAGTTTGGTTTCTTAAAGTTGAGGTTGTTAATGATATCATTATTAAATACTTCTGGATCATAAGCTTTCCCGTATGCTCTATTCCCATATTGATAAGGAAATAGGTATTTACTGTAAGGGTGTTTAAGTAATATATTAACATAAGGTAGATCGGCTAAACTTGATAGTAAGGCATCTGCTGCACCGATTTTTGGTCCAACCAAGTTATCGAACCCATAATTTAGATCTATTTGATTAAAGCGACGTTCATCTATAGCGTAGGTCGATATATAGCCTTCTTTTCTTAATAAATTAGTAAGAGGGAGTGGTGAAGTTGTATATTCTGGCGGCGCTAAATTAAATCTAACCTTATTGTTAACAGGGTATTGTCCAGTAAGAACACTCATCCACGCTACATAAGTTCGACCTAAAGGTGTGTAGGTGTTTTTATACAAAAATGATTGGTTTACTATTGTATTTATAAAAGGTGCTAGCGACTTATCCGCTCCCTCATATTCTAGGTGGTCAGGTCGCAATCCATCAATACCAATAATTATGATGTCTTTGCTTTCTAAATTCAAACGTTTAGCACTACTGCTAATTATAAATGGATATGTAAATGTAAAGGCTGTGAATGTACATAGTAATATTAAATAACGGGTTTTAAAAGTTCTTACTAATGCATTTATAAACAAATATATAATTAAAACTAGTGCTGTGACTAGGAACGTTGGTGTGGATAATATGGATTCTCTTAAGTAGGATGTTAATGATGTTGTAAAATAATAGGAATTAATTCCGATGCTAAATGTAATGTGTAGTAAAAAAATTGAGAACCATGTCAAATCTTTGTTTAAGGTCGAACTAGCACTATTTATTTGAGCCGAAATGGTAATTATCAATGCCCATAAACAGTGTATTGAAAGTATAACAAAAATAAAGTATAAGACGTCAAATATAAGACCTCTACTAAGAAACTGATCTGAATCTATGTTAGTCATTGTATTTGCGAGTGAAATTGCCGAGATTGGCTGAATGCTATTTTTGTAATTTACTAAGATAATAGTAAAAAGCAATAGCAATCCTAGAGTTCTGAAATATACTCTTTTATTTGAAAGATTATCAATCCTATCCATTAATTGGATTTCCTTTCTTCTAGCTCAAGCCCATTTTTATCGGGAATACTCTTAATCTCATAGTTATCAACAAAATCTAACAAAGTGTTGTTTCTGGATGCTGGCCAATCACCAAGAACGAGATATCTCTCAGCTAAAGAAGATCCGGAAGGATTATCTGTTTTTATGCTTGCAACTACAGCGCGAGTGTCGACCATTGCTTTCACGTGCGCGCTGATAATCAGTATGATAAATGCTATCAACACCACAGATTCAAGTTTTTGCCTAGACTCTCTTTTAATCATTTTTTATCTCAAATCTGTATTAGGTAAGAGATTTAACAATATTTTTAGTAGTTTAGTTCTAATTATAGAAGCTCTATAGCAAAGTGTTGAATAAATTGTGGTTAGTTTCAATTTGTTGTTAATTAATTTTGATTACAAGGAAAAAAATTTAGTTTGTTAGGGAATATATGAAGAACAGATTTTGTAATTTCGACTATTTTGTACTAAACCATATGAGGACGGGATGACTAGGTGAACAGTCTAAACGCGCAGTTTGGCGATTAGAGTATGTTTACAATGTTTCAAGGATGAGGCCATTGAAAATGAAAATATTTTCATTCTAACAGATACCTTGAGGCTATAATTTGAAGCGACAGTTTTTGTTTTTCAGTTTATTGATATCAATTATCAGTTGTAGTGTATTTGGTGCAAGCACAAGCGAAAGTGTGGCAGGAATTACTACAATTAGTAAAACTGATAGGGATTTAAGCTTAGCTCTAGACTTAGGGGTAGATACCTCAACTTTTTTGGGTATAGGTGAATATGGAACATCTCAACACCTTGTTGAAGTTAGAAGACAAATAACAAACACATTATTCGTTTCTAACCCGCCTTCTTATGATGCTCAGTACAGCAGTATCGAAAATAATTCAAAGTACGCACAGTTATTTCCGTTCGTTGACTCAGATCTAGAGATCATGCGTTTGAGGGTAAAAGTTAGGCAGTACAAACAGCTATCAAGCTATCAATGGCCAGAATTGAAGGTAAAAACTTACAGGCTAGGGCAGAAGTCTATAGAGATAGCAAAACTCAGATGGATGTTGATTAAGCTAGATGACCTCAGCGATAAAAAACTTTCAGCTTATAGAGAGCAGGTTTACGATCCGAGTATAGCAAGTGCGATAAAAAGATTTCAGATACGCCATGGGTTAAAACAAAGCGGTAAACTTACAATTGAAACAGTGGACCTGCTAAACGTTAATCCATCGGTCCGAGTGATTCAATTACAACAAACACTTAAAGATAAACTTGCAAGCATTCAATATTTACAAAAAATATATGTAGAGATCAATATTCCAGAGTTCAAATTGCGGGTGAAGGGCGATGATACAACAAACCTAGAAATGTCTGTGATTGTTGGCGCTAGTAACAATAAAACTCCGCTATTACAAACATATATAAATCAACTAACCATTAATCCTACTTGGACTCCTCCTAGAAGCATTATCTATAAAGAACTGCTTGTTAATTTAAAAAAAGCACCAACATCTTTGCAGAGGGAACAATTTGTTCTAGTAAAAATAGGCAATAATAAAGAGGTTAAAAGTTTAGAAGGAATGAGCGCTAATCAACTAGAAATTGAATTAAGAAAATATAAGCTTGTACAAATGTCAGGTTACAAGAATGCACTGGGTAAATATCGTTTTACCATTCCTAATTCCAAAATGATTTTTTTGCACGATACACCAAATAAAAATGCTTTTAAAAAAAGAAATAGAGCATTAAGTCATGGTTGTATCCGCCTAGCCAATCCTGGATTATTTGCTGAATATCTAATGAATCGAGAAAATGTTAAAAGTAGAAACATTTTGTCATCAGCTAGGCGTGGGGAAGCTACTGTAGATATTAAACTAAAAAACCCATTACCGATTATCATTACCTATCAAAACATATGGGTAGATGATAAGAATTTACTACAAATCAGACCGGATATTTATAATCGAGAGGTTAGAAAGTAATGGATAATTATTGTTATGATAATATTGCATTAAATCAATTAATTAGGAAAGAGAAGAATGCTAGAATGAGGCTTAAGCTATTAGCCGTTCAGCATTTTCAAGATGGAAAGTCTAGATATAAAATTGCTTCTTACCTTAAAGTAAGCCGGACCAGCGTCAATAGGTGGATCAGTAATTATCTGTCCCATGGACTGCACGGCTTAGAAGAAAAAAAACATCCTGGCCGTCCATCGTGTTTATCTGCTTCGCAGAAAGAGCAACTTGCTAATTATATTAATAACGTCAATGAGAATACAAAGGTTGATAAATTGAGGGGAGGGGATATACAAAGTTATATAGAACGGGAGTTTGATATAAAATACGAAATTTCAAACATATATAAAATACTCGAGCGTCTTGGTTATAAATAATCATCAAGTGCTGAAGTGTAGTGGTCAACTTTATCGGCCACAGTTTTATACGTAAACAAGAATATTCTCGCCGACACATTTTGTGTCAAACATCCATGATATCGATGTAGCCTGATTTGGCTGTAATAGCTAGCGATATAATTGATGCCTTCGCTTCATTAAAGTATCGATAACGTGATCATGGCACGCATTCAGTCTTCAAGCTTCTAAAAAACGCGCCATCGGATCAATATACCTGTCTTTACTTCATCGGACTCGCACCATGATTTGATCAGCGCTAAAGGTGAAGATGTGTATTGTGACAGCCTTGACTATTATGAAATATGGGTCCTTTGGGTTTCCCCTTATCTCAAGTGCCATCGAAAATGTTTTCTTGTTAAGGCTTAATTCAGTGTTGCTACATGGCCATACTACGGCATTTCGAACAAATGGATTGATATCCACAGCTCAAGGGCTTGATGCTTACCTAGACAGATAAAGGTTTCATTTCCAATCCATGATTGATTAGTTTCAGTCACTTGAAGCATTGTTTTAGCCGATAAAATCTTGTTCATAACTGGTTAGTTCTACATAAATGAACAGCCTTAAGCGAAAACTTAAGGCAGTCAGTCGTGATGTATACGTTATTTGGTGATGTTTATTTAGCTTTACTAGAATTGCTCTGTTTATATTTCGAAAAAGAGACCTAAAAAAAAAGACTTGGAGCTAAGACCCAGAATTGAAACGTAAATTTTTAACTATTTTTTGCTATAAATAGGGTAAATGAAAATTATGCTGAATAAATAAATGGTCTAATTTCACAAAAATTTCACTTGTCACAAGAGAAAAATAAGTTCTCAGAAACTATATGAAATGATACCTAATAAGCCAAAGCGAGGTGCATGGTACTGGATATGCTGGTTTTGACTGATTAATGCACAGGTTTAGCAAAAGAAAATTAATTAGTATTCTAACTTTTACTGTAGTTAATAATATACCAGTGTAGACCAGAAAATTATTCTGCTCGATGACTCGCTTTAAGCTTTGCTATCTTTATATGTAGCATCGTTCACAGTTAAACGGTGTGGACTGAGTATTAAGTTCATAGAGTATTTGGCATAAAGTCAAAATAAATTTAATTGGTTTGGTGGAGATAAAAATGAATATTAAAGCGTTGTTGGCAGAATTTATTGAAGATGAAAGTGGGTTAACAGCAGTAGAGTACGCAATTGCTGGAGGGCTTGTTGTTGGCGGGATGATTGGGGCATTTAATCTCCTTGGTGATAATGCTACAAGTAAGATTAATTGTTTGGCATCGGCAGTTAATGGTGCAAGTACAGATTGTACTACTGGATAACTTTGAAAAAATGATATTAAGTGATCAATGCCCACGAGATATGTGGGCATAACTTTCTAAGGTACTGGTTTTAAAAGGCACGCAATGACAGACATCCAACTTTCGATACAAGTACTTATGGCGGGTATGTTTTTTGTATTAGCAATTGCTTTTGATTTGTCTAAAGAAAGAATTCCTAATTGGTTATGCCTTATTGCTATATTTTTTGGGTTTGCAGTTAACAGCTACTTTGCTCAGCTCAACGGGTTGTTAATATCTTTTGTTGGTTTTTCTTTAGCGTTTATTATTTTATTTCCAACCTTTGTGTTTCGAATCTTAGGCGCAGGTGACATCAAGCTCATGATGGGTATTGGCGCGATCATGGGCCCTACTCTGCTTGTGTGGAGCGTTTTATACGCTATTGTTGCAGGAGCATTAACCAGCATTGTTCTTATTGCTTGGAAGACCGGGTTTTCAGGAATAAAAATGACTGCTAAACGATATTGGGATTGTTTTTACCTTAGAACCTATTTTAAGCCTGAAGAAGGAGAAGCCGCCGGACAAAAAGTCCCTTATGCTCCTGCTCTTGCGCTTGGTTGGCTATGGGCTTGTACCTTAAACCCTCAGGTCAATCATTTGTATTCTTCAATTAGCCAGAGTCTTTTTTAGAGGTTTGCTATGCAACAGGATAACAGCCTTAAACAAGTTTCAACCGATACTCCTATCGCTTCACTTACAAGTCGCTCACTACAGCTTGCTCCAAGACCCACCACTATAGAGCAAACAGGTTTATCAGAATCTCTGTTATTAGATTTATTACTGAAACATTTAATGAATGGTGGTGTGCTAACTAAAGAGCAAATGGTTAAGTTATTAGGTGTTACAGGCGGTATTATTCAACATCTACTCGATTCAGCTAAGACCCTTGCTTGGGTTGAAAATAGACAAACAACAGCAGATGGTCAAATGCGTTATGCATTAAGTATGGGCGGAGAGTTGCATGCAAAACTGGCTCTTTCTCGAAATGGATATCTAGGCTTAGCGCCCATACCATTGGGTCAATATACAGAGGTTTGTAAAAAGCAGTCTAGCCGCTCAAACCCAATTACGTTTGAAATGCTTGAAAAAGGATTATCTGCACTCGTTCTTCCAAAAGATCTATTGTTTAAAATCGGTCCGGCCATGAATTCAAGTCGGCCAGTGTTAATTTATGGACCACCAGGCACAGGAAAAAGCTATTTGTGTCGCCATTTAAATCTGACCTTAGGGGATGATGTATTAATCCCATATGCACTCGCTATTGGCAATGAAGTTATTCAGGTTTATGACCCTGAGTTACATCATAGAGTCGAAAGCGATGCTATTCCAGCAAGTTTGGACTTAGCTAAAGGCCATGACCCACGCTGGCTTAGATGCGAACGTCCGTTACGTATAACAGGGGGAGAGCTAACGGCTGAAATGTTGGAAGTCCAATTTGATAGCCACAGTAGAACCTATATGGCACCTCTACAGTTAAAAGCCAATAACGGTATTTTGCTTTTGGATGATTTGGGACGACAAAAGATAAGTGCGAAACAACTATTTAATCGCTGGATTATTCCAATGGAAGAGCGTCGAGATTTTTTAAGTTTACAATCTGGTGAACATTTCGAGATCCCATTTGAACTAATTTTACTTTTTTCGACTAACCTTGATCCTAAAGAATTAGTTGATGAAGCCTTTTTAAGACGGTTAGGTTACAAAATTCATTTTGATGCACTTGATGAAGAGTTATATAGAAAAATTTGGTTTCAGGTATGTGCGGATCTTGAACTAAGCTGTACTGAAGAAGTGTTCCAGTATTTGTTGATTGAATTTCATGAGCGATTTAAGAAGCCTTTAATCCCATGTTACCCAAGAGATTTATTGGGAATAATGTCAGATCAAATAAACTTCATGGAGTTCGAGTCCGTGGTAACTCCTGCGCTGGTTGATTCGGCTTGGTCTATTTATTTTGTGTAATCTATTTATCTTATTTTAGGAGCGGAGAATGAATAACAAAACTCTCTTATTTGTCATTTTGTCATTGGTGTTTGGGGTTACTGCAGTTTACCTGGCTCAAAATTGGTTAAATTCAAATACTAAAGATGAAGTTACTAGCAAAACTCGGTCAGTAATAACAATGGCAGTTCAGGTACCGCTTGGTACGATATTAGAACGGAAGCACCTCGCTATAACGTCCGTCCCAGAAGCGTTTATACCAAAGGGCTCGGTTACTGATATAGCCGAAGCTGAAGGAAAAGTGGTTAAGCAGGGGCTGTATCCTGGAGAAGTGTTAAGAGCAGAAAGGTTAACGGTTAAGGGCGAAGGCAGTACCTTAGCGAGTTTAATTACTCCGACAATGCGTGCAGTGACAATTCGTGTAAATGATGTTGTTGGTGTCGCCGGTTTCCTTCTTCCCGGTAATCGTGTGGACATTATCAATATAATCAAAAGTGGCGGCTTAAAAACTGACATTGTACTTTCTAATATTAAAATTTTAGCGATTGATCAAAGAGCTTCTAGCGGCGAAAACAAGCCTGTTGTAGTGAGGGCTGTCACACTAGAGTTAAGTCTTGAACAAGCAGAGATACTGATGATTGCAAAAAGTAGAGGGGCATTACAGCTTGCCCTTAGAAATCCAAATGATACTGCAGTAATTGAACTTGCTGAAATTGAAGAGAAAGAAACAAGAAAAGACAAAGAGACACAACCTCTTGAAATACAAAATGTCGCAAGTGTAAGCCCTAAAAGTTCCGATAAGGTATTTTTACTTAAAGGAATGAGTGAACAAGAGATAAAAATTAATAATTAGATCATAGTTAACAAGCGTAATGCGTAGTGTTTGACAGGAGAGCAACATGCCATTTTTTAATAAATATACTTTAATATGTTTGTTAGCATTGATTTTTACTTCGTTGGCTAATGCCGGTGGACCAACTGCAGGAGTGCGAAGTGACATTCAAAAAATCCCAATATACAAGTCTAGAGTCCTTCAGCTAAATGAAGCAGTGCATAGAGTGTCGGTAGGAAACCCAAGCATTGCAGATATTAAGCTCTTACCAAATGATGAACTGTATATTTTGGGTAAACAGTTAGGCAGCACAAATATAATGATCTGGGATAAAAACGAACAACTCTCCAGTATCATGGACATTGAAGTTACCCACGATCTTAATGGATTAAAAACACGGCTTCATGAGTTCTTACCTACTGAAAAGCTCGGAGTTCAAACCTCACAAGGCCAATTATTGCTAAGCGGACAAGCTTCTAATCTGCAAAAGATGAATACTGCTGTGGAGTTAGCACAAGGTTACGCTGAAGCAGCAGCAGGTGGTACCGCACCTAGTCGAGTGTTGAATATGATGACGATTGGAGGAGATCATCAAGTGATGCTAGAGGTAGTAGTTGCTGAAGTACAAAGAAATGTTGCTCGCCAGTTTGATTCTAAATTCTTCATATTTAATCAGGGTGATAATTTATCCGGTGGTGTTATTGGTGGCGGTGGCGGCGGTTTCGGCTCCGGTGGAATAGGCGGAGTTGATGGAAAGGGTCTTTTTGCGCAGTATATAAATGGTGACCTGCTAATGAATTTTGCATTAGATGTTGCGAAGCAAAACGGTTTAGCAAAAGTGCTAGCTGAGCCTAATGTAACCGCGATGAGTGGTCAGTCTGCAGAATTTCTTTCAGGGGGGGAATTTCCAATTCCTGTAGCAGGCGAAAATGGTAATACAACAGTCGAATATCGTGACTACGGTGTAGGTGTGAAATTTGTTCCTACCGTACTTGATTCTGGTCAAATTAATTTGAATCTGAACGTAGTCGTTAGCGAAATCAGTACCGCAAATGGTTTTTCTATATCTGGTAACACCTCGTCCTCATTGATTGTGCCATCATTAACCAAACGGAGTACTGCTACTACGGTTGAATTAGCAGATGGACAAACTATTGCTATAAGTGGATTGATCAGTGATACGTTAAGAGAAAATATTGATAAATTACCTGGGCTTGGGGACGTGCCTGTTTTAGGACAGTTATTTACCAGTAAAAGCTTTCAAAATGGTCAAAGTGAGTTAGTTATTCTTGTAACGCCTAGGCTTGTTAGACCATTTAACAGAAAAGATATTTCTCTCCCTACAGACGGTTTTGTGCTTCCCTCAGATGTTGAATTCTACCTCCTCGGTAAACTGTCCCATAAAGAGAAAGATGATGGATCAACTGAAAATCTTTACGAACCCGCTGAATCAGAAGCAAAGCTAGATGATACTGGCACTCAACAAAAATATGGTCATTCACTCTAGTTTTTGGAGAAAACATTATGAAATTTAAAACTTCAAGTTCCTCGTTGATTTACTCAGTGGCTATTATTGTAGGTTTATTTTCCCTTTCAGGATGCACCCAAGTCAATGATTTTCCAATGGGAGAAAGCCATTATCAGATAAAGCAAGTACAAATTTTAGACCCAGATGCAGCAGAAAGGAATGACGGTATTATACTTAGTCTTGAAGGTAACTATGGTCGAAAGGTCATGCAGGCGTATAGAGCTAGCAGTGTAGCCCCTCAAACCTCCAAAAGTATGGGCTCGGTAACAGCTGGTTCGAGTAATTAAACTAGAGGCGAGTTATGCGTGATTTAAAGCGTTTTCGCAAACCATTAACCCTCGTTAAGGCGAAGGTTCAATCAGGTGCCATCCTTGTTATGTTTACTATCGGAATTTTTGCAATCGCAGCCTTTGCAGCGCTTGCATTAGATGGTGGACATATGCTTCTAAGCAAAGGTCGACTGCAAAACGCTGTAGATGCTGCTGCATTGAGTGCCGCTAAAGATCTTCAGAATGGTGCTACGCTTTATGAAGCAAGACAAGCTGCTTATGACATCTTAATTCAAAATTTGAATTTTAATGAAAATGGTGAATTGAGGTCTGCAGCATCTTTAACCTCACCAGACTTTAATGATACTCAAGTTACTGCTCTTTTACAGATAGAGTTCTCTGCTTTACCTGACCCATTTTCTCCAACGTTAGCAGAGGGAAGTGAATACGTGAGAGTTAAAGTTGAGAATGTTCCTCTATCAAACTTTTTAGCCGATATACTAAATTTCAACAAAAAAATTAGAGCTTCAGCTGTTGCCGGACGTAGTCAGGATTTGGCGTGTGTAAACAAAGTGGTGCCGTTGTTAGTTTGTGGAGATCCCGGTAAAACAGCTGAACAGAATTATGGCTTGGCGCCTGGTTTACACGTAATGAAAGTCGGCTCTGGAGCCCCCAGTGCAAATGGTGCTGGTAACTTTCAACTTATAAGTTTAAATGGTGACCGTGGCGGAAGTGATCTTCGCGACGCTTTTTCTGGTACATATTCACCGGATCAATGTGTAGGTGCAGGTATTACCGCAACAACTAAAACGGGTAATACCGTAGGGCCAGCCGCACAGGGTATGAATACAAGGTTTGGAGAGTGGGGGCAGGCTGGGACTAACAATGAAGATAATCCTCGAGACACAAATATTTGTGAAGGTACTCCCGTAACGATTGGAGAGGCTCAGGCTGAACTGGATGGAGTACCTGTTGTCGATGATAAAGGTAAAGCCGTAATGGAGACAGTAATTACTGATTCAGATGGTGCCTATCGCTGGTCTCATTATGATAGTGATAACCGTTCGGCAACACCTCAGTCCTGCGCGACAACTACAGACATTAATGCAATTGCCGGTCGAAGGGAGCTCGAAGTTGTTGTTGGTGTTTGTGATCCAAATGAAAATGGCTCATATGATATAGATATTATCGGTACAGCTTGTTTTTTCCTTACCCAACAAGTCGGTGGTAATGGTCAAAGCTCCTATATTGTAGGTGAGTTTTTGAGTATTTGTCACAATACGGGGACCGCATCGTTGGATCCCGACTATATCGGAGATAGCTCGACGATCGTTTTATATTGGGATCCAGATAGTCCAGACTCTTAAGGCCTACATATGATGAAACACACTCAATACCTAAAACAAAATGGGGTTGCCGCGGTTGAATTTACCCTGCTTATCCCCATGTTTCTACTGCTGATATTTATCACTGCTGAATTAGGACGTGGGATTTACCAATATAGTCAGCTTACAAGAATGATTAGAGATGCCGGTCGACATCTATCTCAAACGATTATAACGACAGCAAACGGGATCCCAGCAACGCTCAATGACGCCAATTGTGACGGGTGTATATCAGATACCAAAAACTTATTGGTTTATGGCGCGAGTACTGGGAGCAATGCATTGTTATCAGGAATAGATATTACTAATATCAACATTGCAGAAATACCTGCCGATAGCGGGATTATGGTGATTACAGTAGATTACGATTGGACCCCTATATTTTTCGAGAAGTTATCTGGATTTGGCTTAGGTGACGGGCTAGATTTGAGTTTTAACCTAACCTCTAAATATGCGGTGAGGGCTATATGAGACGTATTCGCGGAATATACGCGATTGAATTTTCTATCGTTGCTAGCATTTTTTTTATTTTGTTATTTAGCGCAATTGAAGTGGGACGCTTGCTTTATACCTATAATGTGCTTCATGAAGCAACACGAAGAGCCGCAAGGATAGCTGTTGTATGCTTAATTACCGATGATACTAGAATTTTAGGTCTTTTTAATGGAGCCTTGTTAGTTCCTAATTTGGGAATTGATAATCTAGAAATTAGGTATTTAGATATTGACGGTACCGATTCAATCGACTTTACTTACGGCAGTGATATTAAGTTGGTAAGAGCAGAGATAAAAAATTATCAACATCAGTTTATCGTACCAGGCCTATCTATAACGCTTAACTCGCCAACTTTTGCATCAACTCTTCCAAGAGAGAGCTTGGGGGTTTTTAAAGGAGGTACAACAACCTGTGGATGATTTTTATATTAAATAAATTAATAATTAAGTAATTTCTGACTATAGTAAATACAGGTTCATTTTATTTAGGGTGTAGAGGAGTTAAATGGATAATCCGTTGGAATTGTGTATTACTAGTATTAATGATGAGCCTAAATTAGCTATGCCTATGTCGCTGCCTTTTCCCGTAAAAGCAATAGTTACAAGTAATGGCGATAATACGCTGGATTGTTTAACCACATGTCTTAATCAGATTGAACGGTTTACTTGGACTACGAGTTCATATATAGAAACTTATCTAGGTAAAGAACAAAGTACTATCAATTTAGTACTATTACTCCTTCCAAACGATGAATTAGAAGCAAAAAGTGCACTTGCTTATGCTTCTAATTTTGAAGCTGATATTATCTTAATAGGTCAGGACACTCCGCCACATATTTTGCGTTTAGCATTTCAATATAATGTTAGCGATTTTATTCCTATTGATGCTACCGCAGAAGAGCTTTTTGGTTCTATCGAAAAAGTATCTAACCGTTTAATTGAAGAAGCGGATCTTGCGCCAGTACTAGCAGTCGTAAATGGAAAGTCCGGTTCTGGTGCGAGTTTTATATCAGCAAGTTTAGCTGATGTTGCATCTCAAAGAGAAGGCTTCGGTGTCTGTTTGCTTGATACCGATCTTCATCATGGTTCTTTAGCCCACATTTTGGGTATGAAAGCTAATTATTCGATATGTGATGCACTTTGGTCACTAGAAGAGTTAGATGAAGTGGCACTAAAAAGTACAATGACGACTAAGAATAATTTGAATTTGATGGCTTCTAAACCTTTTGAGTTATTAAGTTTAGACAGGGAGGTAGATCTAACTAGAACGATAGATTTAGTAAGAAAGTGTCGACAGTTTCATAAGCAAGTTATTCTTGATTTTTCTCGTGGGCCAGAGCATTGGAATGGTGAACTTTTACTTGATGCTAAAGTTTTAGTTGTTACGCAACAAAATATTATGCACCTACGTCAAACTAAAGATTTGATACAGCATTTGACCATTAATATGGGGATTAGCCCAGATAAAATAAGCCTTGTAGTAAACCGTTACGACAAACAGTCAAATATAAAATTGGCCGATATTAAACAAGCTGTAGGCATTAATTCAATTTTTACCATTGTTAATGATTACAAATTATCGAGTGAATGCGTCGAATTAGGTAAGTCTATTACTGAAATAGCAAGTAAACAGAAGATGTTACAGGATATTCAATATCTAGTAACTGAGTTAATGCCGCTTGAAAATGATGAAAGTAAAAAGAAAGCGGGTTTTTGGGGGCGATTATTAGGAAAGTGATATGGATATTCACCAACAGCACAGCAAAGATTCTTCAGCATTTCAGCCGTTGAGCCAAGAAGAACAAGATATAAAGATTCAATTATATGACAAATTACTTAGCGTTATGGATTTGTCACTCATTGAGACCGTTTCAAAGGACCAAGCAAAAAATCAAATTAGCCAGATCTGTGAAAAAATCCTATCGGATCTACATTTACCGATTAATCTTTCGTCTAGAAAACGTTTAGTAAAGCTAATTATTGACGAGGTTCTAGGTTTAGGGCCTTTGGAGATCTTGCTTGCTGATCCAACGATATCTGACATATTAGTCAATTCATACGATAGGGTTTATGTAGAGCGCAAAGGAAAACTACAATCTGTTAACATTAAGTTTCATAGTAACGCTCATTTGCTAAATATTATCGACAGAATAGTCTCTAGTGTCGGTAGACGTATTGATGAGTCTTCACCTATGGTAGATGCTCGTTTAGCCGATGGGTCTCGTGTTAACGCTATTATCCCTCCTCTTGCATTAGATGGTCCTTCCCTTTCGATACGCCGCTTTGCTGTAGATAAACTAAATGCTGAGCAGCTTATAAAAGGTGGATCTGTTACCGAACCTATGATTGAGCTGTTAAAAGCAAGTGTTAAAGGCAAGCTCAATATCCTCGTTTCCGGAGGTACAGGTAGTGGCAAAACTACGTTACTCAATATGCTGTCTGGTTACATCCCTTCAGATGAAAGAATCGTCACAATTGAGGACTCTGCTGAATTACAACTGCAACAGCCTCATACCGTTAGATTAGAAACTCGACCACAGAACATTGAAGGTAAAGGGGAGGTATCTCAACGAGATCTAGTTAAAAACTGTTTAAGGATGCGTCCAGATAGAATTGTGATTGGTGAAGTTCGTGGTGGCGAAGCGCTTGATATGTTGACTGCGATGAATACCGGTCACGAAGGCTCGCTTACAACACTGCACGCTAATAGCCCGAGAGATGCTTTAGGCCGACTTGAATATATGGTGTGTATGGCTGGGTTTGATATGCCAGTTAGTAATATTCGTACCCAGGTTGCATCAGCTATTGACCTTGTTGTTCAATTGGAGCGACAAGAAGATGGTGGTCGCCGAGTAACGAGTATTCAAGAGATCAATGGTATGGAAGGCGACATTATTACAATGTCAGAGATATTTCGATTCAGTCGTTCGGGTATCGATGAGGATGGACATATTATTGGCCAGTTTGAGGCTACCGGTGTGATACCAGGTTTCCATACAAAACTGATGCAACATGGTATTGAGCTACCGTATCACTTATTTAATTGTGGCGACCCATTTGCTGAATTTTGAGGTATAGCTTATGTTTTCAAATGAAGTTATTTTTCTTGGTTTGATTTTTATTGCGGTAATTTTTTTATCGCAAGCCCTTTTCTTGCCTGTGTACAGTCCTCAAAGGGCGAATACAGCTCTAGTTAGGAAAAGACTGAAAAAGCTTTCTCAAGAGTCCGGAGATGTTACCTACGAAACTTCACTTTTAAGAAAAAGTCGTTTAGGGAAGTTGGGACCTATTGGTCGATCTTTAGAGAACTTTCAATTTATCGAGAGTCTCAGTTATCGGTTGGAACTCGCTGATTATAAAATGATGGGACACCAATTTCTTGCCTTAGCACTCATGGTGGCTACTGCATTTACGATTTTTGTTTGGTTATATCTCTCAGAGCCATTAGCGGGTATTTTTGCGTTCGGATTAACGTTATACCTATTCAATTTTAAGTTAAATCGTGATACCGCGAAACGTATGGACAAAATTGAAGAAAGCTTTCCTGATGCATTAGATGTTTTAAGGCGCGCATTACAAGCGGGTTACTCATTTTCTGACGCGATTAAGTTAGTTACTGAAGAGATGGAAGGACCTCTTGCAAAAGAGTTTAGCTTGATGTTTGCCAATATTAATTACAGTAAAGATACTAAAAGAGCGATCTTAGGCTTTATTGAAAGAGTTCCAAGTGTTTCTGCGATGGCTTTTGCTAGTGCCGTTATGGTTCAAAAAGAAACGGGCGGTAACTTAGCTGAAAATATCCATAATCTCGCGAGAGTTATTCGTCTTAGATTTACTTTTAGGCGTAGGGTTCGAACACTATCAGCAGAAGGGCGTTTATCTGCTTGGATCCTTATTCTGTTACCTTTTGTTTTGTTTGCAGTTATATACCTACAAACGCCAGGATATGTTGGAGAGCTTACAGGGACTGAGGAAGGACATAAATTGTTAATTTGGGGTGCCATTGGTATGTTCATTGGTGGTTTTTGGATCAGTAAACTGATAAGGATAGATATGTGATATGGACTTCTTAATTGGTTTACTCGGTCAGTTTTTTGATGACCCACAACATGTTAAATGGGCGGTTTATGTTGTGGCTGGTGTTGCTGGCGTTACATTAGCCATAGCGATTTCATATCTTATTAGCGGCATATATTCCCCGTTTAGAAAGCGTTTAAAATCACTTAATCTGGGGGGGACGGTACAAGAAACTAATAATGGTTCCGGTACTCTTGAACATGGTTTGGGGGAAATGGCAAAGAAACCTTTTTTAAATTTTTCTAATCTCGAAACAAGGAGATTGCTAATACATGCAGGCTTTCACTCAGAAAATGCATTAGCGGTATTTAATGCATCTCGATTATTGCTCATTTTACTCGGAGCCATTATTGCTGTTGTTGTTTTAAATTTGTTTCCAAAGATTGCAGGCATTTGGATTGTTTACATATTTTGTTTATGTATTGGAGGAGCGTTTGTTTTACCCTCAATGATTTTGCAATCATTGGCTAATAGAAGAATGCGTCGATTACGAGTTGGTTTCCCCGATGCATTAGATTTATTAGTTGTATGCTGCGAAGCAGGCCTAGGCTTGATGGCTGCTTTACAACGCGTAGCAAAGGAGCTTGCTTTTAGCCATCCAAATTTGGCCAGTGAACTTGATTTAGTCTGTAGTAAGGTAAGGGCAGGTTTGACGATTAAAGTCGCCTTACAGGAGTTTACCGAAAGAACAGGCTTGGATGATATAAAAGGCCTTAATTCTGCTATTTCACAAAGCATGCGCTTAGGTACGGGCATCGCCGAGACGCTTAGAGTATTTTCTGACGAGTATCGAGATAAGCGTTTGCAAGCTGCTGAAGAGCAAGCCGCAAAATTGGCGGTAAAGATGATATTTCCAATGATGTGTTGTATCTGGCCCTCGTTCTTTATTGTGGCTGTGGGACCTGCGGTGTTAAAAGTGATGAAAGTATGGGGTCAAGCGTTTTAATGTATTGGCAGCTACAGAAAAAACTAAAAATAAGGAATGGATGATGCTAACTATGAAATCTACGCTAAAGCTATTATTTGCAATCTTTTTCTTTGCGATAGTAAGTGCTTGTTCTTCCACAACCCCAGACGAGCCGTTAGCGATTAAAGCACCAGATAGACAAGATCTTCTTGATGCTGGTGCCTTGTCGTCAATAACCTCTGATTTTGAAGCTCCTAAAACTGAAGAAGAGGCACTTAAGAAAGCTAGGAATGAAGAGCAATCAGGTAATTTGGAAAAAGCGCTTTATGCGTATATTCAAGCATTAGATTTTAATGCCGAAAATGCCAACACTTTTTATCATATCGGCAGGATCCATACGATGCGAGGGAATGCTGATATCGCTTTTAAAGCCTATAATGAAGCCCTTACACTCGATCCTAATTTAGTGATGGTACATGCAGACTTGGGTGTTGTAAGCATGGATAAACGTCAATATAGAGAGGCAAGAGTCCATTTAGAAAAAGCGATAGAGCTCGATCAAAAGAGATTGGCAACAATAGGCACAAGTCGACTAATTGGCGAATTGTACGTACCCGATAGAGAGTCTCCTGCAAGAGTATACAATGCGATTGCTATTCTTGATGATGTACAAAATAATCACCAAAAAGCGCGAGAGTACTTCCGACTATTAATAGAACTACAACCTCATTCTGCCATTCTCATTTCCAATTTGGGTTACTCCTACTACTTAACGGGTGATCTCACTACGGCTGAAAAATACTTAAGGCAAGCGATAGGAGAAGATCAAGCTTTTGATAGGGCTTGGACAAATTTGGGTCTAGTTTACGTTAGAAAGGGCTTGTATAAACGTGCACTAGCAACCTTTGAACAAGCGATGGAGCCTGCTGATGCACTCAATGATCTAGGCTACTTTTTGATGCTTGAAGGAAATTACGAGAAAGCAATTGAGCTATTTGAAAGAGCTATCGACACCTCACCAAGCTACTTTGAACAAGCGCAAAAAAACTTGAAAAGAGCCAGAGCTGAACTTTCTGATGAATTTAGGCATGCTTCATACTAATTAAACAGCCACAGACGTGGAGTGTTAGTGGCTGTTTAATACATGGCATGCCATCAGTCGGTTAACTTAGGCCTGCTCTAACTCTAGTTGCATTAACATCATATCTTCACCGTCTAAAACTTCAGTATGGGTACTTTGGCAATGGCTACAAACGATGTTTCTTTGGTCATGTATCGATTCGTTGTTACACGATAAACAGCTTATGACGAGTGGCTGTATATTCATTTCGAGGGTCGCTTCTGCGCATATACCTTCCAACTTAAACGTTTCAAAAGCAGTTTTTAGCAGGCTGGGTTCTACACCACTTAAGATCCCCAGTTTAATACTGACCCGAGTCACCTTATTAGCATCATTTTGCTGCGCAAACTTTTCACACTCTTCGATCAGTGCTGTGACTATAGAATATTCGTGCACTAACAGATCCTCGGTAGAAGTTCGCCCTGGGGGACGTCTAAAAATCGGCGACTACCCCATGGAGTATTCAATATCACTTTACCCGGTTTTATTTGATTTACATGGCCAATAAGCGCGGCTTGTTCGCAATGGCAGAAAGTCTTCATTACTTCTAGTGTTGCCGCGACAGAGGTTTGAGGTACTGCGAGAATAAAGGTGCCTTCATTGGCTAAATCAAAAGGCTCAAAACCGTATAACTCACATAAGCCAGACACCTCACTGCTCACTGGTATCGCTGATTCGTTCACCTCTATACCAACATCTGACGCAGATGCCCACTCATTTAGCACTGCGGATAAACCACCACGCGTGGCATCTCTCATGGCATGGATCTCTATATTGGCGGCAATTAGCTGCTCCACAATTGGCCAAAGGCTAGCGCAATCGCTGGTGAGATCCGATTCGAGTGCAAGGCCTTCGCGAGCCATTAAAATAGCGGCGCCATGACGACCTATATCTCTGGAGACGATAATGGCATCTCCGTCTTGTAGATTTTTAACCGAGATTTCATTATTAATAATTCGGCCAACACCTGAGGTATTGATAAAAAGGCCATCTGCACAGCCTCTCGGTACCACCTTAGTATCTCCACAAACAATACGGGCACCTGAACGTTTAAGCTCGTTCGCCATGCTGGTTACAATGACCTTAAGATCATCAATGGCAAAGCCCTCTTCGATGATAAAACTGCTGCTTAAAAATTGTGGTTCAGCCCCCATCATCGCTAAATCGTTAACGGTTCCTGCAATGGCAAGTTTGCCTATATCTCCACCCGCAAAAAAAAGGGGGGCAACGGTAAAGGAGTCAGTTGTAAAAGCCGTATATCCACTAAAATGCAGTCGAGCTGCATCTTCTTCACTTCTAAGGATAGGGTTGTCAAAGGCTTTGAAAAATATATCTTTAATCAGACGGTTCATCTCTTTACCGCCACCGCCATGACTTAGCTGAACGGTTTTATTGGCTTTTAAATGACTCATTCAGTAACTCCGTTATAACGAAAATGTGCATTACAAGCACCTTCAGAGCTGACCATACAACTGCCCAAAGGTGTTTCCGGGGTGCAACCACGGCCAAAAACTTTGCAATCTTTGGGTTTTGATAAACCACGTAAAATATCACCACACTGGCAAGCTTTATGATCGTCTATTTCAATATTTGGTAGTTGCTCTTTATATACCTGTTCAGCATCTCGGTGACGATATTCATCGCGGAGCATTAGAGCTGAATCAGCAATGGGACCAAGTCCGCGCCATCGGAAACTGGGTCTAATGATCATGTATTTGTTGATCAGTGCTTGAGCGGTTAGATTACCTTGTTCTGACACTGCACGGCTATATTGGTTTTCGAGCAATGCGATGGCTTTAACCTTTTGCTTAGCAATCATTAAGATCGATTCCATTACATCAACGGGCTCAAAACCGGATATAACCAATGGGGTATTATAGGTTTTAACTGCTGAGCGATATACCTTGGCGCCACTGATCACACTGACATGCGCAGGGCCGATAAAGGCGTTAACTTTAACATTTGGGTCTGCCATGACAGCATCGATCGCCGGTGGGACCAGTACATGGTTGATATGAAAAAGCAGGTTGGAAATATGACGTTTTTCTGCTTGCTCTAACAGCACTGCCGTCATTGGGGTTGAGGTTTCGAATCCAATAGCAAAGAAAATGACTGTTTTATCCGGATTGTCAGTGGCTATAGTAAGACAGTCTAGTGGATCGTAAATGGGTCGAATATCGCAGCCGCTGGCTCTGAACTGAGCAAGGTTGCCGTTGGAACCGGGCACTCGGATCATGTCACCGAGTGTAATAAGAATAGTATCGGGTAAGCTTGCTAACGCCGTAGCATGGTCAATACGCTCTTTTGGCATAATACATACGGGGCAACCAGGGCCATGAATAAATTCAATATTGCCTGGCAACAATTGATTTAAACCGTATTTCATTATGGTGTGGGTATGTCCGCCGCACACTTCCATAATATTGATTTGGCCCGGATATTTTGCCGCCGTGATGGCTATTTGTTTTGCCAGCGACTTAATCACCTCCGGATCTCTAAATCCTTGGTAGAGCTCGTTTAAAGAGAGCATTATGATACGTTCTCCTCTTGCTCTAGTTTCTCTACGATCTCTTGATATAACGCGAGGCTTTCGAGTGCGTCAGCCTTATCTATCTTATTCATGACAAAACCAATGTGAATAAGGACATAGTCACCCAGCACCAGTGGTTCACTCATCAAATGGCTACTGACTTTACGTTTAACGCCCATGGTATCGACAGTGACAGATTCTTGCCCTGCATGTAATTCAACGACCTGCGATGGGATTGATAAACACATTAGGCGTTACCTCCCATATGCTTCGCTATCCAGTCGGCAACGTTGCGTAGTGATTGAGTGTCTTTAATCGAAACCTCAATAAGCTCAACATTGGGGTTAAGCTTTTTAAGCTGGGCTTTTGATTCTTCAATACTGAAATCAAAATGGGGTAGTAAGTCACACTTAGTGATTAAAACTACATCTGCACGACGGAACATTACCGGGTACTTTTCGATTTTATCATCGCCTTCTGGCACCGATAACAACACAATATTTTTATGCGTGCCAACATCATAGCTAGCAGGGCAGACTAAGTTACCTACGTTTTCGATAAAGCAGATATCGAGTGGCTCCAGATCAATATGGTGCAATGCACTATGAACCATAAAGGCATCTAAATGGCATGCAGAGCCGGTTTGGATCTGGAAGGCTTCGATCCCTTTTGCTGTTAATCTATCGGCATCTCTCGATGTTTCAAGATCGCCTTCAATAACAGCATATTTCAAATCCATGTGCAGGTGTAAATGTTCAAGCAGTGTTGTTTTACCACTGCCTGGGCTACTCATGATATTAAACGCAGTCACTGACTTGGCTTCAAAGTGTTCGCGGTTATGTTGTGCTTCTATGTCGTTTTTATCTAGAATCTTATGGATCAAAGACAAGGTTTTTTTGTCATTTAACTGCGGGTTAGTCGCTATGTTTTGATCTTTTTTTGAATGAGAATGGCTCGGGTTTAAAGAGTGATCATGACGGGTAATTGAACAGCCACAGTCTTGGCACATAGGTAACTCCGTATTATTAGTTATATCTCATTGTCGGCCATCTTTAATGGCGTAGCATTGATGTAAATCAGTTTTAGCGGCATCGAAAGGTGATACTGCTCATGTTTGTTAGAGGGTGTTATGGATAGCGTACCAAGCTTGGCCTAAGGCTATGCCTGCATCATTAATAGGTACCCGACCACTTGGTATTAGCTTATTACCTTGTATTTGAAGTGATTTTTCACAGTGCTCAGAAAGGTAGCGATTTTGAAACACCCCGCCAGTTAACACTATGGGGTACTGAGGATAGTGTTTCGCAACGTCACAGATGGCTTTCGCAAGAGTGTCCATAAATGCTTTCGCAATTAAGGCTGTTCTTGCCTGAGTTAACGGTTGGCTTATCACTGCATCAAGGATTTGTTTGATAAGCGCAGTTGAGTCCCATTGATTGTCAGTTGATAATGTCATGTCAAAAATAATGCTTTCTGAGTCACTATCGACCGCTTTATTACTTGCCAGAGATGCTGCATGAGTAATATCAATACTTTTGATTGATTGTATGCAAACGGCTTGGTTTGCGGCGGTTTCGAGCAGTATTCCGGCTTGCCCTTCGTATTGCGTTTTATCAATAAGGTTCAGTAACACTGCAACGACGTCGAACAAACGACCGATGGAGCTTGTGCTTTTAGCTGCGGGTGTTGTTTGCCATACCTTATTTAAATTGGACAAGGTAATAGTGGATAATTTTCCTATAGCAGGTATTGCAAAGTGATTTATCTGTTGCAGTGAATATTTTTCAAGCAATATAGACAAAAGCAACCTAATGGGTTGTTTAATGGCTTGTTCACCACCAATTAATTTGAAGGGTTTTAGATAAGCAATGCGGTGATAACAGTGCGCATCGGCGATCAATGCTTCGCCACCCCAGAGGGTGTTATCGGTACCGAGTCCAGTTCCATCAAAAGCAAACGCTAAGACTTGTTGTGTTGATTTGTTTTCAGCAAGCACACTTAATACGTGAGCATAATGGTGCTGGACTGCAGTTCTTTTTATGCCTGTTAATGATTCGCCCCAGCGGCTAGTAAAATAGTCAGGATGAAGATCATGTACTAGCCGCTCAGCTTTAAAACGATATAGTCTTGAGAATGTCTCTAGCGTGTCATGAAAATAGCTTTCAGCCTCTATAGAGACAAGATCGCCAATATGTGGACTTAAGAAAACATTATGCTCAAAGCCAAAGCAAACGGTATTCTTTTGCTGTGCACCTAAACCCAATGTGGGTGAGGTTATCCGCTTAGGACTGTAAATTGATAGTGGGGCATAGCCACGAGCGAGTCTAATAACTTGTAATCTATGGTTTATCACCTGTACGACACTGTCATCGCAGCCGTTTAAAATGGGACGGTTGTGGTCCAAGATGTAATCAACAACGTGGCCAAGCTTAAACGCTATATCTGCGCTATCGGTAATGATAGGTTCGCCGGATAGATTGGCACTCGTCATCACTAGCGGTAAGTCGACTTGTTGCAGCAATAAGTGATGCAAAGGAGTATAGGGCAAAAATACTCCCAGCCTATCGATATCAGGGGCCACCAACTTACTTATCGTTAAGGTTGGCTGGAGCTTTTTTCTCATTACAACAATAGGCCGTTCATTACTTGCTAAAGTGAGCCACTCGGTTTCATTTCCTTCAACAAGCTGCTTAGCAACCCAAATATCTTTAACCATTATCGCTAATGGTTTGGCTGGTCTGTGCTTACGCGCCCGTAACGCCTCTAGGCTGTGTTGATTGCTTGCATCACAAACTAGATGAAATCCGCCTAATCCCTTTATGGCAACGATATTTCCCGCTTTAAGCGCTGCAACGGTTTGCTCTAGAGCATCTTTGTGGCCGTTGTGATGGCTTAAGTCTGGTTTTTTAAAGGTCAGTAGGGGACCGCAATCTGGGCAACTTACAGGCTGTGCATGATAACGTCTGTTTAACGGATTTTGGTACTCGCTTTCGCAGGCTGAGCACATGTCGAAATGTGCCATAGAGGTATTTTTACGATCGTAAGGTAAGGTATTGATAATCGAATATCTTGGCCCACAATTAGTGCAGTTGGTGAACGGGTATCTAAAATAGCGACTCTGTGGATTTGTAATATCGGCAATACAATCATCACAGCTACATTTATCCGGCGATACTGCAACGACGGCATTAGTCGTATGCTTGCTATGGATAATACAAAATGGCTCTGTAACTTCCACAGGCGGTAGAACAGTCATTAAGATGTTATCGATTCGGGCGAGTGGCGGTGGCGATTGGATGAGTAATGTTTTAAATTGATCGATCACATCTTCACTGGCCTGAGCCTCAATCGTAACGCCTTCACTATTATTAAGGACACTTCCAGTCAATTTTAGTTCATGGGCTAATCGGTAGATGAAAGGCCGAAACCCGACACCCTGTACGATGCCGGTGATCTTAATAAGTACCCGTTTAATAGACTGGGTCATTAATGTCTACGCTGTTTTAAAAACAGTGATCCTACTGCGATATTTACACCCTCTAAATCCATCTGTTGATTGGGGTTAAGGGTAAAGTTTTTACCTAAGCGCAATGAGATCCTTTTTCCCAACAACTCATTATTAAAAGAACTGCCTGCTAATGCGACCGATTTAATACAGATGTTTTGATCTAAATGCTCAATCCAGTTACAGATGAAATCGGCGAGCGAATCGTGCATGCCAAACGCGAGCTTTTCAATATTGCCATCTTCTGCCAACCTAAAACTGATAATGCTGCCCAGTGTTTTGCACCAGTTTAGACTGCGAAATGCTTCGCCTCGTGTGAGAGGAAAGTCGACTCTTGGTGCATTGCTGCCTTTGTGTCGCATAGCACTGGCGATAACAAAATCACTTAGCTGGACTTTGTTTAACGTTATATTTTCATTTGTTGTGGCGGCGCCGAGTAAAACGGCCGCTATCGCCCACAAAGACTGAATATTGTTTGTCGGTGCCGTCAGTTTTAACTCGAGTAATGCTAAATAGTCTTCTGGGTGTTGCTGTTTAAATTTATCAAACAAGTTCTTTTGCGGTGACGAATCGATTTGATGGACGATGTCATAGCCATTATCAGGTAACGTTGGAAACTCAAAAAACAGTTCTAATTTTTGTTTAGAATCCATGGTTACAATACGACTTTTATTGGTATCGCTTAAGTAGAGTACAGCGCAGTTTTTTGCCTTTTTCACCCCCAGATTGGCTGCATGTAGTGCACAAGTTGCTGCTTCATGCAGTTCTTGAATCGATGCGAGCTCTATATCTGTAGACTGCGGAGAAGTTAGCGTACTCACTTCAATATGATCTTTCACCCAGTGCACGTCATATTGTCCAAGATGTACATCATCATGTAGTGGGGTCTTATCTGAGTGATAAGTTTTATGGCCTGTTTCTTTAAGAGGAACCCATAGCGCGTTAACTAAAGCGAGCTGTGGGTTATCGGTGCGACTAATATAGATCCAATCCACACCACGCTGACGTAACAGTTCGCAAATGACTAATAATAATCTCGAATTAGCGAAACAAAGAGAGTAAAGCGGGTCTGTTAGCCTGGGGTGGTTATCAATTGCTCTGCTACAAATCAGTGGTTTTTCGATGCTTGATAATGCGAGAACTTGCTGCTCTGTGACCACAAAGTGTGCATTGAGGTTGTTAGGGTTGCAGATCACTAGTTTTTGCCGCTCACTGTTCCCGAATGCATTATTGGGCTTATAGCTAAGCTGTACTATCTGTTTGCCATCAACGACTGGCAGATCAACATAGCCTTTAGTTTCAAGGTTATCAACCAGCACCTTGACTGCTTTTAGATCGATAGCCTTATGTTGTTCGTTAACGCGCTTTTCTGCTTGGCAACAAGGACAAACATAGTCCAGTTGGCCAAAATACCCGGCTTGATTATCACCAAATTGTGGCTGACAGTGCTGGCAGTACTCTTGTAACAGTGGTGTATGCTGCAACAGTTTATGATTACCTATGGGAGCTTCAATAAGCGAGATATTGGGCTTTATCAGCCATGATGAGATCAAAAAATCTTCTGCTATGGCATCAGCAAGTTGTTCTAATTCTGATTGTTCACCTTTAGCTTCAATAAAATAGCGGTTGCCCGTTTGCCCGATCGTGACATCGTATTGGTCGTTTAGTAAGTATTGATTGCAGAGGTGGCCATAAAAGGGCACCTCGCGCTGACAGTCAAATTCAAATCTAATATTCTTCATCTGATATTAGGCCCCGTTTGTATGAGTCTGGGATAAGAGCGTTGATATCGATGTTTGCCCGTCGGGTGTGTGAAAAGCCCAATTGTTCAAAGTGATTCATTAAGGTGCGCTCCATTAAAGGCACCGCGGCTTGAATTTGCGGCGTTAAGCCGAGAGTCATAGGTTCAAGCACGGTGGGAGTCACACCAAGAACAAAAGTTTTTGGCCTGTCGCCGACCATTTCCATCATAATCAAGGTTTGAAGCATCTCAACTTCGTGAGCACTGCCTTGCCAATCAATTTCAGCGGGAGCGTTATCGAAGTCGAAGAAATAAACCTCTCCGGGTTCGACGCCATTGGCATTAACGGTATCAACCACCAGTAAATAGTCATATTGGCATAACGTGGGAATAAGTCCCTGAGCGAGAGTGCCACCATCAATTAGATCAAGTTGATGTTCTGGATGGTGGAAAAGGTAATTTTCTTGGATATAATTGACGAAATGTACGCCGATACCTTCATCGGCGTACAGGACATTGCCAATACCAAGTAGCAATATCTTCATGTTTTCCTTTTATTTCTTTTTATGATAATCATAACCAGAGACAATAGAGTCCACTGAATTGTGCTTAAAGCGGATCCCAGTCCAAACAGCCATGTAGACGTGGATAACGACAAAAATAATAAAGACCCAAGTAAAGTAGTGGTGCCATATTCTGACCGGTGCTAATCCCCCCATCATCATGGTGATCCAACTAGCCACTCCACCAAGCATTCCTCCCAGTCCTTGATGATATACATTGGCATATAACACTAGGCCCGTAACGCAGATCAGCAAGGCAACTAATGAAATTGCAAGGTAAGTCACAAATTGCAGTGGCCCGTAGACTCCGGCTTTGTCTAAATGTCCCATCCAAAGGTAAGACTTTAGCTGGGTGATCCAACTTTTAGGGCTTAATACATCTTTAAATGAACGTCTTTCGTTATCACTTTTACCAAAAAAGAACAGATAGGCTCTCACCAATGTAATGGAAACCAGAAGGAAACCAAAAACTTGGTGGGCGGCGCGAATATAGCCTTGTACCAACACATCCGAACTTTCTGGTGCGACCAAAAATGGCCAGGAAATGTAGAATCCTGTAATGATAAGGATCAGAATGGCTAATGCTCTTAACCAATGAAATATCCTTATCGCCGCACCAAAAACAAGTTGTCTTTGGTAGGGTGCTGATTGAATTTTCATGCTTACCCCCTTTACTAAAACCCGTTGGGATTGACTTTAAACGCACCTAAATCAGTACCCTTGAAATCCATAACGTGCACTGCACAAGCCATACAAGGGTCCAATGAGTGGATAATACGGATGACCTCTAATGGCTTGGTTGGGTCTTCAAGTTTTAACCCAATCAAAGATGCCTCATAAGGTCCCATGTTACCGTTCACATCCACAGGTCCAGCATTCCATGTGGTTGGCACCACAGCTTGATAATTCTCAACTTTGCCTCCCTTTATTCGGATCCAATGACTTAGCATGCCGCGTGGCGCTTCAATCATAGAGTGACCGACGTATTCTTTATTCGGATCAATTTCAGGCTTAGTATAAGTAGACTCATCGGACTGCATGTTAGTGAGTAAAGCATCAAAGGTTTTCAGGCTTTCTTCAGCAACAATCACCGTCTGCAGCATACGACCAGCAGTGCGGCCTAGAGTGGTAAATAGCGCCTCAATCGGCAGACCCGTTTCGCTGAGTAATCCATTTACAGCGTCAACCACCACTTGATTGCCGCGAGCATAGTTCACCAACAAGCAGGCGAGTGGGCCAACTTCAACTGGCTCACCTTGGTAACGAGGTGATTTAACCCAGCTGTATTTACCATCACCATTAACGGTAGGCAGCTTGCCGTAAACCGTGTCTCTTTCTACAAAACCTGTGTAATCTGGTACGGTAGTGCCATCGTAAGGGTGCTGTGGTCCATCGGCTTTGTACCAGGCATGGGTAACATCTTCTTTGATTAAATCAGGGTTTAAATCGCTCACTCCTGCTAGATCACCATTCATGATCACGCCTTGGTTGAACATGTACTGCCCGTCACCCAATAAGAAGTCATCTGTGGCTAAGAAGTTCTTTACGTTGACGCCACCGAGTACGCTTGGCTCACTACCAAACGCTTCTGCTGCCATCACTATGTCTGCTTTATATGCGCGAATAATAAAATCATTTACGATGGCGTGTTTTTGTTTCCACTCTTGTAGACGTGCCGGGCTTAACATGTCACGAACTGACGTTACGCCACCAACAACAATGGACTGTGGATGGGGTGATTTACCACCAAATATGGCTAGCATCTCTGCCGCAACACGCTGTACTTCAAGTGCTTTGAGGTAATGAGATAGCGCAATAAGATTTTGCTCAGGGGTAAACTTGTAAGTACCGTTGCCCCAATATGCGTTAGCGAATGGGCCCAGCTTACCGGTCTCTACTAAGCCTTTTACTCGCTCTTGCACTGCTCTTAAGTCACCTTCACCGGCATTAATTGGCTTATCAGTGTATTTGAGCGCAACTTGAGCGGCTAAAGCTGGATCTGCACTTAAAGCTGAGACGACATCAACCCAGTCCAAACCGTGAAGATGGTAGAAATGCACAATGTGATCATGCATATAAAGTGAAGCCTGCATCAAGCTACGTAGATATTTAGCATTTAACGGAATTTTCACGCCTAACGCATTCTCTACGGCTTCTGTACCACAGCGGTAGTGGGAATAGGTACACACACCACAAATACGCTGTACGATTAAGCCAACGTCCATTGGCGTGCGACCTTTTAGAATCACTTCGATACCGCGCCAAAGCGTAGAAGATGACCATGCTTTTTGAATAACATTATTCTCATCAACCTCAACCTCAATCCGCAAGTGACCTTCAATTCGAGTGATAGGATCGATTACTACACGTTTACTCATGATTCTTCCTCTTCAGATTTGGCAAAGACACTGGCGACGGCATGTGCACCAATACCGACAGCTGTGGCGCCTAATATGACGGCACCTATCGTATCTGTCGTGGCGTCTAAGCCGTGTAGTAACTGTCTACCCAATGGTTTTTCAAAGTCAGCCATCTCATCCCAAAAATTGGGCTCTGAGCAGCCCATACATCCATGGCCTGCTAATACTGGCCAGCTGGTATGGTGGTTAAATCGCTCAGTTGGGCAGTTGTTGTAGGTGTAGGGACCTTTACAGCCGACTTTATATAAGCAGTAACCGTCTTTGGCCCCTTGATCGCCAAACTCTTCTACGAATTCACCGGCATCGAAACGCCCACGTCGTTCGCAGTTGTCATGTACACGCGCGCCATAAGCCCATTTAGGACGGTTAAACATATCTAACGCAGGAAGTTTGCCGAACATAATGAAATACATCAGCGTGCCGACAATGTTTTTCTCACTTGGGGGACAGCCGCCGAGGTTGATAACAGGCTTATCAACTACCTCATAAACGCCTTTAGCGCCGGTTGGGTTTGGTGATGCAGCTTGTACGCCACCAAATGCCGCACATGTACCCACAGATATTATTGCTGCAGCGCCTGCTGCTGCCTCTTTAACAATATGCAGCCCAGTATGGCCTTTACAACCAACAGTAAGGTAAGCACCGTTATTCGCGGTGGGTACAGCACCTTCAACAGCAAGTAAATAGTTGCCTTTATAGGCTTCTAATGCGTGCTCTAGGTTCTCTTCAGCCTGCCAACCAGCGGCGGCCATCAATGTTTCATGGTACTCAAGAGAAACATGGTCAAAAATTAGCGCATCAAGATTAGGGGTATCGGTGCGAATAAGGGATTCTGAACAACCTGTGCATTCAGCCAAATGTAACCAGATCAGCGGCACGCGGTTTGCCAGTTCTGCAGCTTCAGCAACCAAGGTGCTAAACGGCAAGGGAAGGGCCAGCATGGCAGCAACAGATGCGGTCCATTTCATAAAATCACGGCGGCTAATGCCATTTTGCAACATCTTTTCTTGGAGCGTTTCACCGTGACGAGGTTGTAATTGGCGCAGCTGCTCCATTCGCGTCACACCTTGCTGATAAAGGGCTTCGTGTGTATCCATGGTTATACCTATTATTATGGGTAAGGAATTTGCTCTACGAAGACAGTCTATGCCTCAAAAAGCCCCCGAATATTGATGTGCGTCAAGCTTTATAGGGGTTTGGCGGGCTAGGTAAAATGTAAGGTTTACTCCCTTGAGCTAGATCATTTATTTATTGCGGTAAAGGACAATTTGTCTATGCTGTAAAATAAGTGTGATAGAGGTCGCTTTTATGTTGGATATTATGCGATAGTTGACTTAACAGATTGTTTTTTATGCTGATAAGCTGATTTTAGTATCATCGCATTGAAGCGGTGTAAGATCGTAATATATAGGGAGTTATTATGGGTGAGAGAATGTTTTTAGCATTTGTTGCTGGGATAGTAATGTTATTTAAATGGGTTGCACTGGCGATTGGGCCTGTACTTGCGATGGGTATAGTGGCGCTGATGATAAGTGATTTCCAAGATAAGATAGTCCCGTCGGTGATTATAAGTTGTTTGAGTTTGGGTTTAGTCATGGGCATTGTACTTGCTGAGTATGTCAGACGCCGTTTTGGTATTATTAAGTTTGATGGCAAACTATATGCGCACAAAGAGATTGATGGCCTGCAGTCGATGACACGCAAAGCGGGCGAGTATTAGTATAAACGTTAGAATTAAAGTTAATACAGCCTAGACGCCTATATAGCAATGAGATAAAGAAGTTAGGTAGTGTGTCAGTTTGATGACTTAATTGACTTGGCGACAGATACAAAAAAGCCTCTAATTTAGTTAGAGGCTTTTTTAGTTAAGCAATTTAAATCTACATTAAGAATTAGTTAATACTAATCGTTAGAAGCTAGCTGATTTAGGTGCTCTTGGGAATGGGATCACGTCACGGATGTTAGCCACGCCAGTAACATAAGAGACTAGGCGTTCAAAACCTAATCCGAAACCTGCGTGTGGCACAGTGCCATAACGACGTAGGTCACGATACCACCAATAATCTTCTTGGCTTAGTTCCATCCCTGCAAGACGTGCATCAAGAACGTCTAAACGCTCTTCACGTTGAGCGCCACCGATGATCTCACCAATACCAGGTGCTAATACATCCATCGCTGCCACTGTTTTACCATCGTCGTTCAAACGCATATAGAATGCTTTGATATCTTTAGGGTAGTTTTTAACAACAACAGGGGCTTTGAAGTGTTCTTCGGCTAGATAGCGTTCATGCTCTGAATGCAGATCGATTCCCCATTCAACGTCGTACTCAAACTTCTTACCAGACGCTTTAAGAATTTCGATAGCATCGGTGTAATCAATTTGAGCAAAGTCACTGGTGACGAATGCTTCTAAACGCTCGATAGCGGTTTTTTCAACACGTTGTGCAAAGAACTCAAGATCATCTCTGCGCTCTGCTAGTACCGCTCTAAAGCAGTACTTCAACATATCTTCAGCAAGTTTTGCGACATCGTCTAGATCGGCAAAAGCAACTTCAGGCTCAACCATCCAAAATTCAGCAAGGTGACGACTGGTATTTGAATTTTCAGCACGGAATGTAGGACCAAAGGTATAAACCTTAGATAGCGCGCACGCGTATGTCTCTGCATTCAACTGACCCGATACGGTTAAGAAAGATTCTTTACCGAAAAAGTCTTCGCTGTAATCAACGGCGCCTTTATCGTCACGGGGTAGGTTTTCGAGATCCAAAGTTGAAACTCGGAACATCTCACCAGCACCTTCAGCGTCAGAGGCGGTAATTAAGGGAGTAGAAACCCAAATATAACCTTGTTCGTGATAAAAACGGTGAATCGCTTGCGATAAACAGTTACGCACACGTGCCACGGCACCAATGATATTGGTACGCGGACGTAAATGCGCTAGCTCACGTAGATGTTCAATAGAGTGGCGTTTAGCTGCCATCGGATAAGTGTCTGGATCTTCTACCCAGCCAGCAACCTCAACGTGGGTCACTTGCATTTCGAAGGCTTGGCCCTTACCCGGTGATTCAACAACTTCACCGGTCATAATGACAGAACAACCCGCAGTAAGCTTTAACACTTCGTTGTCGTAATTCTCTAAATTATTCGGTACTACGCCCTGAATAGGGTCGAAACATGAACCGTCATAAATAGCGAGGAATGAGATCCCAGCTTTAGAATCGCGGCGGGATCTAACCCAGCCACGTACTGTGATTTGCGAACCAATCGCAAAGTCACCTTTAAATACAGAAGCGACAGATGTAATGCTCATTGTTGCTTAGCTCTCCAACGAAACGTTTTAAATAAAAATTTGGACGTTTATATTACCTTGATACACGCTTTTCTCAAGTGGAAAGTAAGGTAAGTTGGTCAGGATCTTGTTATTGTTTCAAAAAGATGGCGAAAACTACGGATAGTATCGATGAAAAGGCTCAGGTTTTTCCAATATTTGCTGACAACCTTGTCTGTCGTGGGTTGGTCATTAGCGGTTTATGCATTGATTTTGTTTGATGGTGCAAGACCTGATACCGCTGTGGGGTATCTTAAAAGTAAGGGCGTTGAAATTCAGTTTGAATGGGATCCCGTACAAACGGTGTTACTAGCCGATATCGTTTGGTGGTGCGCATTCGTGAGTTTTATTAACTTAGGCTTCAATTATTATATTGCCAAGCACAGTCGTCTTGGCTGGTGGGTGAATATTCCTTTGCTATTTTTATGCTCATTATCGGCAGGGCTCTATATTCGCTTTGTGGTGTAACTCAGTGTGCAATCAAAACACTTTCTCATACCCATCACATTAAATTTCAGCCAATACATAAACGGTTAAGTGTGTTAATCAAAGATGCATTGATGGGTTAAGGGCGAGTGTCTTGCCAATTACAGGCATTAATAAGCAGAGTGTTTAGGTGTTTCCCGTAGAAGACAAAGCAGCGAACGTTGAGTTTACCCATTTAGATAGGATAACGAATAACCTAGAGTGGATGCATCGGGTATAACGAATTCGGATAGGGGTTAAGGTTAAGTATCGGTGTGGGAGATAAGCCTGCACAGTTGATCAATCATCGCTGCCGTGGCGCCCCATATAAAATAGGATTTGTAAGGGATAAAGTGAACTGGGTATTTAATCCCATTGCGGCTAAAGTACTGCGTGTGTCTATTATCATTATTCAATAGAAATGACAGCGGAATGGTAAATAGCTCATCGACCTCACCAGGATCAATAATGGGCGTAAATGGCTGTTTTACAATGCTTACCACTGGTGTTATATCAAAACCAGTAAATGTTTTATGGTCGTGCAATAAGCCAATGACATCAACATTGTCAATAAACAGTCCGATCTCCTCTTCTGCCTCACGTAAAGCAGTAGCTTCTAAACTCGTATCAAACTTTTCTACTTTGCCACCAGGAAAACTGATCTGTCCAGGATGTGCTCGCAGATGGGTAGGTCGACGGGTAAGAATAAGCTCGAGTTCACCGTGATTAAAACTCAGAGCAATGAGCACGGCAGCCTTACGAAAAGGTTTAGTGAGTGCAAACTGATGAGAAGCCGGTAAATGATGTGACTGCGGCAAAGAGTGGAGATTAAATTTGAGTCTAAACTCCACTAAATCCATATCATTAGGCCTCTTGATTAATCCGAGATAGCACCGGCAGGATCTTACTCACCTTATCGAAACTTTCTTGATATTCAGCATCCACTTTAGAGTCTGCAACTATGCCGCCTCCCGCCCAACAATACAGAATGTTATCCTGTTTGGGACTAATATCCCTACTTTGCTGTTGCGCGACTAAAGTTCGAATGGTGATACTGGTGTCCATATTTCCATTTTGGCTAATATAACCAATAGATCCACAGTAAAGACTTCTTCGTGATGGTTCAAGTTCTTCAATGATCGCCATTGCGCGTATTTTAGGGGCGCCCGTAATAGAGCCTCCAGGAAAGCAGGATTTCAAAAGGTCACTAGCGTCTAAAGTTGGTTTTAATGTCGCAGTTACCGTACTCACAAGATGATGCACTGCCGGAAAACTTTCTATGTCAAATAGCTTAGGCACATTAACGGAGCCAGCAGTGGCAACTTTACCAATATCATTCCTGAGTAAATCAACAATCATTAAGTTTTCAGCGCGATCTTTTTCAGATGTGGCTAACAGCGAAGCCATTTGCTTATCTATCCGAGGATCGCTATCTCTTGGCATCGTGCCTTTTATCGGCTTAGTTTGGATTTGGTCAGCTTGCAAGGAAACAAAGCGTTCGGGCGATATCGATAACACAGCATGCTGAGGCAATCTAATAAACGCGGAGAAGGGCGCGGCATTACTTTGTCTAAGTGCTAAATACGCTTGCCATTCATCACCTTCATATTGGGTGCTAAATCGTTGTGTCAGGTTTATTTGATAACAATCGCCGTTATGAAGGTACTGCTGTATTTGCTTAAACTTGTCACTATAAGCTGTAGCATCAATTTGATTTTGCCAATCCCGGGTTAATCTAAAAGGCGTTTTACTCACAGATGTAAAATCGACCGTTTTACCTACGCGTGGTTCTGATGCGATAAGATTTGCCTGAGCAAGTAAGCCATCCAGTGCGGTTTTTGTTGCCTCTAATGCGAGTTGGCTTTGATAATGCACTAGAGTCCACTGCCGTTGTTCATAGTTAAACACCAGCGCCCAATCATAGAAGCCGACATTCATCACCGGCAGTGAGATATCATCTAAGGCTATAGTGGGGATTTTCTCGATCTTACGGGCTAAGTCATAACTAAAACTGCCCATGGCGCCCCCTGAAAAGGGTAACAAGCTGTTTTTATGAATGGGAAATAGTTCAGACAAGGTGGTTTTTAACAGGCTAAAAGGCTCGCCTTCGTGTTGTTCAATGTAATGCGATGATGATAATTGATCGCTTGCAAGCGCGAATAAAGGTGCTCTATTTGCTGATTTTGTTATTTGGGTAGAGCTTTTGCTGCTGACCAATGTCGCAATGGGGCTGGCGCAGATCACATCGAACTTCGCGTCAACGTGATCAGCGTCAGCTGAATCGAGTAAAATGGCCCAAGGTGAATCTGAAAACAGGCCGAAAAGTGTTTCTGTGGTTAAATTCCAATCAAGACGCATCGAAAATACGGATTTAGGCGCCAATTTGTTCATCTATTAACCCTATCTAAAATGTGATGTTTAACTCAAAGTCGCGAAAGAGTATCATATTGCTCACACAAGTTATAAAAACAAAACACACATGCCGCTAAGGCAGCTGGAGCGTACATCCCGGTCTATTCATGGGATGTATCAGTCAATAGAATAAGTGTCTGTTAAAAAGGAAGTGTCTGTGAGCAAAATAGTCCCTGTAATCAAGCAAGCCGATTTAATCGAAAGCGTTGCTGATGCCCTGCAATATATCTCCTATTATCACCCAAAAGATTTCGTTGACTCAATGGCCGATGCCTATGAGCGTGAAGAAAGCGCTGCCGCAAAAGATGCGATAGCGCAAATCTTGATCAATTCGCGCATGTCAGCCGAAGGTAAACGTCCTCTTTGCCAAGATACCGGTATCGTGACCAGTTTCGTTAAAATCGGCATGGCGGTTCAGTGGGATAAAACCGATATGACGGTTCAAGAAATGGTCGATGAAGGTGTACGCCGAGCCTACACTAATCCTGATAACCCTCTTAGAGCTTCTATTGTCGCAGATCCTGCTGGTGGCCGTAAGAACACCAAAGACAATACCCCGTCAGTCGTGCACGTTGAAATGGTGCCGGGCAATCATGTTGACGTTGCTATTGCAGCGAAGGGTGGTGGTTCTGAAAACAAATCTAAGATGGTGATGCTTAATCCATCTGATGACATTGCAGCATGGGTAGAAAAAACACTGCCGACAATGGGGGCGGGTTGGTGTCCTCCTGGAATGCTCGGGATCGGTATTGGTGGAACGGCCGAGAAAGCAGCGGTTATGGCGAAAGAATCGCTAATGGACCCGGTCGATATTCATGAGTTACAAGCACGCGGCGCAAAAACGACTGAAGAAAAGCTTCGATTAGATATTTTTGACCGAGCCAATAAACTGGGTATTGGTGCTCAAGGGCTTGGTGGCGTGACAACGGTGTTGGATATAAAAATTAAATCATCACCTACCCACGCAGCCTCTAAGCCTGTGGTTATGATCCCTAATTGCGCTGCAACACGTCATGTGCATTTCCATCTAGATGGCAGCGGGCCGGCAGAACTCACGCCTCCGTCACTTGAAGACTGGCCTAAGATCACTTGGGAAGTCGGTGAGAGTGTACGTCGGGTTAATCTTGATACGATTACACAAGCTGAGATGCAAGAGTGGAAAAGCGGCGATACCGTTTTGTTAAGCGGTAAAATGCTCACCGGACGCGATGCGGCACATAAGCGTATTCAAAGTTTGATTGAAAGCGGAGAAGGCTTACCTGAAGGCGTGGACTTTAAAGGTAAGTTTATCTATTACGTTGGTCCTGTTGATCCTGTTCGAGACGAAGTGGTTGGCCCTGCAGGTCCTACTACGGCGACTCGTATGGATAAGTTCACCGATCTTATGTTAGATAAAACTGGCCTGATGGGCATGATAGGTAAAGCTGAGCGTGGCCCTGCGACAGTTGAATCCATTAAGCAGCATAAGTCATGTTATTTAATGGCTGTAGGCGGCGCGGCATATTTAGTGTCAAAAGCCATTAAAAAGTCGAGAGTGGTGGCATTTGCCGATTTAGGCATGGAAGCTATTTACGAATTTGACGTAAAAGATATGCCCGTTACCGTGGCGGTTGATTCTAATGGCGTGAATGCTCACGAGACAGGACCTGCTATCTGGAAAGTGAAGCTAAACGGGTAGTGACACAGCGGCATGACTCTATAGTCGCTATCACATTAACGGAAAGTTAACGGCGCTATTGATATAGCGTCTGCTCTGAATGGCTTAAACGTATTGCTTAAGCCATTTATTTTGGATAGTGTCTGTATCGCTCCAGGGATTATTTTGTCGCCCATCGTGGTAACACACCTTTAAACATAACAATAAGACTAAAACGATGAAAAAAACTGCAATCATTATGGCGTTAGCATCTGCTGGCGCTGTTTTTAGCGTACAAGCTGCAACACCCAAGCCTTTCACCGTCCAACAGTTAGTTAAAATCAATAAGCTCCATTCGGCTGTATTATCCAATGATGGCACCAAAGTGGTCTATGCTGTCAAAAATGTTGATGCTAATGGAAAGGGCAGTTCAGACCTTTATATCCAAGATTTAGACTCAAGCACTGCTAATGTGAAACAAATTACCCAGTTTGCCGGTACAGAGCACAGTGTTGCCTTTGGCCCAAACGACAAGAGCATCTATTTTCTTGCTGCTCGCAATGGCTCAAGTCAGCTATATCAACTAGCACTCGATGGTGGCGAAGCTAAACAAGTTTCTGATTTCCCACTCGACGTTGAAGGTTTTAAGCTTTCAAATGACGGCACTCAAGCCGTGGTTAACATGCGTGTTTTCCCAGACTGTAAAGACCTCAACTGCTCAAAAGAGAAGTTTGATGCCGAAGCTGTGCGTACCTCAACAGGTCGAGAGTATAAGCAGTTAATGGTTCGCCACTGGGATACCTGGAATGACCATTCAAGAAGCCACTTATTTGTCGCTAAGCTAAATGGTAAGACGGTCACTACGGCTGTTGATGTTACCGCAGGCTTAGATACTGAAACGCCCCCAAAGCCTTTCTCTGGTATGGAAGAAGTGACGTTCACGCCCGATGGAAAGTACGTTGTTTATAGCGCTAAAGCGCCGAGTAAAGATCAAGCTTGGACGACAAACTACGATTTATGGCAAGTCAGTGTTGATGGCGGTGATGTTAAAAATTTAACTGAAGCGAATAAAGCGTGGGACGCTCACCCCACTTATTCTGCAGATGGACGTTATTTAGCTTATTTAGCGATGTCGAAACCCGGTTTTGAGGCTGATCGTTATCGCATCATGCTGCGTGACACTGTCACTGGCCAAGAAAAAGAGGTTGCGCCGCTGTGGGATCGTAGCCCAAGCTCATTGGCATTTGGTAAAGACAACAAAACGCTTTACGTCACCGCTCAAGATATTGGGCAAGTCTCTATCTTCGAAGTTAATACCCAGTTTGGTGATGTTAAAACCATCTATAACGAAGGCAGTAACAGTGTCGTTGGGATCAATGCGGACAAGATTATATTCAGCAATAAGTCACTGGTTGAACCAGGCGATCTTTATTCAATTAATCTAGATGGTCAAAACCTAAACCGTTTAACTGAGATAAACAAGGATAAGCTGGCTGAAATAAAATTTGGTGAATATCAGCAGTTTAGCTTTAAAGGTTGGAATAACGAAGAGGTTTATGGTTACTGGATAAAACCAAGTAACTATAAAGCGGGCGAGCAATACCCGATTGCCTTTTTGGTTCACGGTGGACCACAAGGTTCATTCGGTAACTCTTTTAGCAGTCGCTGGAATGCACAGCTATGGGCCGGCGCTGGTTATGGCGTAGTGATGATTGATTTCCACGGTTCAACTGGCTATGGCCAAGCATTTACCGATTCAATTACTCAAGATTGGGGCGGTAAGCCGCTTGAAGATCTACAAAAAGGCCTCGCGGCGGTGACTCAGCAGCAGAAATGGCTTGATGGCGACCGTGCTTGTGCACTGGGTGGTTCATACGGCGGCTACATGATGAACTGGATCGAGGGTAACTGGAGCGATGGTTTTAAATGCCTCGTTAACCACGCGGGTCTATTCGACATGCGCTCTATGTATTACGTCACTGAGGAGCTATGGTTCCCTGAGTATGAATTTGGCGGCACCTATGCCGACAACAAAGACCTTTACGAAAAGTTCAACCCAGTTAACTACGTCGATAACTGGAAGACACCGATGTTAGTTATTCATGGTGAGAAAGATTTCCGTGTTCCTTACGGTCAAGGACTTGCTGCCTACACATTTATGCAGCGTAAAGGGATCCCATCTGAGCTATTGGTTTACCCAGATGAAAACCACTGGATTTTAAACCCTGATAACTTAGAGCAATGGTACGACAATGTTCTAGGCTGGATGGACCGCTGGACCGAGAAGTAAATACGATGATGAAAAGCCAGAACATATGTTCTGGCTTTTTTTTTTGCTTTCTTGAGCTCACTGTTTTCCAAACAGCATTTAACAATGGAATGATATGACAAAATTAGCCAATACTCCTAAACCACCGTATTACTGTGTGGTGTTTACTTCAGTTTTATCTGCCGATACTGAAGGCTACCATGCCATGGGGGCGCGCATGGTTGAATTAGCACTAAACCAACCGGGATTTTTAGGGATTGAAGCAGCACGAGAAGAGCTCGGCATTACGGTCTCCTATTGGCAAACGCTCGATGCCATTAAGGCGTGGAAACAAAATGCTGAACACCTGCAAGCACAGGCAATGGGGAAAGAGAAGTGGTATAGCCGTTTTGCACTGAGGATCGCAAAGGTGGAACGTGACTACTTAATCTAAAAAGATTTTGGTATTAATAAATTAACAAAGGCGGCTTAAGAAAAGTTGATTTGATCTTCCTGTTAGAGTCAAAAAAGCAATGATAATTTCTATCAGTGTAAAGCCTATTTTCATAAGTCCAATGGGTGATATAAAAATACTCATAACGACGAATGCGCAGCCTACATCAACCTAAACGGTAGCAATAATTATTGCGGTTACGTATTGATATATTGTTATGGTTGAATATTACATGGATCGCATTTTGAAAGTGAAGCCCTCCAATAACCGTCATATTGTCTTTATCTATCAATCAGTGACGTCATTCCGAAACATGACCCTTTCGACAGCCCTTAACAATGCTGATTTCCTATTTATTTATCCGGCTATTTAAGGAGAATAATGAAAGTGAATTAAGCGTTAAAACTATTCTAAATATGAACTCTCAGTAGGTATTAGATAATGTCTATCATTACATTGTGAATTTTTTTGATTTTAAAATCATACGTGGACACGTCAATTGACAGTTATCTCTATTCTATATAGTTATGGTCGGTTGAAAATATTTCAATGCAACATTTCATCTAGATGAAATGTTTAGATGTAAAAAGGCCTGCATTAGAGCAGGCCTTTTAGCGTTAGCTTACTTTGGGGCTAAGTCCACTTCAAAAAACTTAGTAAATCCAAAGACGACATTAGCTAAAATTGGTTCATGGTGTTGTCTTTACCCGATGCTTTAAGCGCTTGGTCACCAGAGAAGTATTCTTTATGAGCATCACCCATATCAGAACCTGCCATGTTTTGATGTTTAACACATGCAATACCTTGGCGGATCTCTTTACGCTGTACGTTGGCGACATAACCAAGCATACCTTGGTCGCCAAAGTACTCTTTGGCAAGGTTATCAGTCGATAGCGCAGCAGTATGATAAGTCGGTAACGTAATAAGATGATGGAAAATGCCGGCTTCACGAGCAGAATCGGATTGGAAAGTACGGATTTTTTCATCTGCCTGAATGGCGAGTTCAGTAGTATCGTAATCGACACTCATCAACTGTTCACGGTTATAAGCTGTCACATCTTGGCCAGCCTCTTTCATTGCGTCAAACACTTGCTGACGGAAGTTAAGAGTCCAGTTGAACGATGGTGAGTTGTTATACACCAGCTTGGCATTTGGAACGGTCTTACGGATCTCGTTAACCATGGCACCAATCTGAGATACATGTGGCTTCTCAGTTTCAATCCAAAGTAGATCTGCGCCATTTTGTAATGAAGTAATGCAATCCAATACACAACGCTCTTCACCTGTACCTGCACGGAACTTAAACAGTCCGTTTGGTAAACGAGAAGGTTTAACGAGTTGTCCGCCTTGCTGGAAGACAACATCACCGTTTGCAAGTTCGGCTGCATCGATAGCCTCAACTTCAAGGAATGAGTTGTATTGGTCACCCAAATCACCAGCTTCGCTAGTCACGGCAATCTTTTGAGTCAAACCGGCACCCAAAGAATCGGTACGAGCTACAATGACGCCGTCATCAATTCCGAGTTCTAAAAATGCATAACGCACTGCGTTTATTTTTGCTAAAAACTCAACATGTGGGACGGTAACTTTTCCGTCTTGGTGGCCACACTGCTTAACATCAGACACTTGGTTTTCTAACTGAATACAACAAGCGCCGGCTTCAATCATCTGCTTAGCCATCAGATACGTGGCTTCTTCATTACCAAAACCAGCGTCAATGTCGGCGATAATTGGTACTACGTGAGTTTCAAAGTTATTAATTTTATCTTGAATCGCGCTCTTTTCACTTGCACTAGCAGCGTCTAGCTGACGGAATAAGCCGCCTAATTCGCGCGCATCGGCTTGGCGAAGGAAGGTGTACAATTCTTTGATGAGGGCCGCTACAGACGTCTTCTCATGCATTGATTGGTCAGGGAGGGGACCAAACTCACTACGAAGCGCCGCAACCATCCAACCAGAAAGGTATAAGTAACGACGTTTAGTGGTTAGCAGATGTTTTTTAATCGAAATCATTTTTTGCTGGGCAATAAAACCATGCCAACAACCGAGAGACTGGGTGTACTGCGAAGTGTCCTTATCGTAGTTGTCCATATCTTCACGCATAATCTTGGCAGTATACTTAGCGATGTCCAACCCAGTTTGAAAACGATTCTGTAACCGCATACGCGCTACTGATTCTGGGTTGATTGCATTCCATGCACTACCTTCTGCATTAATCAAGGTAGCGGCTTCATCGATGTTAGTTCTGTAGTTTGTCATGCGTATATTCCTTTAACAATATGATTGGCGGCAATTGATTACGTTGAAAATATTAGTTAGATTTGGTTAAATAAGTCTAATTTATAGTTTCTATTCTCGGTATTTATCTTATGAATATATCTCGTATCGACCTGAATTTGTTGGTTTATTTAGATGTTTTACTACGTGAACGAAATGTTACCAGAGCAGCTGATCAACTAGGAATCAGCCAACCCGCGATGAGTAATGGTCTAAAAAGGTTGCGGACATTGTTTGATGATCCCTTGCTAATTAGGACTAGCCAAGGGATGACGCCCACTGAAAGAGCGCAAGAGTTGCAGCCAACAATAAGCGAGTTAATGATTGGTTTAGAAAAAGCCGTACAGCCACGTGCCGATTTTAATGCTGCAGAAAGTGAAAAAGTCTTCCGTGTTATGGCAAGTGATTATGCTGAAGCGACATTGATCCCACCGCTTATTGCAAAGCTTCGTACTGAAGCGCCTAATATTATTCTTGATATCATGACCCCAAGCGACGTCAATTTCCCTGATGTAGAACAAGGAAGAGTCGATATGGTGATCAATCGATTTGATAGTATTCCACAATCTTTTCATCAAAAAGTACTCTGGAGTGATGACTTTAGTTGCCTGATAAGTAAGACAAATCCTGTATTGGAGAAGTTTTCACTTGAAAGTTATCTAGAAGCCAAACATGTATGGGTTAGCAAGACGGGAATGGGCGTTGGGGTTGGTATGGACCCAGATGATGTACAGCGGTTAGGATGGGTCGATGAAGCGTTAACACGGATAGGCGTTAAGCGACGTATTACTGTATTTACTCGGCATTACCAAGCAGCCTGTTTGTTGGCGGAGCAACAAGATTTGATCGCAACCATACCAAGTAAGATGGCCAGGCAGTACGAGCATAACGACCGTGTTAGCATTGTCGCACCGCCGTTTATCATACAACCCATCGCACTCACTATGGCGTGGAGCCCTTTACTACAGCATAATCCAGCGCATAAATGGATGAGGCAACTGATCACTAAAACAGCCGATAGTTTTAGTCGTGGTAATGGCTAATAAGTTGTATTTAGTCAAAAGTGACGTTAAATAACACCAAAAAGCTATTTTGCATAAGTTTGGTGAATAGTGGGAATAACAGCTATAAACTGGATAAATGTGTATTGCTTGATATAGGGTAAAGAAAATTACCCTTCATAGGTGTAATCAATAGATGGATGATAAGTGCTCGAGCAACTTAAGAGCGGTGCAAAGGATGAACAGGGGCAAAACATGACAACATATATTCAAATCGGTGGTCTACAAGTCGCCACTGAGTTAGCTAATCTCGTCGAAAACGAAATGTGTCCTGGTACAGGAATGAATGCAAAGTCGGTTTGGGCTAAATTCGAAGAGATCGTCACTGAGTTTTCCCCAATCAATCGTCAGCTGTTAGAGAAGCGAGAGCAATTGCAACATCAGTTGGATGAATGGCATGTCGGCAATAAAGGCAATGATTTTGACTCGGACGCCTATAAAGTATTTCTTTACGATATTGGTTACTTAGTCGCTGAAGGTGAACCTTTTTCGATTAGTACTGAAAATGTTGATACCGAAATTACTCAGCAAGCAGGGCCGCAACTGGTCGTTCCCGTTAAGAATGCACGTTTCGCGCTAAATGCTGCAAATGCGCGTTGGGGAAGCTTATATGACGCATTATATGGTACCGATGCAATATCAGAGCAAGATGGCGCAGAGCTCACCAAAAGTTATAATCCTGTGCGCGGAGCCAAGGTGATAGCCTTCGCGAAACAGCATCTTGATACCGCCGCTCCATTGTCTAACGCCAGTCATGCAGAGGTGACTGAATACGTTGTTGACGCTGGTGAGCTAAAGGCAACGCTTAACAATGGCAATATAACAGGACTGGCACAAGCAGAGCGATTTGTTGGCTATCAAGGTTCAAAGCTGAGCCCTAGTGCTATTTTACTGAAAAATAACGGTCTACATATTGAGATCCAGATTGATGCTACCAGTGTCATAGGTAAAAGCGATCTGGCTGGCGTGAGTGATTTGTTAGTCGAAGCCGCAGTCACAACCATTATGGATTGTGAAGACTCAGTGGCCGCTGTTGACGCTGAAGATAAAGTTGAGATCTATCGTAATTGGCTAGGGTTGATGCAAGGTAACTTGTCTGCTTCAGTATCCAAAAATGGCAAAGAGATTATCCGCCAGCTTAATGAAGACCGTATATACCTCAATCCTAAAGGTCAAAAATTGGTCCTTGCGGGTAGAAGCTTACTCTTTGTGCGTAATGTTGGGCATCTAATGACCATCAATGCTGTGCTAGATAAAGAGGGCAGAGAAGTTCCTGAAGGGATCTTAGACGGTATGCTCACCGTACTTGCTGCAATGCATGATCTTAAAGGAAATAACAATAATCGAAGTAACAGCCGCAAGGGCTCAGTCAATATTGTTAAGCCCAAGATGCATGGTCCAGAAGAGGTTAAATTTACTTGTGATCTGTTTACTAAAATTGAAGACGCATTAAAGCTTGCCCGTAATACCATTAAAGTGGGCATTATGGATGAAGAGCGTCGTACTACCGTTAACCTTAAAGAGTGTATACGGGTGGCATCAGAGCGTGTGGTGTTTATCAATACTGGCTTTTTAGATAGGACCGGGGATGAGATCCATACGTCAATGCAAGCAGGACCTTTTGTAGCAAAATCGCTGATGAAACAACAGAAATGGATAGCAGCGTATGAAGATTGGAATGTTGATATCGGTTTAGAGTGCGGTCTGCAAGGCCGTTCACAAATAGGTAAGGGTATGTGGCCGATGCCTGACGAAATGGCCGCCATGTTAGCGCAGAAGATAGGGCACCCTAAAGCGGGCGCAAATACGGCTTGGGTTCCTTCACCCAATGGCGCAGTACTGCATTCTACCCATTACCATCAAGTCAATGTTAGGGATGTGCAGGACCAACTCAAGCTAAGATCACGCGCAAAGCTCGATGATCTGCTCACCATCCCTTTAATGCTCGAACCTGATACGTTGTCAGCAGAGCTTAAAGCCTTTGAATTAGAAAATAATGCCCAAGGTATATTAGGTTATGTGGTGCGTTGGATTGATCAAGGGGTGGGTTGCTCCAAAGTGCCTGATATCAATAACGTTGGTTTAATGGAAGACAGAGCGACATTAAGGATCTCTTCACAGCATCTGGCCAATTGGTTAGCACACGGAATATGCACTGAAGATGAAGTAATGGCTGCACTTAAAAAGATGGCGGCGGTGGTTGATAGTCAGAATAAAGTGGATAAACTCTATATCAATATGGCACCTAATTTTGATGGTATTGCGTTTAAAGCGGCTTGTGATCTAGTATTTAAAGGGCAAGAGCAACCATCCGGCTATACCGAACCTCTTTTACATGCTTATCGCATCCAAGCTAAATCGAAAACATGTTAAGTCGATAACAACAGCTAAAGCCAGTTAAGGCTTATTATCGTCAATACAGTTACATAAAATCATGCTTTATATTGTGTACTTTTATAAAAAATTGATTTTATGTAACATATATTAAAGATGAAAAAAGTGAGAATAAAACCTTGCTAGATCTGCAATTATTAGGGAGTAGTCTTGATGGCCTAGTGTTATGTGAATTTATGCTACCATCAAATAAAGCTTTAGAATAAATGCTTTATATAAATATCACATAAATGCATCAAGTTTATTTTCAACAATTAGCGGTTGTGTAGAAACAATTATAGATAGGTCGCGCGAAGCCGCGTCCTTATCCCAAGTGTTCAACAAGCCCTGTTTGAAGTGATCGTTATCAGGCTACTTTTCGTTAGTCAGCATGCCCCTCAGCGCAATGGTCAACAGCTTAAAACTTTAATTTCAGTCTCTTAAATTAACTTTACATCGTATCAGTTAAACCATTACCGTTATTTCCAACGTTAAATCATGACTTTTAAGTTTATCAGTCGTTTTAGTACGCCTATAAAACAGATTGGTTGCAGACGAGATATCTTGTACGTAAATTTCTGGCTTCTTGCCTATGTAAGTTTCAGATGTTAATGCCTCACTTTTCCTTTTAAGTCTCCCTTACGCAAAATTTGACACCAACAATATGATTATTATGTCGATTTATTATATCGCTCTAAGTTAAGCTAGCTGCCTAGAATGTAAAGTAAAAGGGTTAACTAGGTGAACGCTAAAGCGACGATAGTCATCATTGAAGATGAGTCCGCCATTGCAGAGAATCTTATCCATGTATTAGAAATGGATGGCTTTAAAGTGTGCTGGTTTGCAACCGGTGAACAAGGCTTGGCATTTTTGACTGAGAATATGGTTGATCTTTTGGTGCTTGATGTTGGTTTGCCCGACGTGAATGGTTTTGAGCTGTGTAAAACCATTCGAGATTTTTCTGATTTACCGATTATCTTTTTAACCGCGAGAAACGATGAGATAGATAGGGTCGTAGGTTTAGAAATTGGCGCAGATGATTACGTCACCAAACCTTTTAGCCCTAGAGAGATGTTGGCTCGAATTAAATTACGCATTAAGCGAGCGATAACGCATAGTATTGTAGTGGATAATAAGAAGACCATTGAACACACTCTAAATGGAGGTTTGCAGCCTATAAATTTTGATTATTGTGTTAATGGTCAGATGCTTGGTTTAACCGCAGTAGAGTTTAAAATTTTAAACAAGTTAATGAAGGACGGTGGCAATATACTCAGTCGAGAGCAGTTACTTGTCGCTGCCGATCTCGCGCCCTCAGCTGCCTATGAGCGAAACATCGATTCTCATATTAAGGCTATCCGGAGTAAACTTAAGCCGTTTGAATTGTCTGAATTTGTTAAGACTAAACGTGGTTTTGGTTATTTTTACAGTGAGAAGCTTGTGTAATGACCCACTGGCCAAAGATCCCGTTAGGGTTAAGATTATTTTCGCTGTATTTCATTCTTGTTGGTGTCACGGCTTATATGGTCAGTACTACCGTTATTCAAGAGCTTAAGCCTACCGTCCGCCAAACAACCGAAGAAACCCTTATTGACATGGCTAATTTGTTAGCCGTTCTCGCTGAGGAAGAAGTGGCTAATAATCTTATTTCAGAAAGCCGCTTCTCTAAGTTACTTGCAGCCTATGGACAGCGTGAACTTGAGTCCCGTACGTGGGAGCTAGGTAAAAAAGCGCTTAATCACCGCATCTATATTACCAATAAAAATGGCATTGTGATTGCTGATTCTTGGCAGCAAGATGTGGGTGAAGATTATTCACAGTGGAACGATGTGTATTTAACCTTGCGGGGAGAATATGGCGCGCGCAGTACAACAGAGAACCCCAACGATCCTTCATCGTCGGTGATGCATGTTGCTGCGCCAATCTATCATGACAATACCATTATTGGCAGCGTCACGGTTGCCAAAGCTAACCGTTCTGTACAGCCATATATAGACCTTTCTAAGCGAAATGTTCTTTATTGGATGATATTAATGAGTGGCTTAGTGTTACTTGCTGGTGGGATTTTTTCATGGCGGATCCATTCAGCTTTGCACAAACTAGAAGATTACGCTGATAAAATGGGTCGCGGCGAAAAAGTGATTAAACCCACATTTCGCGTATTCTATGAATATGGCAACTTGAGCGATGCCTTAGAGAAAATGCGAGAGCAAATTGATGGTAAAAAATATGTAGAGCAGTATGTAGAAACGCTCACTCATGAGTTAAAGAGTCCGCTTTCAGCAATAAAAGGGGCCAGCGAAATTCTACAAACGCCGTTATCTACAGATAAAGTCACACGCTTTTCAGCTAATATCGAGCGTGAAAGCGATCGTATGCAATCTTTAATTGATAAATTATTGGAGCTTGCTAGGTTAGAAAAGCGGCCACAGCTGGATGCATTGGTGCAAATTAATCTACACGACATTATAAACGAGATTAACTTGGCATCTGAGGTACGGTTAATCGCTAAGTCGGTCACATGTCAGTTTGAAAATCATGCATTACAAGATAAAGGCAACACTTACCACGTATTGGGAGACGAGTTTTTATTTAAACAAGCGCTGTTCAACTTGATGGATAATGCGATTGATTTTGTTAACCCGAACGGCACTATTAAATGGTCACTGACGTGTGACAGCAATAGGGTTTTGCTTACTATTGACAATACTGGCCCGCAGATCCCCGAATACGCTATGGAGCGTATTATTGAACGTTTTTACTCCTTACCAAGAGAAAATGGCATTAAAAGTACCGGTTTAGGGCTCAATTTTGTTGAACAAGTAGTTAAGCTGCACCATGGTTTACTCAAGATAGAGAATGTTCTTCAGGGCGTTAGAGTCTCTATCATTTTACCTAGAAGCACAAACTCCATCTAATCTCCACATTCACTCCATTAAATCTCCAATTGTTATTTATAAAATGAAACAATCAACTATTGGAGAATGACGTGTGAAAAATATACTAAATAATCAGATCGTGACTAAATTGGGGTTTATCCTTTTACTTTTTGTATTACTGCAGATCCCCGTATCGATGGTCAGTAATTTAATCTCTGAGCGTTCTCTGCGTTTACAAGAAGTGCGGGAAGAGATCGCGCGCAGTAGTCATGGCGCACAGCGGATTATTGGTCCGTTTATTAGCGTTAATTATACTAAAATGGTAAATCATGAAGGCAAGTTCTATTCCACTGAATATCGGAAGTATATTTTACCTGAGTCATTTAAAATGAATGCTGACTTAGAAAGCTATGCCAAGTATCGGGGGATCTACCAAGCGCGATTATACAAAGCAGATAGCCATCTAAGCGGGTCCTTTGATCTAAGCCCCTTAAAAGAGTTAGATCAGCATCAGATAAAATCGGTTTCAATGGTTGTAGGTGTCCGTGATAGCAGGGGCCTGATAAAACTCAACAAGATGACGTTAGGGGGCAAAAGCATTGAGGTGAAACCGGGGACTGGGCTTAATCAGTTTGCTCAAGGGTTTCATATCAATCTTGATATAAATCAGCTTACAGTTTCGGCTCCAATGGCCTATGACTTAAACTTTTTACTGCAAGGTATGGAGTCGATTCAGGTTACGCCAATCGGTAAAGTATCCAGCATTGAAATGAGATCTAAGTGGCCTCATCCGAGTTTTATTGGTGACTTTTTACCGATCTCGTCTGAGATCTCTGCTAAAGGATTTAACGCGCAATGGCAAAGCAACAACTTTTCTTCAAATATTAGTCAGCTGTTTGAACGTTGCATGGCCGATTCTACGGCATGTGTTGAGCTGGAACGTCGTCAAATGGGAGTTGATTTAATTGAGCCTGTTGATCATTACCTTAAATCCCATAGAGCAGTGAATTATTCGTTGTTGATTATTACGCTTGTATTTGCGAGTTTCTTTTTATTGGAACTGTTTCAAGCTCGTTTAATGCACCCTGTCCAGTATGGTTTTGTTGGCCTAGCATTGGCGCTATTTTATCTATTACTTATCTCTTTAAGTGAGCATATTGGCTTTAATTGGGCTTATGTCTTATCTGCTATAGCCTCTACGGTATTACTGAGCGGCTATGTCGGTGGTATGTTACATAATGGCAAACATGGCAAGTTATTTGGTGTCTGTCTAATCGCTCTTTATGGTTTATTGTTTGGCCTGCTTCAGGCTGAAAGCTATGCTTTGTTAATGGGAAGCTTACTTTGCTTTGCCATTTTAAGCTTGTTGATGCTACTTACAAGAAATGTAGATTGGTACCAACGAAGCAGCGACGCTTTACCAGAAGCAAAAAAGCATGAAACTAAAATGAGTGAAATAGAGGTTGTGGATGACAACTCATAAAGGAATGATTGATAGAGGACATAAAGTAGACCTTACTTATTTACATTTCTCCTTGGGACGTGCGCTTACCAGCTTGGTATTATTACTGGTGCTAATTTTTATTGCTCTTTTTGTTCGAGATGCGTTTATTCGGCCAATTTTAGGCGATGCTCTGGTTGTTGTGTGGCTATATTATTTGCTATCGAGTTTTATTAATTTAACTTCTAGAACGCTGGTGGCAATCACCATACTCATCGCCTTTTGTGTTGAGTTTTCGCAGTATTTAAATATAGCTGAACTGCTGGGGATCAAATCAGCCACAGTGTTAAGTATCATTTTAGGTGCGACATTTGATGTGGGAGATTTAGTTGCTTATTTAGCCGGAGGCGCAGTGTGTATTATTGCTGAACATATACGTGTAAGGTTAAAAGAGTCTGTAGATTGAATGTATGAGAATGTTTAAGCGGAAAGAGCAGCCGCTAATTATAAGTTCTTAGAAGTAAAAAAGACTAGCCAAGTTGGCTAGTCTTTTTTCGTTATGGTGACTAGAATTGCGAACCTATAAGCAGATTATTCATCGATATAATCATTACCGTAATAGCTAGCTAAAAGAACTTGCTTTAGCTCTGCAATAAGCGGGAAGCGTGGGTTTGCACCTGTGCATTGATCGTCAAATGCATCTTCGGCAAGCTCATCTAATTTTGCGATGAAATCGGCTTCGTTGACGCCGGCAGCTTGGATTGAGCTTGGAATGCCAATCTTCTCCTTGAGAGCATCAATTTCTTTAAGTAGAGCCTCGACTTTTTCTTCATCTGTAATGCCTTCACCTTGGGTGCCATTAAGTTTTAAGTGTTCTGCAATTTTGGCGTAGCGACACAGTGCTTTCGGTCTATCATATTGGCTAAACGCAGCCTGTTTAGTCGGCATATCTGTCGCATTAAAACGAATGACATTGCTAATTAGTAAAGCATTAGCGAGTCCATGGGCTAAATGAAACTCAGCCCCGAGTTTGTGGGCCATTGAGTGACAGACGCCTAGAAATGCGTTGGCGAATGCGATCCCGGCTATTGTAGCCCCATTATGGACTTTCTCTCGGGCGATAGGTGCGTTGGCACCGTGTTCATATGCAGCAGGTAAATGAGTAAACAGCAAATCGAGCGCTTGCAGTGCTTGACCATCACTGAATTCATTTGACATCACGCTGACATAAGCTTCAAGTGCATGGGTGATGGCATCAATTCCCCCAAAGGCCGTTAGTGATTTCGGCATATTCATGACGAGATTAGGATCAATAATTGCCATGTTTGGCGTTAGCTCGTAGTCTGCAATCGGATATTTCATCCCGGTCTTTTCATCTGTAACTACCGCAAATGGGGTAACTTCAGAGCCTGTACCTGAGGTTGTAGGTATGGCCACCATCATGGCTTTTTTACCTAGCTTTGGAAATTTGTAGATACGTTTACGGATATCCATAAAACGCAGTGCTAAGTCGGCAAAATCGACATCAGGGTGTTCGTACATGACCCATATAATTTTAGCCGCATCCATAGGAGAGCCACCACCGAGTGCAATAATAACGTCAGGTTGAAAGCTTTGAGCTACTTTTGCACCTTGATTCACGATGAGCATTGTAGGGTCAGCTTCAACGTCGTAAAACACTTCGGTTTCGAGACCTTGGCTCTTCAATATCTTAATTGTTTCATCACAGTAGCCATTATTAAACAGATATTTATCTGTCACGATAAGTGCTCGTTTCTTATCTGATAACTCTTCTAATGCAATCGGCAGGCTACCTCGGCGGAAATAGATAGAGGATGGAAGTTTGTGCCACAACATGTTTTCAGCCCTCTTAGCGACCATTTTTTTATTGATAAGATGGCTTGGGCCAACATTTTCAGATATTGAGTTACCGCCCCATGAACCGCAACCTAAGGTTAATGATGGTGCGAGTTTAAAGTTATAAAGATCCCCAATTCCGCCTTGTGATGCCGGAGTATTGATTAGGATACGCGCTGTTTTCATTCTAAAGCCAAATGCTTCAACGCGATCGGTTTGCGTATCTTGATTGGTATATAGCCCGGATGTATGACCAATGCCGCCTAGCGTGACGAGCGCTTCAGCTTTATCCATTGCATCTTCGAAATCATTAGCGCGATACATAGCCAGCAGCGGAGACAGTTTTTCATGGGCGAAGGCTTCGGCTTCATCTATATCGGTCACTTCACCAATAAGCACTTTGGTATTCTTGTGTACATCAATACCCGCCATTTTGGCAATAGTAGCGGCACTTTGACCCACGATATCGGCATTCAATCCACCATTATTAAGAATGACGTTTTGCATCAAAGCCGTTTCTTCAGTGTTTAACATGTAACCACCGTGGCTGATAAAACGCTCTTTGACTACATCATAGATCTCATCGACCACCACCACGGCTTGTTCAGAGGCACATACCACCCCGTTATCAAATGTTTTTGACATTAATATAGAGCTAACCGCTCGTTTAATATCAGCGGTTTCATCAATGACAATAGGCGTATTGCCCGCTCCCACGCCAATGGCAGGTTTGCCTGATGAATAGGCGGCTTTAACCATTCCGGGGCCACCCGTGGCCAAAATGAGATTAATATTTGGGTGTGTCATCAGTTGATTTGATAATGCCACAGATGGTTCATCAATCCAGCCGATAATATCATTAGGTGCACCAGCAGCAACTGCAGCTTCTAGCACTATTCGTGCAGCTGTGGTTGTGGATTGTTTAGCTCTAGGATGAGGCGAGAAGATAATCCCATTACGGGTTTTAAGGCTTATGAGTGCTTTGAATATCGCGGTTGAAGTCGGGTTTGTGGTGGGCACAATACCACAGATGATACCGACAGGCTCCGCGATAGTAATCGTCCCGAAAGTTGGGTCTTCAGATATGATCCCACAGGTCTTTTCATCTTTATATTTGTTGTAGATATATTCTGAGGCAAAGTGGTTTTTAATCACTTTATCTTCAAGTACACCCATTCTCGTTTCGGTTGCCGCCATTTTAGCTAATGGTATTCGTGCATCTGCAGCAGCAAGCGCGGCTGCCCTGAATATAATATCGACCTGCTCTTGTGAGAATTCGGCAAATTGTCGCTGCGCTTCAACGACTTTGCTTACCAGATTATTGAGGTCTTGCTCATTGGTGACTGTCATAGTGTGTATCCTAAAAAAATTTAGCAAAATTTGGGTTTGCTAACCTTTCTCTGACTACCTTTAGAGTCTATGAAGAAAAATTACACTCAAATGACCTATTTCACCGTGATCAGTCCCGCAAAAATGTTGCTATCTGTAATAAAATAACTATGTTAGCAACAGAGTGTTACGTTTTTACAGCAAAGTGCCGTGTAAATGGTTTAATAAAATTTATTCAAAATTGTGATTTTGGTTAGATAAACTCATTTTTCCTTTTTAAGGAGTTGCGTTAGAGTAGCGCAACTTTTTTTATATCATCAATAACGCGCTCGACCGCAGAGGATAAGACGTTGGATTTAACTATTTATTTTAAGTTTTTTCTAGGGTTAGTAGCAATCATCAATCCAGTTGGATTGTTACCTGTATTTGTGAGCTTAACCAGTCACCAAACGATAGCTGAACGCAATCAAACCGGCAAAGTGGCTAACCTTGCCGTGGTGATCATACTGTTAGTCACCATTTTTGCTGGGCAACATATTTTGAATATGTTCAGCATTTCTCTCTCAGCGTTTAGGATCGCCGGTGGTACTCTTATTTGCATCATCGCGATGTCGATGTTGCAAGGTAAGCTAGGTGAAGTTAAACGCAACAAAGAGGAAGATCGAGAAGCATCTGGTATGGAATCCGTTGCGGTTGTGCCGCTTGCCCTTCCTTTAATGGCAGGCCCTGGTGCTATTAGTTCGGTTATTGTCACTGCCGCTGAGTATAAGACTTTAGAAAATCTAATTGGTATGTCTATTACGATTATTTTGTTTGGACTATTGAGTTTTAGCCTGTTTCGTATGGCCCCTGTTATATTTAAAGTGCTGGGCAACACTGGCATTAACGTGATTACTCGTCTGATGGGATTGTTGATGCTTTCCATAGGCATTGAAGTTATTGCTGCCGGCGTTAAAGGCTTGTTTCCCGGGATGATGTATTAACGATTACCTACAGTAATGCAAAGGCACCTATTAAGGTGCCTTTTTTGTGCCGGTAGCAGATAACAGAGTCTAGAGATTAAATACAGGTACTTATTAACATTATACTAAAGACACTCGCTATACTTTCAAGAACGAATACATGAGTACGGACAAATCACCATGCTAATCACAAGCACCCAGCGTCCTTTATATGTAAAGCAACTGTTTGATAGGGATAGTTGCACGTACACCTACCTGCTGGGAGATCCAAAAACCCATGAAGGGGCGATTATTGATGCGGTTAAAGAACATCTGCAACGAGACCTGCAATATATTGAAGAGCTTGGTATCGAGCTTCTCTATATCATTGAAACGCATATTCATGCCGACCACATCACTTCTGCTGGTTTAATCCGACAAAAAACCGGTGCGCAGATTGTTTACAGTCAGGCGGCAGCTGTCAAATCAATTGATATAGACCTGAAAGAGGGTGATGAACTTCCAATTGGGGGACATCACATCAGGGCAATAAATACACCGGGCCATACCCATGGCTGTATGAGTTTTTATGTGGATGGTATGGTTTTTACCGGTGACTGCTTATTAATCCGGGGCTGTGGCCGTACAGACTTTCAAGAGGGGAACTCAGGGGATTTGTACCATAGCATCACCGAAAAACTGTTTAGTTTGGCAGATGAAACGGTCATTTATCCAGGGCATGATTATAACGGTAAAACCAGCTCAACGATTGCTGAAGAGAAACAATGGAATCCTCGGGTGGGTCAAAAAAAATCATTCGATGATTTTTTGCAGATCATGAGTAATCTGAACTTAGACATACCTAAAAAAATCAATGAAGCTGTCCCCGCCAATACTAACTGCGGTATTAACTTTAATCCGGATGCTTATATTCATAACGACTTTTCGATGAATGCGCTTTATAGCGTTTGGCTAAAAGAAAACAGCAACACATTAATCATCGATAATCGCACAAAAGAAGAATATTCAAAAGGGCATATCCCTCGTAGTCACAACATACCCTTTGGGACTGAGTCACAACACCTGGAAGAATTGAAAGGCTTTAATCATATCTACATCTACTGCCATTCAGGGCGTAGAGCCCAAACCGCATTAACCAATCTGTCTATTATGGGGCTGGATAATATTACCTGCGTTAGCCATTCAGGTTTACCTGAATGGATTGCAATGAAATACCCAATAGAGCGCTAAGTTTATACATACTTTATTAGCCGTATTCTGAATACGGCTCACTTAACGGTATAGCGCTTAGCTTCAGCTGATGCTTGTAGCGGGTAATAAAGGTAAGGGCCTTATGGGATTGTTGTAACAAGTAAATGCCTACATAAGGTATTGAAATTCGTCGTTATAAAACAAGATCATTGTTTAGCTTATTGCTTAACTCACTGTAGATAGCTAAAAAGTGATAGACAGTATTGTAAATGAGTCGATTTCATTGCCAATCAATATCTATCACCGCAGTGCAAGTTAGGTATTAAAGCTCGCGGTTTAATTCAATCATCGAGCCTGACTTCGGGCTAAACAGATGTTGATGCAGTCTTGCTGCAAATTCGTCTGTCATTCCTGAAATGTAATCTGCGATAACACGGTGGCAATTGAGTCCTTGATCTTTTGCTTCAATCCAACGCGCTTGGGTATTTGTTGGCAGTAGTCGCTCAGGATCTGAAATGAAGGCCTCAAATAACTCCATCACAATTTGTTGGCCTTTATACTCGAGCATCTGAATCTCAGGTTTTCGAATCACGTATTGATATACAAATAGCTTTAGCGTGTTAAGCGCGGAGTCAAAAGGGCCTTCAAGCGCTGCGTTAAATTTAAGCAGTGGCTCACTAAACCCGTCTACCTCGGTAATCGATATCGCGGTGACAAAACCATTGACTAAAGTACCAATCGCGTCTTTTCTAAGATGGTGTTTACTCGAAAATAGTCGTTGTCCAATAGTGGAAAACTCGCTTTTAATCCAGTCGTCATCGCTTTCTTTAAGTTGGCTTTCAACATCTTCAGTCCATTGCTCACGGCTGACAATGCCCATCACAATAGCATCTTCTAAATCGTGCACAGCGTAGGCAATATCATCCGCAAGCTCCATGATAGAGCAATCAAATGATTTGTATTGCGTTCTTTGATGCTTTGATTCATCAACTAAGTGATGAGAGAGAAACAGTGCTTTATCGGCTTCTGACAATGGGTCTAACACCCAGTTTAGTACCTCTAAGTCATCATCAAATAGTCCTTTAACCGGTGGCCACTCAGAGGGTTTTAACTGACGAAAGCGGCTAACCTCACTAAAAGGCAATTCACGGTGGAGCAGGCTATAGGGGGCCGGGTACTTGAGTATACCTAATAACGTGCGTCGACATAGGTTCATGCCATAATATTCGGTATAGGGTTCTAGGCGAGCTAATATCCTAAAGGTTTGGCCATTTCCTTCAAAACCGCCGTGTTTGCGCATCATATAGTTAAGTGCAACTTCACCGCCATGACCAAATGGTGGGTGACCTATATCGTGGGCAAGACATATCGACTCTATCAAGCTCATCGAATCGAGTAGTTCATCATGCTCTGGGTGTTTCTGTTTAAGCTGTGCACGAATCCCCGTGCCTATTTGGCCTACTTCTAACGAATGGGTCAAGCGAGTACGATAAAAATCATTCATACCAATGCCTAAGACCTGAGTCTTAGCTTGTAGTCGCCTGAAGGCGGCTGAATGCAGAATACGGGCACGGTCTCGTTGGTAAGGGCTACGATGATCGTTACGTCTTTGCTTGTCTTCAGCTAAACGTCTTTCATGCCAGGGTGTTTGATCCATGCTGGTTCCTTATTAATGACTTAAAGCAATTTATTAATATCATCGAGATCAAGCGTAAAACTTGGAATAAAACATTCTATAAAATAGTTTACTGCCGGGTTAGTGTTATCTTTTAGACTTTGCTCTAAGCGCTTTTGTGCCGTATTGAACTCAGTATTCCCCGCACGGCGCTCTTCTAAACATTTTAAATAAGCGCACAAGGTATCGGCAGCTTTAACCAATGCTTTGTATTCAGGGTCAGCATGTTCACTTGTTAACAATGCACAATAGTCTTCTTTGAACTCTTCAGGCACCATTTCGAGTAACCGATGTTCAGCAATAGCTTCAATTTTTTTATACTCGGCCTCAATCTCTTTATTGAAATACTTAACCGGAGTCGGGAGGTCGCCAGTGAGGATCTCACTGGCGTCATGGAAAATGGCGATGGTTGCGGCTTGGTTAGGATCATAGTTGCCATCAAATTTTTTATTGCTAATTAAGGCAAGAGAGTGTGCAACCATAGCGACCTGTAGAGAGTGCTCTTGTACATTCTCTGTTCTAACGTTATACATTAGTGGCCAGCGTTGAATTAATTTCATTCGAGCAAGGTGGGCAAAAAGGTGACTCATAGTATTCCTTAATCTATGGCGGACTCACTGAGGTTATCATAGTCTTAAGACCATTAAACGACCCTTAAGTCGTTTAATGGTCGAGAAAGAAACACCAATATTGGTTTATATATGCTCAAAGCATACAGCCAAAGCTTTATTCTACAGCGTGAACCTCATGCTTTAGCTAAACCTCTTAACCAGATGTGCCGCTTAGATCTTACTTCCTAACTCCTTAACTCGCGCTTGTTAGCAGAGCCTCATCTCGTCAGAGTTGTCATTTGGTTATCTGATTTGCGGCTTTCTATAAGCTCATAAATTCGACGATACCTTATATATTGTGACCTCCCGCCCTTTTATCAAGAATGCTAGAGCTTTTTTAAATAGTGTTAATTCGATGCCATAACTGTGTTGCAATAGATATAAGTGCATGTAATAAAGCTATATAATCGGAGTTAGTTGCAATTGCTACATTAACGATATTTAGATGGTTAGGTGTACTAACTACCTTAAGAAAACACCGAGTGGTATAGGTTATATTTATGAATGAAGATCAAGACTCACCGAGTCAAATCTATCAAAAAATTCAGTTGATTATTAATGAGCTGATCCAAAAGCTAAGCCAAGACACTAGCGATCTTAGTACCAAAGAGACGACTGAACTTAGTCGAGATATACTCACTAAGCTACATGTTGAAATCAGCCAACAACTCATAAATTTAGAAAAAAACGCAGAGTGGGATACTTTTACCATTGCTTTGTATGGTGAAACCAATGCGGGTAAATCCACAATAATTGAAACCTTGCGCATTATATTAGCTGAGGAGTTAAAAAATAAACAACAGGCCGAGTTTAAACAGTGGCAGCTAGAGTCTGGGATTTCTGTCGAGCTGATAGAGCAGACTCGGCAAGGTATTCTTGATAATGAAGCAATGCTTAAAAAGTGCCACTTCGACTGGAAAGTAAGCCAGCAAGGGCTTGAACAGACAGTTGATCGCTGTGAAACTGAGAAGCTCAGTACTAAGGAAAAGCTAGACAGTGCACAAGCGACAGCGACATTACTACAGCGATTTATTTGGCTATTTAAAAAAATGCCACAGCTGTCAGCTTATCAAGCAGCATCTAAAAATCTTGAACAAGGCACGCAAGCGTTTACTGAACAAACGGCAAGATACCAACAAGAGTGTCTGGATATTAGTGCCAATGTAGAGGGATTACAGAGCAGACATCAGCAGATTGAAGTGCAGGTGAATCAAGCCCAAAGCTTGGCTGATGGCTTTATCATTGGTAATGGCCGTTCAGATTTTACGTTAGATACCCAGAGTTATACGTTTGAGCATGATGGATGCAAGTTCAACATACTCGATGTTCCGGGTATTGAAGGTAAAGAAGACAAAGTGAGTGATGCCATATGGAAAGCGGTTCATAAAGCTCATGCCGTTTTTTATATTACCAGTAAAGCGGCTGCGCCGCAGAAAGGGGATGCATCTAACCCGGGTACATTGCAAAAGATAAAACAGCACTTGGGTGCTCAATCTGAAGTGTGGTCAATCTTTAACAAGCGCATTCAAAACCCTATTCAGTTAGAGAAAGTCACTTTAGTTTCTGAAGGGGAATTAGAAAGCTTGGCAGTGTTGGATAAAGTCATGGTAGAGCATCTTGGTGACAGTTATCAAAAAAGCTTAGCCCTCAGTGCATATCCAGCATTCTTAGCCTCTGCGACTTGTTTGTTACCGGGTTCACGTGACCAAGGCATGCAAAGCAAGTTTTTAAACAAATTTGATGCTGCGGATTTATTAGCTAAGTCCAACATAAATGCTGTTGTGGGTATGTTCGATCAAAGCATGGTCAATGACTTTAAAGCCAAAATTGTTAGATCAAATAAGCACAAGGCGAAACAGATCGTTAGTTCTGCTTTGGAGGATGTAACAGGCTTATTAAGTCAAAAGTTTACGCCCCTTTTACATACATTGACCTCAGAGCTTAAAGATACAGATACAGAGCTTAACACTTTGGTAGCGACCCTAAAATCTAGGTTGAGCAATCGGGCGAGAGAAGTTGTTCGTCATTTTGAATCTTCAGTACGTTCATCTACTTATGACTGTATCGATGACAATATTAGCAATGATGATTTTAAGGACAGTTTAGAGAGCAATATTGAAAAATATCAAAAGCGACTCATAGAATCTATGCCAGATATTATGAATAAAGAGATGGACGCATTTGAAACAAGCCTTAAAGATATTGTTGAACGCTTTCAAACCCAAAGCAGTGAATTGTTAGGTTTATACAACAATATTGATTCTGTAGACACGAGTTTAGAAGTCGATATTGATCATGGTATTAATGTGTGGGGCGTCGTTGGTGCGGTTGGTGGCGGTATCGCTTTGTTCTGGACGCCTGTTGGCTGGGCAATAATTGCGGTTTCTGCCGCGACCTTGGTTTTTCAATTGTATAAAGCCGTTCGCTCCTTTTTTAGTAGTAACTATAAACAATCTCAGCAGAGAAAGTCGACGGATGAGAATATCTCAACAGTATCGAAGAGCATTAACGAAAAACTAGATAATACGTTAGCGAATGTCATGCAAGAGGTCGAAGCGAATGTCGATATCATTAAACAAGCAATGGCGACCTCGGTCGAGCATATAGAAGTTGTGAATCAAAAATTAAAATTAGCTAAAAGTGAATTAAAAATGCTTTGCAAGCAGTTGGAGTCTTAACAATGATTGAAACTATAAATGAATTTGAGTCAAGCAAGCAACAGGCTCGTACTTTACTTGAAAAATTAGTTACGTTCTTACAATTGGGTGTAGACGCAGGGGCTGACATTGATGCAAACCTTACCGCTAAACTTGAGCATGCCTTAAGCACTGTTGACCAAGGTAAGCTAAAGATCGCCTTAGTTGGCGGTTTTTCTGAGGGTAAGACTTCAATTGCTGCGGCTTGGATGGAAAAGTTAGACAGCGAAAGTATGAATATCAGCCATCAAGAATCATCTGATGCGGTTAAGGTTTATGATTTAGATGATAATTGTGAGCTTATAGACACACCAGGCCTGTTTGGTTTTAAAGAAAAGCTAAACGCGGATTCATCACAAATCGAAATGTATAAAGACATCACAAAGAAGTATGTCAGTGAGGCGCACCTTGTGCTTTATGTGATGAACTCGACTAATCCTATTAAGGCGAGCCATCACGATGATCTTAACTGGTTGTTTCGTGATTTAAAGCTTCTTTCTAGGACGGTGTTTGTTTTAAGCCGCTTCGATGAAGTCGCTGACGTTGAGAGTGAGTGGGATTACAGGACTAATCTAGAGATAAAGCAGCAAAACGTCATAGAAAGGTTAAATGACGCAATTACGTTAACTGAAGAAGAGCTGATTACGGTTGTGGCAGTGGCTGCTAACCCATTTGATATGGGAACGGAATACTGGCTAGAAAATGTTGAAAAGTTTAAGGCATTGTCTCATATCGAAAAACTTCAGCAAGCAACGGTAGAGAAGGTGCGTGAAAATGGCGGCCAAATGTCAGTTGCGCTAGAGGCTAAAAATAGCATAATCCGTGATGTACTCGGTCGTCAGTTGCCGAAGGCGGTAGAAAACGACGAAAAAATTGGTGAAGAGCTTGCTCGTCTGAATACCATGAATATACGCCTTGAAAAACAGATTAGTTTGGCGAACACTCGAATTATTGAAGTTCAAATTGGCTTACGTAACTTTGTGATAAACTACTTTGGTGACTTGATTATTCAGGTAAAAGGGACAGATCTGAATACATTTAACGATTTCTTCGAGAGAGAAGTTGGCAATGAAGGGGTGATGTTAAACACTCGGGTTCAAAACGAAATAGAAAGTCAAATCAATGCCTTATCTGGCGAGTTAACTCAGCTTCAAAATAACTTTCAAAACGAAGTTAAGCACTACAACGATACTGTGATGCTGATGGGTAAGCAAGGCGTTAATTACCTTGTGAAAGGGAGTTTCATTAATAATCAGAGTATCCTAGCAGCCCGTGACGGATTGAGCGCAGCAGGGAAAATGGTGGGTATTGATCTTGCCGGTATGTTGAAATTTAAACCTTGGGGCGCCGTTAACTTAGCCAAGGGCATTAATGGTGCGTTAGCTTTTGTTGGGGTGGCACTTGAAGCTTGGAACTCATGGAATGAACATAAGCGCCAGCAGGCCTTTGAAGTTGCGATTACTGAAATGGTAGATAACTTTGAAGGTCAGCGTAAAGAGCTATTAGCACTCATAAACAGTGGCAGCTTTATTGCCAATTTCTTTCCTAGTCAAATCTCGCTAATAAGTTCGATGGATGATTTGTGTCAATGCATTTCACAACAAACCGCGAAAAGGGCCAAATTCAAGCAATGGCGTGAACAGGGAGAGATTATTGAAGCTGAATTTTCAGATGTTTAAACGTTCAGCACGTTAATATAGGCTTAATACTAAAAAACGACCCAGAGGTCGTTTAAGTGTTAAGCCTCTTTTTAAAAGGTTATTGCTTGTATCCTTCAAGGAACTCACCAACTTCACCTAAGGCCTTTGTAAGTTCATCCTTGTAGGGTAAAAAGACGACCCTAAGATGGTCAGGCTCTGGCCAGTTAAACGCTGTGCCTTGCACCAAGAGTATTTTCTTCTCTTTTAAAAGGTCGAGCACTAGTCGTTCGTCATCCCGTAAATTGAACTTTTTCTGATCCAACTTGGCAAATGCATATAACGCACCTTTTGGCTTAACCACGCTGACGCCAGGGATTTGATTGAGCATTTCGACACAAGCATCTCGTTGGACACACAAACGTCCACCCGGTTGTACTAACTCTTGAATACTCTGATATCCGCCTAAAGCCGTCTGGATAGCATGTTGATTCGGTACGTTGGCGCAGAGGCGCATTGAGGCGAGCATATCTAAGCCTTCAATATAGCTTTTTGCCGATTTTAAGTTGCCGGTAAGCATCATCCAACCGACTCGAAAACCTGCGGCGCGATAAACTTTAGAAAGGCCATTAAAGGTCACCGTCAGGATGTCATCCGATAAACTCGCAGCAGGTATATGCACGGCCTCGTCATACAAAATTTTGTCATAGATCTCATCGCTAAATAAAATCATATCATGTAGTCGACACAACTCGATGACTTCAAGAATAAGTTCTTTTGAATAAACCGCGCCAGTAGGGTTATTGGGGTTGATAAGCACAATGCCACGCGTACGTGGGGTGATTTTGCTTTTTATATCGTCAATATCAGGAAACCAGCCGGACTCTTCATCACAACGATAATGCTGCGCTTTACCACCTGACAGATGCACGGCGGCGGTCCAAAGCGGATAATCGGGTGAGGGAACAAGTACCTCGTCATCACTATTGAGGAGCCCCTGCATTGCCATTACGATAAGTTCTGACACTCCATTACCGATATAGATATCTTCAATGTCGACGCCAAGGATCCCTTGAGATTGATAATGTTGAACAATCGCTTTTCGTGCCGAAAATAGCCCTTTAGACTCGCAATAGCCTTGCGCACTAGGCAAGTTTAAAATCACATCGCGGACGATTTCTTCGGGTGCTTCAAATCCAAAAGGCGCTGGATTGCCGATATTGAGTTTTAAGATCCTATGACCTTCGTCCTCTAATCTTCTCGCTTCTTTATGGACTGGACCACGAATGTCGTAGCAAACAGAGTCCAATTTGGTGGATTTGATAATTGGGCGCATCTAAACCTCGAAAATGCTTTAAAAATGAGTCTATTGTAGTAAAGACGTAAGTTGAGTGAACAATAGCTAAAATGATTAGACAAAGATAGCCTTAAATCCTAGCTTAAATAGTGTGATCTACCGTGAGCGCCGTACTTTAGAATGCTATTAAGCATCATACACTGCCATGAGTTACAATTGTGGTGTAAGTCTCTTCTTTGTGCGTGGTTGACTGGGTTATTCGCTAGTTGATCAACATCAATAAAAGATCAATTGATTCGGTCGCGGGTCAGTGAGGCGTGGAGAACATATCTAAGAAGTGTATTAATTGGTTTTTTGATGTTGATTTTGTGAGATCAAAAGTAATAAAAAAGCCAACCTGAAGGCTGGCTTTCTCAGAGACACGAATTGAGATTAAACGCGTTTCTTAAATTCGTTAGTGCGAGTATCAATTTCGATCATATCGCCAGTTTTAACGAAATCAGCAACACTCAGAGTGCTTCCACCTGCGATAGTTGCAGGCTTCATTACTTTACCTGAAGTGTCACCACGAGCTGAAGGCTCTGTATAGGTAACTTCACGACTAACAGTAATAGGCAGCTCTACAGAGATAGCTTTCTCTTCATAGAAAGTAACCTGACAAATATCTTCCATACCGTCAACGATATAAGCTGCTGCATCACCTAAGTTTTCTGCTTCTACGTCATACTGGTTATATTCAGCATCCATAAACACATACATAGGATCGGCAAAGTATGAATAAGTACAGTCAAGACGTTCAAGAATGATGTCATCTAACTTATCTTCACCTTTGAACGTTGTTTCAGTCGTCGAATCAAGCAAAACGCTCTTAAGCTTTAATTTTACGATAGCAGCGTTACGGCCAGATCGAGTTGTTTCAGTCTTAAGTACAACCCATGGGCTGCCATCTAACATGATCACGTTACCAGGACGGATTTCATGAGCAGTTTTCATTACACTATTTCCTATTTTTGGTTTTTTCTATTTCAACGCAGTATCTTAGCTATTTTTGACGAATTGAACTAGTCGAGAAGCAAGATCTGCGTCATTTAATATGTAAATTGGCCATTGTTGTGCGTGAAGTGACATCTCAGGCTGGATTAAATCTAGGTTTTGCCACTCTTGAGCGGCAGTGTCAGCTTGCTCTTTATTAAAAGCGATATTGAGTGAACGGTAGATATTGCTCGCTTGTGGGCTGAGATTATCACAATAGCTATCCATAAAGGCGGCTAATTTTACCAGATGGTAATCATCCTCTTGAGGATAAATATGCCAAATAAACGGTTTCCCTGCCCATTGTGCTCGTAAAAAGGAGTCTTCACCGCGAACAATATTCACGTCACAGCTCCACAACAGTTGATCGTAGCTTTGCTGATCTGTCATGGGCAAAATATGAATAGTAAGATTACCATGCACCACTTGTTGGCCTACGTTGAGGTCATTGATAGCACAAGGTAGCAGTGATTGTAGACTGTTTAAACTTCGTCCTTTGGGGATCAACGCATGTATTCGATTATCTGACTCCATCCATAACTTGCATAAACGAAGTAGGGCAGAGGTCTCATAGCTGAATACACTGATCACTGTGTCGTTATCGTCAATATTATTGAGGCCAAGCTTGTTGAACAACTGGTGTCGAAAGTCCAGATTCGATTGCCATACATTCCGCTGATCTAAAGTGTCCTTTTCGCAAATCAAACCACCGGTGTTACCCGTAAATCCAGGGAAGTAAAAGTACTTTTTGAGGCCGTTATTTTGCATAGAGGGTAGGCCATGACAACCTTCGACCCAAGACTCAGCACTTAAGTACTCTAAATTTAACCATACAGGTGCTTTAGGGACGCTGGTATCTTGCTTATGGGCTTCATGCTGGGCATGCATCGCTTGCACAACTGCGTTAGGCAGATTACAGGCGAATGCCTCAATGACAACATCTGCAGCGTTATAGTTTACCGGGAGAGGCTCAGACCATAAGTTGATGCGCACACCATCATGTTTCTGGCTGTTAAGACTTGGATCTAACGGTGGCAAAATGTGTGAAAAACTGTTTAAGTCATCGACCCATAAGGTGATATTGATTTGATATTCTTTTGTCAGTTGCTTAGCGAGTCGCCAAGTGACCCCTATATCACCATAGTTGTCGACAACACAGCAAAAGATATCCCACTGAGTTGTCGTTTTTACGGGCTTTAATGCGCAATGAGTCAATGCTTCGCTACCTTGGTTAGTTAAACGGCTGACATTTATCTTTAAATACGAAAAAACGGCATAAATGCCGTTTTTTTTGTTGCTAGAGATGAATAAACTTAAGCGTTTATTAATCTGCTAGTTCAGCTAAACACATCTCTTCATAGATCTGTTTAACCCAAGCATCTACTCGCTCTTCGGTAAGTTCAGGTTGACGGTCTTCATCAATGCCTAAACCGACAAAGTGCTTAGGATCCGCTAAGCCTTTCGAGGCTTCAAAGTCGTAGCTTTCTGTTGGCCAATGACCAATGACAATACCACCACGGCCTTCGACGATTTCGTTAACCATGCCCATGGCATCGAGAAAATACTCAGCGTAATCCTCTTGGTCACCGCAACCGAAAATAGCGACTAACTTATCTTCAAAGTTTACTTGCTCAAGTTCTGGGAAAAAATCGTCCCAGTCACATTGTGCTTCACCGTAATACCAAGTTGGGATCCCGAAAAGAAGCAGATCATACTCTGCTATCTGTTCTTTGGTACTTTTGGCGATATCTTTCACCTCAACCATTTTTTTACCCAGTTTTTTCTGGATCATTTTGGCGACGGCTTCGGTGTTGCCTGTATCAGACCCGAAAAAAAGACCTACTGTAGCCATTGTTGTTCCTTTATGTCTAGTTCACTTTAAAGTATGCGTGCTGTAAAAGCGCTCAATTACTGACTTGCTTTTGCAGTATTAATTCAATTAACTGACTGCGGCTAATATTACTGGCCATTGCCTGTTCATTCAAGGCGTCATACAAATCTTGTGACACCTTTAGCTCTATTCGCTTTAAACCGTTAGCTCGGTCACGTTGGATTTGGTTTCTTTTATTAATTTTTAGCTGCTGGTCCCGCGGCAATGGATTGCTACGAGGACGACCACGTCGTTGTTCTGTTGCGAACAGATCAATGGTGGTTCTGTCTGATGTTTCTTTTGCCATTGAGTCCAATTTAACCGATGCCTGAACCTTCCCAGGTCATCTGTATAATCCCTTTTGCGATAAACCCGGCACAGCCGAGAAATAAAACTAACCAAACGATACGTCGACCAAACAGAGGCACTTTACCCTGTTTAAGTACATCGTGAATGGCCATACCAATAAAGAAGAAAATGGCTGCAAAAAACAAGTTTAGGCCTAACGCCTCAATTTGCTCCATATGTTGCATTAACATCTACCATTCCTTCTGGCCAAAAAAAAGTGGCGGGAATATACCATATAAGTGGTAAAGCGGCTAGACGATTTACATCTTATTGGCAGTAAATTTTTATCAATTACTCACGAGGAAATCTTTTACTATACGGTTAAAAATGCTAGTTTTTTGAGCATGTAGCCAATGCCCCGTACCCTCAATTGTTTTTGCTTTTATGGTAGGGAATTGCTCAATTATAGCGCTTCTATGAGCGGATGTGACGTAGTCTGAGTCGCCGCCGCGTATTAATAGGCATGGACCGGTATACTGAGTTGTGAACGTTGGCCAGCCAATGATGTCGTTATAGCTTTGTTTTAACCCTGCTAAATTCATCTTCCATTCAAAGCCATGGTCACTGCGTTTAAGTGACTTAAGTAAAAACTGCGCAGTGCCTTCATCGATATCAAGGCTACGCATATGGGTTAGTGCATCACGCCTATCGTTGATCTCGGTTAATGGCATGGTTTCAAGTGCATTAAAAACCTTATCATGACGACTGTTGTAGGCAACGGGGGCAATATCAGCCACAACAAGCTTGGTCACACATTCTGGATAGAGAAGGGCAGTTGCCATCGCTATTTTACCGCCCATAGAGTGTCCGACTAATATTGCTTCGTTTATGTTGAGCGTGCTGAGTAGCTGTTTCACATCGTCAGCTAACGTTTGATAGGTCATTGAGGAGACATGTTCACTATTGCCATGGTTGACGACATCGACTCGAACGACGGTAAAGCTATCTTCTAACGTTTTCCCGAGTGCTTTTAGATTATCAAGATCGCCAAATAGCCCATGAATGAGAATAACAGCAGGTCCGCTGCCATTGGTCGTATAGTGCATTTTATGCCCGCCTAAAAGATCGAATTGTGCAAGATTGTGCCTGTATCCTATTTAGAATCCAAGTCAGGTCATAAAATTGTCACCTCTTTGACGCATTATTAACCGCTTAGTCGGCTAACAAGCCGCTCTTTCTTATTTGGATCGCAGTTTTCAATTATTGGTGCTTTATCAAGGCTCTAAACCTCGTTACACTGAGGGGATAATTTGGGGCCGTAATGCGCTCATGATCAGTACAAATAACACCGATCCCAGTTTTCTACGTAAGGAAGATAACCGTTATGAAATATATCGAGGTTGATGAAGAGCTTTACCGCCACATTGCCAGCAAAACTGAACATATTGGTGAAAGCGCTTCTGATATTTTACGACGAATATTAGGGCTGCGTGTTGATGCAGTGACTCCAGCTCAACCTCAACCTGAAACGATTAGCCACCCAAGTTTAGAACGTGACGACAAGGTTGTAGAAGTCATCAATAAACCCATCATAGTTGAAAGTAACCTTATTGGTGACTTTATTGGTTTAATCGATGCAGAGCTATTAGCGGCGCAAAAAGGCGCTGTTGGACGGTTCTTGTTTATTTTGGACACTGTGTATCAGACATCAAAAAGCCAGTTTGAACAAGTTCTGTTGATCCAAGGGCGTGACAGGTTGTACTTTGCAACGTCAAAGGACGCGTTATTAAAAGCCAGCAAGTCAGCTAATCCGAAAGAGATTGGCAACAGTGGCTTTTGGGTGACAACCAATAATAACACGGCTAAGAAACGCACTATTTTGTCTGAAGTGCTGACACAGTTTGGAACAGATGATGCGCAAGTTGTCGCTATCATCGATAAAGTATAATAGACATCTACGTTAACTAAAGGAGCTAGTTTTTGGCCATACATGAAAGAGCGGGACAGATTGCTGAACAAAAGGATTTGGTCAATATATCTAAACTGATAAGTTTGTATTATCGGTTAAGCCCTAGTGCCAAAGAGGTGACGCAACAGGTTACTTTTGGCACTTCAGGCCATCGTGGCAGTGCCATTAAGCGTAGTTTTAATGAAGCCCATCTATTAGCGATTTCTCAAGCAGTGGTTGATTACCGTATCGAGGCGGGGATCACGGGCAAGCTTATATTGGGTATTGATACGCATGCGCTATCACAACCTGCTGCCATTTCTGTTATTGAAGTTTTAGTCGCAAATAAAGTGACTGTCGCTATTCACGAAAATGACGGTTTCACGCCTACGCCGGTGGTATCGCACGCTATTGTTTGCGCCAATAGCCAGCAAGATAATAGTGTTGCTCATCTGGTCGATGGTCTTATCGTCACGCCTTCACATAATCCACCTCAAGACGGTGGAATAAAATACAATCCACCGCATGGTGGTCCAGCAGAAGGCGAGATCACCGATTGGATCCAAAATAGATCAAATCAGTATTTAGCGAATGACTTAGTTGGCGTTAAGCGGATTGATTATGCCCAAGCGTTGCTAACGGAGTATGTCAGTGCTGAAGACTTCATTACGCCGTATGTAAACGATCTTGCCAATGTCATCAATATGTCGGCGATTGCGGATGCTAAACTGCATTTAGGCATAGATCCTCTTGGCGGTTCAGGGATCCATTACTGGCAGCCAATAGCAGATAAATATGGCTTAGACATTACGATTGTAAACAACAAGGTCGATCCAAGCTTTAGTTTCATGCCATTGGATAAAGATGGCAAGATCAGAATGGACTGTTCATCTCCATTTGCGATGGCCGGTTTACTTCAACATAAAGACCAATATGATCTTTGTTTTGGTAATGATCCCGACTTTGATCGACACGGCATTGTATGTCCTGGCAGCGGTTTGATGAACCCGAATCATTTTCTTGCAGTGGCAATTGATTACCTTGTGACTCATCGTCCTAATTGGACTGACAAGATGGTGATTGGTAAAACATTAGTCTCAAGCGCTATGATTGATAAAGTCTGTGCCATGCATGATAAACAGATGTCTGAAGTTCCCGTCGGCTTTAAATGGTTTGTTGAAGGTCTTGCCAACAGTTCGTTTGCCTTTGGTGGGGAAGAAAGCGCTGGAGCTGCATTTTTACGACTAGATGGCAGCACTTGGTGTACCGACAAAGATGGCTTTATCTTGTGTTTATTGGCGGCTGAGATATTAGCTGTTACGGGCAAAACACCGCAGCAACGTTATCTCGAATTAGAACGCGAGTTTGGCCAGAGCTTTTACCAACGCATTGATAGCCCCATTAGCTTGGATAACAAAGCTAGATTCGCCAAAATTACTGTCGCTTCAATCTCAGCGACAACGCTAGCTAACGATACTATTACCCAAAAGCTGACACATGCTCCAGGTAATGGGGCCTCGATAGGGGGCATTAAAGTGGTCACCGACAATGGCTGGTTTGCGGCTCGTCCATCGGGTACTGAAGCATTATTTAAGCTTTACGGTGAGAGTTTTGTCAGCCAAGAGCATTTACAACAATTGCTTAAAGATGCTGCCATTATTGTTGAGCAAGCATTAGCGAGCTAAATGTATACGGGTAATAATAAAGAGGGCGCTGTTATGGCGTCTTTTTTATATCTGCGGCTTCAATACTCTGGTTTCTGCGACTGAGGTTATAGAAGAAGCATTAGTGTTAAACTTGCCACTTCCCTTTTAATTCCTAATGAATGACCGATACCCAATGTTATGGGTATAACTTGCATCTAGAAGCTAATGTGACAACTGGGTAGGTCGTTCTTAGCTAAGTAATCTTGATGGTAAGTTTCAGCTTCATGGAACTGTTGCGTAGGGACAATTTCAGTCACTATTTGTTTATCTCCCCACTTGCTACTTTTTATCAGTGCAAGCTTTGCCTTTTCTGCTTGGCTTCTTTGCTGGGTATTATGGAAAAATACGCAGCTTCTATACTGGTTGCCTTTGTCTTCGCCCTGTTGATTTAGCGTGGTCGGATTATGATTTTGCCAAAATATATCTAACAATGTTTCATAACCCACTTTGCTAGGGTCAAACTCAATCTGGACAACTTCAGCATGACCGGTATTACCTGCTTTAACGTCACTATAAGAGGAATACAGGTCATTGCCACCCATGTAGCCACACGTACAGTCGGTTACGCCGTCAACTTGCTTGAAAAAATACTCAACGCCCCAAAAACAACCCGCACCGAATGTAGCATAAGCCATGATGACTCCTTAATATTGTATTGGCCGTTTGGATGGCTAGATGTCCTCATTGTGTTTTATCTTTTCAACCAATGCAAGCATAATTTTATCCAGCTGATTACTTGTTGCACTAAGCCTGTAAATTCGTTGCCTTATTAGTCTCTGATTCATGCTAATATTCCATGCAATATCAGCAAAGGGGATAGGTTTGGTAAGGCATACGAGCTATCACTGAGCGAACTGACAAGTATTAAATAAGGAGTTGTTTGTGTTTCACGAATTGAAGCAGTCCAAGGATTTTCTCGCGTTAACCTTAGCGCATCCACAATATCTTCCAGAGAGTTTTGAATTTGACTTAGGTGAGCACACTCACGTACAAGTTTGGGATACTGGCGTTATTGTGTTTGAACCGATACAAACTAAACACAGTAAGGATATTGTGTTGTCCTGTGCAGTTCACGGCAATGAAACGGCGCCCATTGAGCTTTGTAATGGACTCATTACGCAAATTCTGGCTGAAGAAATAAAGCTGAAACAGCGGGTGATGTTTTTAATCGGTAATCCTGCAGCAATCCACAATGGCACACGCTTTATCGATGAAAATCTAAACCGTCTGTTTAATGGGGCGCATTCACGTGGCGATGGCCTTTGTAATCCAGAGCGGGTCAGAGCGCACAAACTAGAACAATATGTTGATAGATTCTACGCCTCTCAATCAGGTCAAAGACAACGTATTCATTACGATCTACATACAGCTATTCGTGGGTCAAAACACGAAAAGTTTGCCATCTATCCCTACCGTCCTGGCCGTAAGTACAGTCGAGAACAGATTATGTTCCTCGAGTCTTGCGGTATTAACACCATTTTATTCCATCATGAACCGACTACAACCTTCAGTTACTTTTCGTCTGAGAACTATCGAGCCGATGCCTTTACCATTGAATTAGGCAAAGTATTCCCGATGGGGCAAAATGACATGACTCGATTTATCGCCATGAAGGAGATGTTGACACTATTGATGACGGGACGAGATTTACAACTGCCAGCATTCGATCTTAAGCGGTTAAACCTTTATCAAGTGTGTCGTTCTGTTAATAAACACTTTGACGATTTTGAATTTAACTTCACTAACGATGTTGAAAACTTTACAGCATTTCCAAGAGGTTACACCTTAGCCAAAGAAGGTGGTCAGGCGGTTAAAATAGAACATGAGTTTGAATCGATTGTTTTTCCGAATGCAAAAGTGCCGGTCGGCCAACGGACCGTATTGATGTTAAAGACGGCAGATGATAGTAATTTGGACTAAATTCATACTGAATAACTGTGCATGTAAACCAATATATACATGCACAGAGGCGCTTAGTTGTCTTTTGAGTGATGGGAAGTATTGAGAGTTAGTTTACGTTAACGTAATGTTCTTCCCGCGTATTAGAATAGATAGATGCTTCTTTCGTCATTTGGAAGCATCATAAATAACAAGAGCACATTATGAGCAACGCAACAACAAATGCTGAGACAGTCCATCGCGTAAGTTTTTTAGATAAAAACTCCATCGCGATCCCCATCCTTAAAGTATTACAAGCCGATGGCACAGCCTATGAAGGCGCGGTATTACCCGTTATAGACGAAGCCTTGGCTAAAAAAGTCCACGATACATGTGTGTTCACCCGAGTATTAGACGAGCGTATGCTGGGAGCACAGCGTCAAGGGCGTATCAGTTTTTACATGACTTGCACCGGTGAAGAGGCTTCTATCATCGGTAGTACCGCTGCACTCGATGACGGCGATGTTATTTTAGCCCAGTACCGTGAACATGCTGCTTTACGCTACCGTGGATTTACCACTGAACAATTTATGAACCAAATGTTCAGCAACGAGAAAGATTTAGGTAAAGGCCGTCAGATGCCAATCCATTATGGTAGCCAAGCATTAAACTACCAGACCATATCATCGCCACTGGCGACCCAAATTCCACAAGCTACAGGCGTTGCTTATAGCTTGAAAATGCAAAAGAAGCGTAACATTGCTATTTGTTACTTCGGAGAAGGCGCTGCATCAGAAGGTGACTTTCATGCTGGCCTCAACATGGCCGCAGTGCTTAGTTCGCCAGTGATCTTCTTCTGCCGTAATAATGGTTATGCTATTTCGACGCCAACGGAAGAACAGTTTGCAGGTAATGGTATTGCCAGCCGAGGACCTGGGTATGGCATGCATACTATCCGTGTCGATGGTAATGACATGTTGGCAGTATTAGCCGCGACGCAGCAAGCTCGCGCTTACGCACTAGACAATAATGCTCCAGTGTTAATAGAAGCGATGACATATCGTCTCGGTGCTCACTCGTCATCAGATGACCCATCAGGTTATCGCTCAAAAGATGAAGAAGCCAAATGGCAGCAACATGATCCAGTGAAACGATTTAAGTTATGGATGATTAACAAAGGCTGGCTCAACGAAAAACAAGATGCCGATCTTTATGTTAAATATCGTGAAGAAGTGCTAGCTGAACTTAAAGTTGCAGAGAAGATCCCGTTACCGCATTTGGATGACCTTATCCAAGATGTGTATGACAAGCCAACGCCAATATTAGAAAAACAATTGGCCGAGTTAAAGACACATATCAAGAAGTATCCAGAAGCCTATCCAAAAAGCGCAGGGAGAATATAAGCTGTGGCAGAGATGAATATGTTGCAAGCCATTAACGAAGCCCTGAGCTCGGAAATGGAAGCTGATCAAAAAATGATGGTATTTGGTGAAGACGTTGGTCATTTTGGCGGCGTTTTTCGAGCGACTTCGGGCCTGCAAGAAAAATTTGGCCGTGACCGCTGTTTTAATACACCGCTAACAGAGCAAGGTATCGCTGGCTTTGCCAATGGACTCGCCTCTAATGGCATGACGGCCGTAGCTGAAATCCAATTCGCCGATTATATCTTTCCAGCGATAGATCAGATCGTCAACGAAAGCGCTAAATTCCGTTACCGCAGTGGTAATGAGTTTGACGTGGGCGGTCTAACGTTTAGAACGCCTTATGGCGGCGGTATTGCGGGGGGTCACTATCACTCACAGTCACCCGAAGCCTATTTTACTCAAACACCGGGTCTTAAAGTGGTTATCCCGCGTAATCCAGAACAAGCTAAAGGCTTGTTGATTGCGTCAATCCGAGACAAAAATCCGGTCATCTTCTTTGAGCCAAAACGTCTTTACCGTGCATCAGTAGGCGAAGTGAGAGATGGTGACTTTGTTATTGAGTTGGGTAAAGCTGAAGTGATCCGCCAAGGGACTGACATTACATTGTTAGGCTGGGGCGCTCAGATGGAAATTCTTGAAAATGCTGCCGACATGGCAGCAAAGAAAGGCATTTCATGTGAAGTTATCGATCTGCGGACCTTATCTCCTTGGGATGTCGATACTGTTGCTGCATCAGTAAAGAAAACTGGCAGATTACTGATCAACCACGAAGCGCCATTAACGGGTGGTTTTGCCGGTGAAATAGCAGCAACGATACAAGAAGAGTGCTTCTTATACCTAGAATCACCGATTACGCGTGTTTGTGGTTTGGATACACCTTATCCATTAATCCATGAAAAAGAATATATGCCTGATGCATTGAAAACATTTGAAGCCATTAAAGCGTCAGTCAAATTTTAGGAGCCCGCCATGATTAAAGAGTTTATCCTGCCGGATATCGGTGAAGGCGTTGTTGAATGCGAGCTAGTTGAATGGTTAGTGCAAGAGGGCGATGTTGTCACTGAAGATCAGCCAATAGCCGATGTGATGACGGACAAAGCATTAGTGCAAATTCCCGCACCGTACGCTGGCACTATTGCTAAATTGTATTATGCCAAAGGCGAAATTGCCAAAGTACATGCGCCTTTATATGCTGTTGATATTGCAGAGGAAGGCGGATCTCAAGCTGCGCCACTTGCAGCGACCAACATTGAAGCTGTCAGCAATACAGAGAGTCAAAGTGACATCGGTACAGCGAATGTGACTATTGAAGAATTTTTGCTGCCAGATATTGGTGAAGGTATTGTTGAGTGTGAACTGGTTGAATGGCTGGTTAGTGAAGGCGATATCGTGGTTGAAGATCAACCCATTGCTGATGTAATGACAGACAAAGCCTTGGTTCAAATTCCGGCGATGAAAAACGGTAAAATAACAAAGTTACATTACCGAAAAGGGCAACTGGCTCGGGTACATGCCCCGTTATTTGCTATTGAAGTTGCCTCTGAAACGCCAACGGTAGCAACAGCTGTCAATACCGCAGTAGAGCAAGCAACTAACACTGTAGTGGCCGAAAGTGTCGAACCTGCCCCACAAGGTAAAGCATTAGCTAGCCCAGCGGTACGCCGTATGGCTCGCACATTAGACATTGATATCTCCAAAGTGAAGGGCACGGGTAAAAATGGCCGTGTGTTTAAGGAAGATATTGAGCGCCATCAATCTCCTATAGTGTCGCCAAGCAACCAAGTAAACACGGTGACAACGTCGACTACTGCCAGCCCTAATGTAAGTCAAAGTGTGGCTGCTGGTGATCGCATCGAACCTATTAAAGGTGTTCGTGCGGTGATGGCGAGAATGATGACAGAATCCGTGTCGACCATTCCTCACTTTACCTATTGTGAAGAATTCGACCTCACCGCATTAGTTGCACTGCGCGAAAGCATGAAGAAGAAATATTCCACTGATGAGCTTAAGCTCACCATGATGCCTTTCTTCATGAAGTCGATGTCTTTAGCACTGGCGCAGTTCCCTGATATGAACAGCCGCGTCAATGCCGATTGCACCGAGCAAACATTGTTATCGAGCCATAACATAGGGATGGCGGTTGATTCTAAAGTGGGTTTGCTGGTTCCAAATGTTAAAGATGTGCAAGATAAGACTATTTTGGAAATTGCTGCTGACATCACCCGTTTAACGACGGCTTCACGCAGTGGTCGAGTGTCTCCCGCCGATCTTAAAGGTGGCAGTATCACTATCTCAAATATTGGTGCATTGGGCGGGACTGTTGCAACGCCTATCATCAATAAACCTGAAGTGGCGATTGTGGCACTGGGTAAATTACAAGTATTACCAAGATTCAATGCTGCGGGCGAAGTCGAGGCGCGTAAGATAATGCAGGTGAGCTGGTCTGGTGATCACAGAGTCATCGACGGTGGTACGATTGCACGTTTTTGTAACCTGTGGAAACTCTATCTTGAGCAACCACAAGAGATGTTACTCGCAATGCAGTAAACATTTCGTTGATAGCTCAATAGATAAAAAGGTGCTTAATAAAGCACCTTTTTTTATTCCCTTTACGGTAAAGAGTTTTAAATGGGTAAAAAATTCCGTATAATTCCGCGAATCAGTTACTGTCCTTTGGTTGTAGTATGAGCGCGTTCACCCCCAGTATCAAAAGTATTGAGTATCCATTCCCCGCGAAGCCTGTACCTTTATCTGACATAGAAAAGGAACAATCTAAAGAGCGCATTAAACAGCTACTTAAAGAGCGTAACGCCGTTCTTGTTGCTCACTATTATACTGACCCAGAAATTCAAGCATTGGCCGAAGAAACCGGCGGATGTGTTTCAGACTCACTAGAGATGGCACGATTTGGTCGTGATCACCCGGCAAAAACACTGATTGTTGCTGGGGTAAAGTTTATGGGGGAAACCTCTAAAATCCTTAGTCCCGAAAAAACGGTACTAATGCCTACGTTGGAAGCTACATGTTCACTTGATATCGGTTGTCCGATTGAAACATTCAGTGAATTTTGCGATGCACACCCAGACCATACCGTCGTTGTTTATGCCAATACATCTGCAGCGGTCAAAGCGCGTGCTGATTGGGTTGTCACTTCAAGCATTGCATTAGAAATTGTCGAACATTTAGACAGTCAAGATAAGAAAATCATTTGGGGACCGGATCGTCATCTAGGCAGTTACATTGCTAAAGAGACTGGAGCCGAGATGCTGATGTGGCAAGGCGAGTGCATTGTTCACGATGAGTTTAAAGCAAACGCGTTAATAGAATTAAAGAAACTACATCCAAATGCTGCAGTATTGGTTCACCCTGAATCGCCTGCTAGTGTGGTTGAACTTGCTGATGTCGTAGGCTCAACAAGCCAACTGATTAAAGCAGCTCATACAATGGATAACGATATGTTTATTGTTGCCACTGACAGAGGTATTTTTTATAAGATGCAGCAAGCTGCACCGAATAAAATATTAGTGGAAGCCCCTACCGGTGGTAATGGAGGTACGTGTAAAAGTTGTGCCCATTGTCCTTGGATGGCAATGAATGGTTTAAAGGCCATTGAAAACGCACTTGAGAGTGCAGGGCTGCAGCATGAGATTTTCGTTGATGAGACTTTGAGACTCGATGCACTAAAACCTCTCAATAGAATGTTAGATTTTGCTAAAACCTTGAATATGACAGTGAAAGGTAATGCTTAATAAAACGTTGATAACCATCTCATAAATGCTCGAATAATTGATTTGGATCACGTTTTTATCCGCAATGCCGAAAAAGTCTGCAATCGCAGGCTTTTTTTATAACATTTTGTGTAAACGACTGTTTACCTTGAACTAGTTTCGTTTATCCTAAGCCATAAATTGATTTAATTATTAATAAGGCTTACGAATGAAATGGAATTGGATCGGCAACCTTACATTAAAACAAAAATTTGTGATTGTTATCGCGCCTTCTTTACTCGCCTCTATCCTATTTGGCGGGCTGTATGCGAATGATCAGTACAAGTTAACCAAAGAACTCGACCAAGTACTTATTTTGAGTCAACTTGCTGTTGCTAATAGTAGCTTGGTCCACGAAATACAAAAAGAGCGCGGCATGAGCGCCGGCTTCATTGGCTCTAACGGCTCGGCGTTTCAAAGTAAGTTACCGCTACAGCAAAGAGATACCGATAAGCTTATTCACACTTTCCAGTCATTTCTGAGTGATCATCCATTGCCTTCGGCTTTTACAACCGAGATCCGCAATACTAAAAATTTAATCAGTGAGATCCCAGAGATTCGAAAAAAGGTAAAAGGTCTATCGATTAATGTTGCGGATGAGGTGGCATTCTATACTGCTTTAAATAAAGAGCTACTGAGCATCGTGGACTTAACAGCGAAGAAAGGTGCTAACCAACAAATTGCCATTAAGGCCGCTGCATTTGCTGCATATTTGCAAATGAAAGAGCGGGCAGGCATTGAACGCGCGGTACTGAGTTCAACCTTTGGTAATGACACTTTTAAAGCCGGTGCTTATCGTCGTTTCGTGACACTTGTATCGGAGCAGGGCGCGTATCAAGAAAGATTCTTGGCGTTAACTGACCCGCAAACATATTCTGCTTTTCAGCAGTTAAAGAACAATCAAGCCTTTAAAGAGGTTGAAGCGTATCGAGCTATTGGTTTTGTGCAAAATGCTGCAAAATTAGAACAACAGCTGCCGGAGCTCTGGTTTCAAACTGCAACTAACCGGATTGAGCTGTTAAGCCAATTTGAGCACCAGTTATCAAATGAATTAATCACCGTCACTGAAGCAAGGTTAGCCATTGCGACTAAATACCTTTATGTAACATTAGCGATATTGTTATTGGCAGCAAGTATGGTGTTGCTGGTTTCTATTTCTGTCATGCGTTTTATCCATGAAAGTGTTTCTAACCTGCAGCGTTCAGTGACGCTGGCGCGAGAAGATTTCGATCTCAGTGTCAGAATTGTTCAGAACAGCGATGATGAATTTGGCCAATTAGCCAAGGCATTTAACGGCATGATGACAGATTTTGAAAATGTCATTGCTCACGTTACCACTAATTCAACAGTTTTATTTCAAGCAGTAGAAAAATTGGAACAACACTCTACACAGCTAAAAAGCGATGTTGAGCTGGGCCACCGTGAAGTGGAGCAGGTCGCGTCAGCCATGACCGAAATGAGTGCTACCGTCGCAGAGATAGCCATTAATGCTGAAAATGCCTCTGAAGCATCAGCGGAAGCTAACATTGAGGCGCAAGACGGTAATGAAGAGGTCGGGCGTTCAAGCGCTGCTATTACTTTACTTGCCAGCGACATTAATGAGTCTGCAGCAGCGTTGCAAGCACTTGAACTTGATATACAAGGCATTGTAGCTGTGTCTGATGTTATAAGCGGTATTGCAGAGCAAACTAACTTGCTGGCACTCAATGCCGCTATCGAAGCCGCAAGAGCTGGGGAAATGGGCCGTGGTTTTGCTGTTGTAGCTGATGAAGTACGTAACCTTGCGCAGCGAGCACAAAGTGCAACAGGAGATATAAAAGCCATGACAGAGCGACTAAGCTCCGGGGCTAGTATCGCAGTGCTTTCAATGGAACGCGGTACAAAGCAAGCAAGTCAAAGTGTTGAAGAGGCAGAAAAGGTCAGCGTAGAGCTTAAAAAGATAGTCAATCATGTCGGGGTAATAGACAGCATGAATGAACAGATCGCGGCATCGACGCATGAGCAAAGTGCAGTGGCGGAAGAGGTGAATCAAAATGCGTTAAAAATTAGTGAGCTCTATAGCAATACTCACACTATCGCTAATGAACTCCAATCTCTCACCAACGAGCTGGTTAAAGGGTCAAGCAATGTTGCTATAGAAGTCAGTAAATTTAAACTGAGTTGACTGATAGTGGGTTAAAATTACGGCTAATAGCGCTAATTTGGCTAGCAAATATGCAAACGCTGCTGCTGGCCACAAATACGCTTGACGCAATTGCCCCTTTTGCGTAAAGTGTCGCTCCGTTAGCAGCGTAAGCTATGTTGTTGACTATTGTGATGATTAACCACATAAAAAGAATCAATTGGTGAGCTGGCTGAGTGGCTGAAGGCGCACGCCTGGAAAGTGTGTTTAGGTTTATCCCTAACGAGAGTTCGAATCTCTCGCTCACCGCCATATATAGAAAAGCCCGTTATCGAAAGATAACGGGCTTTTTGCTGTGTTATTTTTGCTTGTTACCGCCCAAATATTTAGTGCGAGTAATCAAAGAACTTACGCTGCTCTAGGCCTGCGGCATTTGAATTAACTTTATTGGGGTGCTTATGCTCTTTCCAGCAAGCGACTTTTCTGCCTACATTTAGATGAGGGAAGTCCAAGTTTTCCTCTGTACTTATCCCTATAAATGTCAGTAACTCGCTTAAGCTACTTGGTTTGCTAACGTCGAGACAGATAAGATCATCTCTGTTTTCAAAATATGCGAGTACTCCCTGTTTATGTTGCTGATAACACTTTGCCAGGTGCTCTTTATTGTCTGGGACTCGTGTAGATGAAAATTCAAAAACAGCATTGAAAGTACGTTTTAATACGGGGTTGAATATACCGCTTTTAAGGTCTAAGTTAGCCAACATTTTATTAATGAGCATCTGCATAGAAGGCACCCAAAGCGTTAAGTCTCTTTCTAAATAGACAAATTTGGAACCTGGGAAAAGCTTATCAAGTTGTGCGTAATCACAAAAGCATGGAGAGTCAGAAATTACATCGGCTAATTCAAATGCCCTTTTTGTGTAGGCGGTGTGAGCGACATTGAATCCATAGTCTAGTAAGGCAACGCTGATACTCGTTGTACCTGTTCTGGGTAATCCAATAATAAAAAGTTTGTTCATGTGCTTATAAAACCAATATAAAGAAATAAGTGTTAGAGGTTGCTGTTGCTTGCAATCTACCTACAGCAAAGGGCTAAACAGGTAAAAAATACGTTCAGTGATACGGTTGGCTAAAGAGCGTTTTGCCCATAGCTCAGGAGATACCATTACAGAGTCAGCTAAATAACTTTGTTGGACCCGTTCAAGCTCCTGCGTAAACGGAAGGTTGTCTACCGCTAAGGTAACCTCAAAGTTGAGCCATAAGCTTCGCATATCAAGATTTACCGTGCCTATTAGGCAATGATTTCCGTCGATGACAACTGACTTGGTGTGTAATAAGCCGCCTTTAAAACGATGAATATTCACACCAGCATCGAGGAGTTCCGAGAAAAAGGCTCGGCTAGCCCATTCAACCATCAGCGAGTCATTTTTATCCGGTACGATGATATCAACTTGCACATCGCGCTGAGCAGCAATAATGAGTGCCAGTTGCAAATTTTCACTGGGTACAAAATAGGGAGTGGTAATAACAATACTTTTTTGCGCTTGATAGATGCTTTGCAGTAAGACCTGATGAATAATCTCATCTCGCATTCCTGGCCCTGACGGAATAACCTGCACTAAATCTGTGATGTCATTGTCATCATGTGGTAAACATTTCGGCAGTTCGGGTAACACGCGCTCATTGGTTTCAACTTCCCAGTCCCACGCATGGATGCTGTTTAGTACAGGCACCGTAGTGCCCGTGATCCTGACCATCACGTCAATCCATTCTCCAACGCCTGCCTCTTGATTGAAATACTTTGGATCAACAAGGTTCATGGAGCCTGTATAAGCAATCTGATTATCTAAGACCACAATTTTCCGATGTAATCTTAAATCGAGCCGTCTAAAGAACATCCTCAATGGTGAGACTTCGAGTGCATTGACAACGCTGATCCCTGCTTTTTTAAATGTAGTAGGCCAATGACTTTTAAAAAAGCTCCGGCTGCCAGCGGCATCGAGCAGCAACTTTACGCAAACGCCGCGATTAGCCGATCCCACTAGAGCTTGCGCGACATCATCGGCTTTACCACCAGGTTGCCAGATGTAGAACTCAAGGTGGATTGATTCAGTCGCTTGGTCAATATCCTTGATTAACATTTCAAGGATCTCATGGGTTTGGTTCAGCAGTGTTAATTGATTATCGGCAAGTGCAGGAATACCAATCTGTTTTTCGCATATGGCACTAATTGATTGCCCGTAAAGGCTGGAGACATGAGGCTTATATTGGCGGACGTTATAGAGATTTGAAAACCATTGCTCATAGGGCGAGTACATCTGCTGTGCGCGTTCTGCACGTTTTTTCCCTAAGTTGAGCTCGCCAAACAAGAGGTAGGCAAATGCTCCCCCTAACGGCACGATATAGATTATCATCAACCACGCCAATGAGACGCCAATTGCCCGCCTTTTAACAACGACTCGCACGCTGATACCAGCAATCACTAACCAGTAAATAAATACGCCAGCGAGGGTGAGTAGTTGATAAAAGTGGTACATGTTTTCTTTGATAATATAAGCCTTAGGAGATCGAGAAGAGCACTGGAACAGTCATTAAAGGTGCGCTAGTGAGTTAAGCGACTAATGTTTATGCCACACATGAGTAAAAGCTATTATAATGAAAACATTACCGTAAATCTAAGTAAGAAGCAGAATAACTCACCATGTTTAGAATTCTTCGTAAGCTCATTTTATTTTCACTGTTGTTAGTGACATTGATTGGCCTCTATATTTACCAAAGTACAGTAATTCCGCTTAAAGATACATTGTTAGCAAATGACACTGATGGTGTTAATGCAGTGCAATGTGTCACACATAGCCCGAATGTACCGCTTGATAGACATGGCTATCTAGATATTGCAATCTGGAATATCTATAAGCAGCAGAATGAGGGCTGGCAAAATGTACTAAAACAGCTGGCAGACCGGACTGACTTGCTATTGCTGCAAGAGGCAACGCTAACAGATGATCTAAAGGCACTAATTAACGAGCAAAAACAGGGTTGGGTGTTGGCAAAGGCATTTATATTCGGTGGTGAGCCTGTGGGGGTGATGAATTTGTCGCAAGACTATCCCTTAAGTACCTGCGCCTTTAGATACTCAGAACCATTAATCCAATATCCGAAATCTTTATTGGTATCCTATTATCTGTTGTCAGATAACAGCCAGTTGTTGGTCGCTAATATACACAGTATCAATTTTACGTTAGGACTTGAAGAGTACCGTGCTCAACTCAACGTCGTTGCTGCGGCGATAAGCGAACACAAAGGCCCTGTTATTTTGGCGGGTGATCTCAACACCTGGAGTAGCGAGCGTGGAGAATACATAGCAACAATGGCGAGAAATGCAGCATTAACGGAAGCTGTGCCTAATGATGACTCGCGAACGACCATTTTTGGTCAATCGCTTGACCATATATTTTATCGAGATCTGCAATTGGTAAAAACTGAATCAATTGTCACAGATAGTTCAGATCATCATCCGCTTAAAGCATATTTTAGATTAATCAAAAAAATCCCTTAGTAAGTCAACTACTCGTGAAGAGTCACCGATAGGACAAAGTATGGATGACGCGCACGCGTTACTTAAACAGTATTTCGGTTTTAGTGCTTTTAGAACCGGCCAGCAAGAAGTCGTTAGCAAGATATTAAATGGTCAAAGCGCAGCTGCCATTTTCCCAACAGGGTCAGGCAAGTCGCTATGCTATCAATTACCTGCAGTTACATTGCCAAACCTTACATTAGTTGTATCGCCGTTATTGGCGCTGATGCAAGATCAGTTAGCTTATTTAGACGCTCGAGGTATTTCTGCTGCATCTATTGATTCCACTCAAACCCCTGAGCAGGCCGCGGCAGTATTAGACGGTGTGACTGATGGCAGTATAAAAGTGCTGATGATCTCAGTTGAGCGTTTGAATAACGAAAGATTCAGGCGTTTTATCAGTGGTATTGCAATCTCTTTACTGGTGATAGATGAAGCCCATTGTATCTCGGAGTGGGGTCATAACTTTCGGCCCGATTACTTAAAACTACCAAGTTATCAACGGATGTTGAATATTCCGCAAGTGCTGCTGTTAACCGCGACAGCAACTTCAAAAGTGATTGCCGATATGGGCAGTAAATTTGCAATAGCGCCTGAAAACATTACATTAACCGGCTTTTATAGATCTAACTTACATCTCAATGCTGTTGGGATAAAAGAAGCCGATAAATCCCGATTTTTAGTTAATTGGTTAAATGAACGACAACGCACGAGTGGAATTGTTTATGTGACCTTGCAAAAAAGTGCTGAAATAGTCGCCAAGTATTTACAAGCCAACGGCTATAACGTATTGGCTTATCATGCTGGAATGGACAGTGATGAACGCAAGTCAATTCAGACTCGCTTTATGTCAGGTGAAGTCCCCATCATTGTTGCCACTATTGCTTTTGGAATGGGTATAGATAAAAGCGATATACGTTTTGTGGTGCATTATGATCTGCCTAAATCGATAGAAAACTACGCGCAAGAAATTGGACGTGCTGGGCGAGACGGTAAAGATTCCGAATGTATGGTGCTGGCAAATAAAGATAATCTTAATGTATTAGAAAACTTTGTATTTGGCGATACACCTGAGCTTAACGCTATTACCCGTGTTATTGATGAGATTAAGTCAGTGGCTCAACAGAATAATATTTGGGAGTTGATGCTCAATCAGCTTTCTACATCCTCAAATATTCGACCTCTGAGTTTGAAAACCTTGTTAGTTTATCTTGAGATGCAAGGCGTTATTAAACCTAAATACAGCTATTTTGCCGAATACAAATATAAGTTGCAGACCTCTTTAGAGGCGATGTTGAGTCGCTTTGATCCCGAGCGCCAGCATTTTGTTAAAGCGATTGTCGATACCTCTGTAAAAGCTAAAATTTGGCACAGTGCTGATCTTAATCAACTTGAGACCATTTACCCTAATAGTCGTGGTCGAGCAATAAAAGCTTTAGATTACTTAGATCAAAAACAGCTAATAGAACTGCAAAGTAAACAGTTAACACAGGTTTATGACGTGTATGCCGCAGAATTAAACGTTGATGGACTAGCAGAGCGGCTTTATCAGCAATTTAGCATTAAGGAGAGCAGTGAAATTGAGCGAATTAATTTTCTCGTGTCATTTTTTGGTAGTGACCGTTGCTTAAGTTTGCAGCTCGCGCAGTATTTCTCAGATCCAAATGCCATCACAGCGTGTGGTCATTGTTCTGTCTGCCTTAATCACATCGCGGTATTACCCGAACCCGTGTACTTGAAACCTTTGATTGAATATGATTTTCAGCAGATCTGCGCTGAAGCCGTTTCAAAGTTAAAATCGCATACATCAGCGGTGTTGTTAACACGCTTTTTATGCGGCTTAACAACGCCCTTGTTTACCAAACTGAAAATGAGACAAGTGCAAGGCTTTGCACAATTTGAACGCTACCGCTTTAAAGAGGTGCTAGCGTGGGTAGAGCAGCAGCTTTAAAGTAGTAACACCTTTATTAGTAGTATGCATAATACGCGTTGTTTTATGCATACTATGTAACAAAGATTTTCCAACTCGACTTTATTAATGTAAAAAAACAAAGAACATGTTTAACTGACTGCAAATTTATCGCTACATAGATTGCGAATAATGATAACTAAGGGATTTCACATGAAAAAAGCCGCGCTAACGCTTGCCATCGCATTATCACTGACTGGGCTCACAGCCTGTCAAACTCAAACGTCTATAGAGCAAAGCACTATTGAAATGACAGATCAAAATTTGGCATTTCAACAGTTTAGTCAGAGTTTTATCGATGATTTGTGGCTCGAATCGCCAACTTGGGCTTTGTATAGTGGTTTTCATCAGTATGACGGTGTGCTTAAAGTCCCCAATGAGCAGGCTCGCCAAGCTAGCTTAGATTTTGTATCGAAGCAATCAGCATTGTTGACTCATTTTGACAAAGACAGTCTAACTCCCGGTTTGTTAACGGATTATCGCTTAATTGAAAACTTGATTGGTCAGATGCGTTGGGACATAGAAACCTTTAAGTCTTGGCAGTGGGATCCAACTAACTACAATGTCTCAGGCGGCTTTGCGCAGATCATCAATGAAAATTTCGCGCCTTTAGATCAACGTTTAGCTTCAGTACTGTCGAGAATGGAAAACGTCCCAGCTTATTACGCTGCAGCTCGAGAAAATATAAGTCACCCTACGCTAGAGCATACACAGCTGGCGATTATGCAAAATGAAGGTGCTTTTTCTGTCTTTAACAATGACCTTCTAGATCAGGTTATCGCTTCAGAGCTAACTAATGAGCAAAAGGTACTGTTTGTAACACGCTTCAATAAAGCCACCATAGCCATAAACGAACATATCGACTGGTTAAAGGCACTTGAAGCCAAATTAGACAAAGAGGGCGCACGTAGTTTCAGAATTGGCGAAACGCTGTATGAACAGAAATTTGCCTACGACATTCAAGCGGGGATGAGCGGTAAGGCCTTGTATGAAAAAGCGATAGAAGATAAGAATCGCGTACAAGCAGAGATGACAAAGATCACCGAAAAGCTATGGCCTACCAATTTCGATACGCCAATGCCGAAAGACAATAAAGTGGCCATAAAACAGCTTATCGATAAGTTATCGGTTAAGCATGTTAAGCGTGACGACTTTGTGGATGAAGTTAGGGCGCAGATCCCAGAGCTAATTGCCTTCGTTAATGAAAAGGACTTAGTCACGCTTGATCCCAATAAACCTCTCATCGTACGTGAAACCCCAGCTTATATGCGTGGTTATGCTGGAGCATCGATTAGTGCTCCGGGACCATATGAAAAGTCGGGTAACACCTATTACAACGTCACTCCATTGGACGGCATGAATGATGAGTCCGCAGAAAGTTATCTAAGAGAATATAATCATTGGATTCTGCAGGTGTTAAATATCCATGAAGCGATCCCCGGTCACTACACACAATTGGTTTACTCGAATGAATCGCCAAGCTTAATTAAGAGTTTGTTTGGTAATGGCGCTATGGTGGAAGGTTGGGCGGTTTATACCGAGCGAATGATGTTAGAAGAGGGCTATGGTAATTTTGAGCCTGAAATGTGGTTAATGTATTACAAATGGAACCTACGTGTTATCTGTAACACAATACTCGACTATGGTATCCAGGTTAAAGGAATGACAGAAGCAGAGGCTCTTGATCTTATGATCAATGAAGCTTTCCAGCAACAAGCCGAGGCGCAAGGGAAGTGGCGTAGAGCAACGCTGAGTCAGGTGCAGCTGACTAGCTACTATTCAGGATATCGTGAAATATATGACTTTAGAGAAGAGTATAAAGCACTGAAAGGTGATGACTTTGACCTTAAGGCATTCCACGAAGAGTTCTTAAGTTATGGTAGTGCTCCAGTCAAATATATTAGAGAGCTAATGCTGCATAAATAGCATATTCAAATATCATTAAACCAGCAGTTAACATAATTGCTGGTTTTTTGTTTGTTTAGTCCTTTGATTTAACAGAAATGTGATCTATCCCATCATTCTCTACTAGCTTATTTAACGCTCTTAATGTAATCTCAATGGTAATCGTTCGCATTTAGATTACGTGAAATGAAAAACATACTGCTCGTTGATGATGATCTTGTACTACAAAGTCTATTAAAGAGCCATTTAGAGGCTGAACACTTTATTGTTACTCTTGCGTCAGATGGCCAAGAGGCACTTGAAAAACTGCAGCATATTAACCCTGATCTTATTATTCTTGATATTAACATGCCAAAGTTAAATGGTATTGAGATGTTAAAATTACGCAATGATAAAACCCCGGTAATGGTTATCTCTTCACTGGATACAGAACGTGAACGCGTTAGTGTATTTGAGCTAGGCGCAGACGATTTTCTGAGTAAACCTTTCAGTCAACGTGAGTTAATCGTAAGGATCAGAGCCATTCAACGTCGAATAGAATTAGTCAGAAATGAATCTGAAATAAACGACGATTTAGCAACCGATGTGTTGTTTGATGATAGTAGCTATAGCGTGTCTATTTCTTCAAAAGAAGTTTCCTTTACTCAAACAGAATTTAAGTTGTTCAAATACCTATTTGAACGCAAGGGTAGGGTTATTGCAAAGCAAGAGTTACAGCTAAGAGTACTGCAAAAAGAACTAGGCCAGTTTGATAGAAACTTAGATATGCATATCAGTAACACGCGAAGAAAATTAGCAGCGATACAGCTGCCTAAATCCTTAATCAATACGGTTAGAGGTAAAGGGTATAGTTTTGCAGAGATGTAACTAATTAAACACAATAAAAAAAGGGAGCTTAAAGCTCCCTTTTTTTAATCGTAATCAATTAAGCTATTATTTTAATAGGATAGTTGGATTAACATATTCAAGGTTCAACGCTTCAGCTACTTCCGCACAAGTGATCTTACCGTGCATAACATTAAGACCATTTAATAGGTGCTTGTCTTGAAGCAAAGCTTCACGGTAACCAAGTTGAGCCAACTTAATAATGTATGGCAATGTGGCATTGTTAAGTGCAAAAGTCGAGGTACGAGCAACAGCACCAGGCATATTCGCGACACAATAATGAACAACATCATCAACAATATACGTAGGGTCTTGGTGTGTTGTTGCATGTGAAGTCTCAATACAACCACCTTGGTCGATTGCAACATCTACAATTGCAGAACCTGGCTTCATTGCGGCAATATGCGCTCGAGTGACAAGCTTCGGCGCTGCAGCACCTGGAACAAGTACACCACCAATGACAAGGTCAGCTTCTAAAACATGCTTTTCAATAGCATCAGCTGTTGAATAGATTGCTTTAACTTTATTATCAAACTGTGCATTTAGACGACGTAATGCATCAATGCTACGATCAAGAATAACAACATCAGCGCCTAGGCCTACTGCCATTTGCGCAGCGTTTGTTCCCACCATGCCGCCACCGATAATAACGACTTTAGCAGGTTCAACACCTGGTACACCGCCAAGCAGCATACCACGTCCGCCCATCGACTTTTCAAGTGCCATTGCGCCAGCTTGAATCGACATACGGCCAGCAACTTCAGACATTGGCGCAAGTAAGGGGAGTGCACCACGGTCATCTGTTACCGTTTCATAAGCTATACAAACAGAGCCACTTTTAATAAGGTCTTCTGTTTGTGGTAAATCAGGCGCTAAATGTAAGTAGGTAAATAGAAGTTGGTCTTCTCTTAACATTGCACGTTCTACTGCTTGTGGTTCTTTTACCTTAACAATCATTTCTGATTGGGCAAAAACCTCAGCTGCAGTTGCTAGGATTTTAGCGCCTACATTAACGTAATCTTCATCGGTAAAACCAATGCCAGAGCCAGCACTTGTTTCAATAAAAACCTCATGACCACGTAGAGTCAATTCACGAACGCTAGAAGGTACCATGCCTACACGATATTCGTGGTTTTTGATTTCTTTTGGAACACCTATAATCATCTTAGAGCCTCAATTTCGCATAAAAACCCATTTTCTATGGGTGTAATTGTTATTTTGTTATGCCTGAACGTGAATGTTTCAGGGAAATCTAGTATAGTATTCCTTCGGCAGTTTATGCTGCTGAAGTTTATCTAAACACAGTGTTTTATTTTGTTATAGATGCAATTCAAGGTTGTAAATATGGTTAATAATAAAAAGAGTCCTATAAAAGACTTAGATCGAATCGATAGAAATATACTTAATGAGTTACAACTTGATGGGCGCATTTCCAATGTAGAACTATCAAAACGTGTTGGGCTGAGTCCCACTCCTTGTCTAGAGCGAGTTAAAAGGCTTGAAAAACAAGGATATATCAAAGGATATACAGCATTAGTCAATCCCCACTTTTTGGGTGCATCTTTACTGGTGTTTGTTGAGATCACGTTAAATCGTGATACAGCGGAAGTATTTGATAAGTTTAACGATGCCGTGCAACTACTTGATGATATTCAAGAATGTCATTTAGTTTCAGGTGATTTCGATTATTTATTGAAGACTCGAGTATCCGATATGTCCGCTTATCGTCGTTTATTAGGGGAAACCTTACTTAAACTACCTTCAGTCTCTGATACACGCACTTATGTGGTGATGGAAGAGGTTAAGCAGACGAATCGTGTGGCTATCAATACGACTTCTGAAATGTAATTTTGTTGTTTTCTTGTGCAAGAAGGGCGTCAATCGACTCCCTTCTTTTATACAAAATACAATTGATACAAAATGATGCAAAGATTCCACATGAATAATTATTCACTTTATTGTGTCCAACTCAAACGCTGCAAAATAAACTCATTTCTGGTATCTTACTGACATTATCGTCTTTTTTATTGTAGGCTTGCGATTGTCCAAGGCAACTAGTGTAAAAACCCTTTCCGGCGTACAACGACTATTAGAAGGTAGTCTGATCATCTGTTGCATGATTGCAACTTATATCCTTATTGCGCTAAGCAGTTTTAATGCATCCGATCCCGGCTGGAGCCAATCCCATTTTGATGGAGATATTCAAAACCTCACCGGCGCTGTTGGTGCTTGGTTAGCCGACGTATTACTTTATATTTTCGGTTATACCGCTTATATCATCCCAGTCATTATCGCTTTAACGGGTTGGTCGCTGTTTAAACGCACCCATAGATTGCTAGAAATTGACTACTTTTCTGTAGGCTTGAGATTAATAGGCTTTCTTCTTATTGTGTTTAGCCTTGCAGCATTAGGCAGTATGAACGCAAATGGACTTTACGAATTTTCAGCCGGTGGTGTCACGGGGGATGTAATAGGCCAAGCGATGCTGCCCTACTTTAATCAGTTAGGGACAACACTACTGCTATTATGTTTTGTGGGTGCCGGTTTTACGCTGCTTACTGGTATTAGTTGGCTAACTATTATTGATTTAACTGGCTTCGCGACGTTATGGTGCTTTAAGTCATTACGACAATTACCCGCAAAACTTGTCCCTAATAAAGAAGAAACTGAAGATACTCGCGGTTTCTTATCCGTGGTTGAGCGTTTTCGTGAAAAACGCAGTAAAGAACGGGATGAACAAGAAACGTGTGATGCTAATCTTTATGAGCAGGATGATTCAGTTAACCCAGAAACAGCAAAGAGTGCTAATACTCGGTTAGAACCTAAAATAGAACCTTTATTAACACAGCCATCGCAAGCCATAGAACCAACAATTCAAGCGCCTTGGATTGCAGACGTTCAACCTGAAGTTGAGACGATTGATTTTGACGCAAAAAAATCAACTGGCGCGGTAAACGCAAGCAAACGCATAAATGATGGCAAAGCCAAGATCGTCGATGGCATCGTTATTTTACCTGGCCAAGAGGAAGGTCCGGTGAGCAAAGCTGCGATGGAGCCGCTACCAAGTATTTCATTACTCGATGTACCCAATCGAAAAAGTAACCCCATAAGCCAAGAAGAGTTAGACCAAGTCGGTAGATTAGTCGAAGTTAAACTTGCTGATTTCAACATTACGGCAAAAGTCGTTGGCGTATATCCAGGTCCTGTTATTACTCGTTTTGAGCTCGAACTAGCGCCTGGCGTTAAAGCTTCAAAGATCACTAGTTTATCCAAAGATTTAGCGCGTTCGCTGCTGGCAGAGAGTGTCCGAGTGGTTGAAGTTATACCAGGTAAAGCATTTGTAGGTCTCGAGTTACCTAACAAGTTTAGAGAAACGGTCTTTATGCGTGACGTATTAGATTGCGATGAATTCAGAGATAGTCCATCTCATTTAAGTATGGTACTTGGGGCTGATATCGGCGGTAAGCCCGTCATTGTTGACCTAGGTAAAATGCCACACCTGTTAGTGGCAGGTACCACTGGCTCAGGTAAGTCAGTCGGCGTAAACGTGATGATCACTAGTTTACTGTATAAATCGGGGCCAGATGATGTTCGCTTCATTATGATCGACCCGAAGATGTTAGAACTTTCAGTTTATGAAGGGATCCCACATCTGTTGTGTGAGGTTGTTACTGATATGAAAGAAGCGGCTAACTCACTTCGCTGGTGTGTCGGTGAAATGGAGCGTCGCTATAAGCTCATGTCAGCTCTTGGGGTACGTAACCTTAAAGGTTATAACCTTAAAATTAAAAATGCTAAAGAGGCTGGCGAACCCATTGTCGATCCTCTATGGAAATCATCCGACAGCATGGAACCCGAAGCGCCAGAGCTCGATAAGCTCCCTTCAATCGTTGTTGTCGTTGATGAATTTGCCGACATGATGATGATTGTGGGTAAAAAGGTTGAAGAGCTTATTGCACGTATCGCGCAAAAAGCACGTGCGGCAGGCATACATTTAATATTAGCGACGCAGAGACCATCGGTTGATGTTATTACAGGTTTGATTAAAGCAAACATTCCAACTCGTATGGCTTTCCAAGTGTCTTCACGAATCGATTCAAGAACGATTTTGGATCAACAAGGCGCAGAAACCTTATTAGGTATGGGTGACATGCTTTATTTGCCACCGGGCACGAGTGTTCCTAGTCGCGTCCATGGCGCCTTTATTGACGATCATGAAGTACACAAGGTTGTTGCTGATTGGCATGCTCGCGGAAAACCACAATACATTACAGATATTTTACAAGGCTCAGCAGAAGGAGAGCAGGTGTTGCTTCCTGGTGAGGCCAGCGAATCTGACGAAGATACTGATGTGTTATACGATGAAGCAGTGGCATTTGTTACCCAAACGCGTCGCGGATCAATCTCTAGTGTGCAACGAAAATTCAAAATTGGTTATAACCGCGCGGCACGGATTATTGAACAAATGGAACTTCAAGGTGTAGTTAGTGCCCAAGGCCACAATGGGAACCGTGAAGTATTAGCACCGCCTCCACCTAAAGACTTTGATTAATTTCAATAAGTTTAGCGGATGAATTTGTGGTTATGAATAATGAAGACACTCAATATCAGTGTTGTGCCTAGGGCGCAACCGGGAGAACCAACATGAATAGACTTATCGCTATGGCGATGGCAGGGTTACCTTTATTAGCGCATTTTTCAGTTCAAGCGGATGCTTCTGAGGAGCTAAAAGTAAAGCTTGCCGAAATCAATAACCTTAAAGCCAATTTTAGTCAGACCGTCACCGATATTAATGACAAAGTGATTCAGACGGGTGAAGGTATTTTTGCACTGGCGCAGCCAAATCAATTTTACTGGCACTTAACCGCGCCGGATGAATCATTGATTGTCGCCGACGGTACTGATGTATGGATCTACAATCCTTTTGCAGAAGAGGTGTCGGTTATGGATGTTAACCAAGCAATAAGTGCATCTCCTATCGCCTTACTTGTCCATTCTGATCCGCAAACATGGTCACAATACCAGGTTGAAAATAATGGCCAATGTTTTGAAATAAGCCCAATAGATAAAGAGGCTGGCGTGTCGGAAGTTGAGGTCTGCTTTAACGAGCTAACATTGACTAAAATGGTGCTAAAAGATCAGCAAGGCAATACCAGTAACTTTACTCTTACAGATCAAACCCATGTAACCGAGAGTGAAGGTAATTTATTTGAATTTATCGTGCCTGAAAATGTTGATATTGATGATCAACGTTTGAAGTCTAGTCATTAAGAGTGTTCCGTGAGTAGTTTAAGTTTAGATTTCGCACCCGATTTTAGGCCTCTAGCGGCTAGAATGCGCCCGGAAACATTAGCGCAATATGTTGGACAACAACATTTATTGGGCGAAGGGCAACCGTTAAGGCAAGCACTTGAAGCTGGAAGAGCTCACTCCATGATGTTTTGGGGGCCACCAGGAACAGGTAAAACCACACTGGCAGAGCTTGTAGCCAGTCATGTTAATGCCCATGTTGAACGTATTTCTGCCGTCACCTCAGGTGTTAAAGAGATTAGAAGTGCAATAGAACATGCAAAAAATGTTGCTCAATCTCGTGGGCAACGTACTTTACTTTTTGTTGATGAAGTTCATCGTTTTAATAAAAGCCAACAAGATGCCTTTTTACCGTTTATAGAAGATGGAACGGTGATTTTTGTTGGTGCAACAACTGAAAATCCTTCTTTTGAGATAAATAACGCACTCTTATCGCGTGCACGTGTGTATCTGATTAAGGCGCTGACTACCGAGGAGATCTGTCTGATCACCCAGCAGGCTTTGGCTGATGAAGAACGTGGACTCGGTAAGCGTAAGTTGATTTTACCGCCAGATGTGGCGTTAAAATTAGCACAAGTATGCGACGGCGATGCACGTAAAGCATTAAACCTTATCGAATTGATTAGCGATATGCTTAAAGACGGTGAAGTTTTCACCGAAGCGATGATCATTCAGGTGGCAGGCCAGCAACTCGCGGGGTTTGATAAGAATGGCGACCAATACTACGACCTAATTTCAGCGGTACATAAATCTATTCGTGGCTCAAACCCCGACGCTGCGCTTTATTGGTATTGCCGAATGCTCGAAGGTGGCTGCGATCCTCTCTATATTGGCAGACGGTTACTTGCCATCGCGTCAGAAGATATCGGCAATGCAGATCCTAATGCGATGTCTGTTGCGGTCAATGCTTGGGAGTGTTTTCATCGAGTGGGCCCCTCTGAAGGGGAAAGAGCGATAGCACAAGCTGTTTTGTACCTAGCAAGTGCGCCCAAAAGTAATGCTGTCTACACCGCTTTTAAAGCCGCAAGACAGCTTGCACGAGAAACGGGCAATGAAAGTGTACCGGAGCATTTAAGAAATGCACCGACTAAACTGATGCAAGACATCGGTTACGGTGAAGGATATCGATACGCTCATGATGAACCCAATGCTTATGCTGAAGGGGAGGTTTACCTGCCTAAATCGATTGCCGATAGCCGTTTTTATTATCCAACAGAGCGCGGATTTGAGAAACGAATAAAAGAAAAGCTTGAGCACTTAGCGATTCTTAATCAGCAAAGTAAGGTAAAAAGATATGAGTAATATACTTTTTGTTGCGTTAGGTGGGTCTGTTGGTGCAGTTTTACGTTATCTTATCTCAATTTTAATGCTTCAGGTGTTTGGTAGTGGATTTCCTTTTGGTACACTTGTAGTCAATATACTGGGATCATTTTTAATGGGTGTTGTATACGCCTTTGGTCAAGTCAGTGAAGTGAGCCCAGAAATTAAAGCATTTATTGGTGTGGGAATGTTAGGCGCCCTCACTACGTTTTCTACTTTTTCCAATGAGTCTTTATTGCTGATGCAAGAAGGTTATTTGGTTAAAGCGATTTTGAATGTTGTTGTCAATGTAGGCGTGTGTATATTCGTCGTTTTTCTAGGACAGCAATTGGTGTTTTCTCGTTATTAACTATTAAGACAATAAGACATGTTAGATCCAAAATTTTTACGAAATGAATTAGAAGTAACCGCTGAGCGTTTAGCAACTCGTGGTTTCATTTTAGATGTCGACCGTTTAGGTAAATTAGAAGAAAAGCGCAAGTCGCTGCAGGTCGCTACTGAAGAGTTACAAGCTTCACGCAATGCGATCTCAAAATCGATTGGCCAAGCAAAAGCAAAGGGTGAAGATGTTGCCCCTATTATGGCTAAAGTCGGCACTCTTGGTGCAGAACTTGATGCTAAGAAATTAGAATTATCTGCATTGCTTGAAGAGCTTAATGCTATTGCGATGAGCGTGCCTAACTTACCGGACGAATCAGCACCGATTGGCAGTGATGAGTCTGGTAATGTTGAAGTACGTCGCTGGGGTACACCAAGAGAATTTAGCTTCGACGTCAAAGATCATGTTGAACTCGGTGAAACACTTGGCGGGCTCGATTTTAAGAGTGCTGTTAAAATTACCGGTACGCGCTTTATTATAATGAAAGGCCAAATAGCTCGCATGCATCGTGCGTTAGCACAGTTTATGCTTGACCTTCATACGACTGAACACGGCTACACAGAGGCTTACGTTCCGCTGCTGGTCAATGAAGATAGCTTGTTGGGCACAGGACAGTTACCCAAGTTTGGTGAAGACCTGTTTCATACCAAACCCGCAACAGAAGAGGGGCAGGGCCTAAGCCTTATCCCAACCGCTGAAGTGCCACTGACCAACATGGCTCGTGATACTATTATCGATGAAGATGAGTTGCCGGTAATGTTGACGGCTCATACACCTTGTTTCAGAAGTGAAGCGGGTTCATATGGCCGTGATACTCGTGGATTAATCCGTCAGCATCAATTTGATAAGGTAGAGCTAGTACAGCTAGTAAAACCAGAAACTTCAATGCAAGCGCTTGAAGAGCTGACGATTCATGCTGAAACAGTGCTACAGAAACTTGAACTTCCGTACCGCACTATGGTGCTATGTACCGGTGATATGGGCTTTGGATCAAGCAAGACGTTTGATATCGAAGTCTGGTTACCGGCTCAAAACACTTTTAGAGAGATTTCATCGTGCAGTAACATGCAGGATTTCCAGTCTCGTCGTATGCAAGCCCGTTTTAAAGCTAAAACAGCTAAGAAACCAAGCCTATTACATACGCTTAATGGTTCAGGCCTTGCAGTAGGTCGTACCTTAGTGGCTGTCCTTGAAAACTACCAGAATGAAGACGGTTCAATTACGATACCTGAAGTGTTACGTGGTTACATGGGCGGTTTAGAAAAAATCGGCTAAACCAAACTCATTAAAAAGGCCTCTACAGTGTAGGGGCTTTTTTATGTGTGTTTTTTGATCGCAAATTACTCATTTAGATAATATCAATTAATTGACTTAATTAATGCTGTTTATTGATCATACTAGGGCTATAAATGACAAATATTGATAATATGGGTAATTTTATTTTTTAGTCGCTAAAACTCACTTTCTACGGCGTGACTTCAATGGTATAACTACAGCAGAACCCCCTACACACCTCTATTTAGGAAAGCAGTTATGATATTTTCCCAGGTTGAACTTGCCCCAGCCGATCCAATCCTAGGCCTTACCGATGCCTTCAAAGCAGATCCCCGAGAGGATAAAGTCAATTTAGGCGTTGGGATCTATAAAGATGAATCTGGAAAAACCCCTATTCTTAAAGCCGTTAAATTAGCAGAAGAAAAGTTACTGGCAACAGAGAAGACTAAAAGCTATTTAGGGATGGAAGGCGTACAGGCGTATAACGGTGCAGTACAAACGCTATTGTTTGGCAATGATCATACCGTTGTTAATAACGGCCGAGCGTTAACCGCACAAGCTCCTGGCGGTACTGGCTCACTTCGAGTCGCAGCGGAGTTTTTAGTTCGACATACGAAAGCTGACACCATTTGGGTCAGTAATCCTACCTGGGCAAACCATCAAAATATTTTTCAATCTGCAGGCTTGAAGACGCAATCTTACGGCTATTATAAAGCAGAGACGCACAGTCTAGATTTTGATGCCATGTTAGCTGATTTGAGTGGCGCAAAAGAGGGCGATCTTGTTTTACTCCATGGTTGTTGTCATAACCCGACAGGAATCGATTTAAATGAGGCCCAATGGCTCGCGGTAGCACAGCTATGCGTGAGTAAGTCATTAGTGCCGTTATTTGATTTCGCTTATCAAGGTTTTGGCACTGGCGTTGAAGAGGATGCTACAGGACTACGTATTGTTGCTGACACTGTCCCCGAGCTTATTATTGCCAACTCTTTCTCGAAGAACTTTGGTCTGTATAACGAACGTATTGGCGCTGTAACAGTCGTAGCCGCAAACGATACCGAAGTGGTAAATGCTTTTAGCCAGATAAAGAGCACCATTCGTGCTTCATACTCTAACCCTCCAGCGCATGGCGCATTGATCGTTAGTACTATTTTAGAAGATGAGTCGTTAAAGCAACTTTGGCATGATGAACTACAAGGTATGCGAGAGCGCATCGCCGAAATGCGGACTTTATTCGTCGCATCATTGAAAGAAAGTGGTGTGACTCAAGACTTTGAATTTATCTCTAGCCAAAATGGCATGTTTAGTTTTTCAGGCTTGGATAAAGCGCAGGTAAAGCGTCTAAAAGATGAGTTTGGCGTTTATATTGTAGGTTCTGGACGTATCAGCGTTGCCGGCATGACTAAAACGAATATGCCGATTATATGTAAGGCGATTGCCGCGGTTCTATAAACGGATATTACACTTAAAAAGGACCTTCTTAGGTCCTTTTTTTGTTGCTAATGTTTAAACAACATTGAGTTTATCTGGCAACATTTCTGCGAGCGCATTTGCCAACGCACGCTTATCATGTAGCCCAATATGATGTGAACTTCTTAAGGGATAGTAGCTGGTGTTACCCTCTCGATAAGCGGTTTCAGCATGGCTAAGTACCTTATCAATGATTTTAAGGCCAAGCACTTGATGACACCAATCTAGCTTTTGCGTGAGTCCACAATTTGCTATCGGTGACGGTTCATCGGTTAGATTATCAATTAAAATCACTTCCGCCGAAGATTCGGCTAGCGCTTTTGCTATTTTAGGCAACAGCAGCGGAGGCATGATACTGGTTAAAAAACTGCCTGGGCCGAGTATGATTAAATCTGCATCACGTATTGCATCGCAGGCTTCACACGTTGCTTGTACTAACGGGTCAAGTGACAATGCTATGGGAGTATCGGTCATTTTGTCGACGTTCATTTCACCAAAAACACTTCTGCCGCTCGCTTCGATGGCGACAAGGTGTGTTGGTTCTTCAGACATCGGGATTAGACGAGTTGTGATATTTAAAAATTGACGCACTAAATTAATCGCTTCCAACGGCCTAACGCATAGCTCATCTAATGCGGTGAGCATTAAATTACCTAAATTGTGGCCATTGAGTTCACTTTCACCCTTAAAGCGGTACTCAAACATGAGTGAACCAATTGAAGGTTTTTTAGATAGCTGTGTAAGGCAATTACGTAGATCGCCCCAAGCAATACAGTCTTTTTCGGCTCTTAGACGACCGGTAGAACCACCATTATCAGTTGTGGCTACGATCCCTGTCAGTTTAGGGCCAAGAAATGACAATGCTGAGAGTACGCGTCCTAGGCCATGTCCGCCACCAATGGCGACGACTTGCTGATATTGATTAAGTGCATTGTTTTCCATGGGGGGTCTCCTTCCTGAATACCCAGATGTTTTATTGGTCGCAATAAGTATAACGATTTAATCGGAATCTTTCGCGATGTAATCTTGATCTAGCTGGCATATAATACAAAAATCACAGGTTAAGCAAAGACATATTTTGTATATTATAAGGATGTGCAGTGAAGACAGGTAAAGTTGGTTTGTTTACCATCGCTTTTGGTGTCGTTATTGGTGGTTTCTTACTTATTAGGCTAACACTAATCCCTTCGCTTACTCATGAAGGGCAACCATTAGGTAAAGCCATAAGAAATAATGAACTGGTTAGCAAAGTCCCTAGATTTAGCGACATTAAAGATGTAAAAGCAAAGAAACGTGCATTTTTTGATTTTCTGCGCCCATCTGTTAAACATCAGAATGCCATTATTGAAGATGAGCGTCAGTTTTTGATTGGTATTAATACCCAGCTTGAAAATGACAAACAACTCACTGATGCAGATGAGTTCCGTTTGCAACAGATTGCAGAAAAATACCAGTATACTTCGAGACGAATTAATACTAACACCATCAACAAACTGCTCGTCAGAGTCGATGTTGTCCCTGTACATATGGTGTTGATACAAGCCGCCAATGAGACCGGTTGGGGCAGTTCTCGTTTCGCGAGAGAAGGGCTTAACTTTTTCGGCCAATGGTGCTTTAGAAAGGGCTGTGGATTAGTACCACAATCTCGCACTAATGGGCTATCACATGAAGTCGCTGTTTTTAAAACAGTTGAGGACTCTATAGCCTCCTATATGCGCAATCTTAACTCCAATGCTGCTTATGCCTTGTTTAGGTCAATTAGAGCAGATATGAGAGCGGAGAACCAAGAGCCCAGTGCTGATAAACTTGTTTATGGCCTGGTGAATTATTCAGAAAGACAAGAAGCTTATATCGATGAGTTACTTGAAATGTTACGTCAAAATCAACCCTATTTAGTGGAAAAAAATGAAAAAATCCCTGCTGTTTAGCTTAGTTATGTTTAGTTGCGCAACGGTAAATGCTGAACCTATATCGTTAGAGTACCAAAGTTTTTATCAGCGACTTAAGCAAGTCAATAAAGGTAATTATCAACTGGTTGAAGTGGCTTTTTCAGTATCAAAAGCCAATGGTTGCAAGCTTATTGATGGAACAATTTCGACTGAAAAAGAGTCATTTCCATTAACGTTCACCAAAGACCAAAGAATATTTTTGCCTTATGACGCACAGTTAAAATCAGACAGAGCACTGATTAACCTTAATGTTGATGGCGATGCGAAGTCTTGCGCAATTGCGATGCAGGTGAGATCAAAGAATACAAAACAAGCATATGACGGTGCAGAGTTACTGCAGATCCAAACAGAAATGAATACCCTGTTAAGTATGATGCAAGGGTTTCCTATGCGTTATTTTGCATCTGAAATAGCCGGACTTAATTTAGAGTTTGATGCCGATGTTGTGATAACGCTCGATGGGAAGAAAATACCTGTTAGTGGAACTTACCGTTTGGATAAAGAAGTGATTGAAAGCCTTAACTCAATCGAGTTTAGTCAGGCGCCTAAAGTCATTAGCCCATGGACAGCCAAATAGCCTCTAAGCTGATCGAATAAAGCCCTCTAAAGAGGGCTTTATTAATATCGATTAACGCTTAACTTAGCTATTCGGACTATAAGTGCTAACGACATCAATACGCGCCGCTTTATCTAAATCAATATGGCCATTATTGGTGATATCAACAAAATCAAAGGCAGGTAGGTCAGATTCAGCAACATCGCCCTTCAAAGGCGCATCTGCATTACGCTCTAGCGCTAGAAAATCAAATTTAGCTCTGTCGACACCTTGAGAAGGCGCTGTATTTTGCATCGCAGTGAATATGGTTTCTATACGTCCAGGGAAATCTCTGTCCCATTGAACTAGCATATCTTTAACTGCTGCACGTTTTAGATTCTCTTGCGAGCCACAAAGGTTACAGGGGATGATGGGAAACTTTTTCAGCTCAGCATATTCAGCTATGTCTTTTTCTTTGCTATAAGCCAGTGGACGAATAACCATATTGGCACCGTCATCAGATAAAAGCTTGGGTGGCATCGCTTTCATTCTGCCCGCAAAAAACATGTTTAGGAACATGGTTTCAATAATGTCATCTCGATGATGACCTAGTGCAATTTTAGTCGCACCAATCTTTTGCGCAAAACCATAAAGCGTGCCACGGCGCAAACGTGAGCATAATGAGCAAGTGGTTTTACCTTCTGGAATTTTATCCATGACGATAGAGTAGGTGTCTTTTTCTAAGATATGATATGCCACACCAAGCGTGTCTAGGTAGGTGGGTAAGATCTCTTCAGGGAAACCAGGCTGCTTTTGGTCAAGGTTGACCGCCACTATTTCAAACTTGATCGGCGCTCGTTGCTGAAGGTTAAGCAGAATATCTAACATAGCATAGCTATCTTTGCCCCCAGATAAACAGCACATAACACGATCGCCTTCTTCAATCATGTTGTAGTCGCCAATGGCTTTGCCAACTTCAGAGCGCAAGCGTTTCTGTAGTTTGCTGCGACGAGAGATCTGTTCTGGTGATAATTCTTCGGACATAAAAAAACGCGCCTAGTACACAAATGTTCAGGGCGCGTATTATTCCAGCTAAAGCACTTCGGGTAAAGCCCGTTAAGCGTTAAGCTTCTTCAAGAGGTGATTTATATCCGTCAGGCTTCACCGCAAGTAAATCACAGTTAATACTGTCGATGACATGTTCTGCGGTATTACCAATGAGCGCAGCCGAAAGTCCGGTTCTGCCTATGGTGCCCAGAATGACTAATTCTGCATCAAGCTTTTGCGCGAGATCTGGGATCACATCTTCCGGTAAACCTTCTCTTACATGACAAAAATCAGGCGAAATATCATAGGCTTCGGCAAGATAGGTAATACGTTCTTCATGTTGTCTGCGAATGGTTTCACTGTAGGAGTGAGAGTCAAAGTCTGGTAACTCAATCGCCAGATTAACCGGTGTGCCTGGATAGCCGTTTACGAGGTGGATCTGGGCATCAAACTGCTTTGCGAGCTTTTGTGCATGTTCGATTATTTTAACATTTAATGACTGGTTGGTTTCGTCTTCAGAACTCACGTTAATGGCGCAGAGGATTTTACCGGCAACAGGCCAATCATGTTCTTTGACTAATAAAACAGGGACAGGAGCTTTTCTTAACAGATGCCAATCAGTTGGGGTAAAGATAACTGACTTTAGCTTATCGTGCTCATGAGTACCTTTAACGATGACATCATATTGGCCCTGAATAACGTGGTTAATGATGCTTTCGAAAGGACGGTTGTGCCAAACGACTTTAGATTCAATGCTGATATTTCCAGTCTTAAACTGACCAACTATATCATCTAACCACGCCTTACGTTGTGCCACTACGCCTTCGCGCATCGCTTCTCGTTCTTGGCCTGACAAAATAGATGTCATCTCATAAGAGAAATCGAAGATAGATAAAAAGACGGTAATACTGGCATTATTAGCCGATGCTAGTTCAATGGCTCTGGCTAATGCGGCTTGTTTATCGGTGGTTGGATCAACCACTACAAGGAGTTTTTGATAATCCATCATAACTTTATCCTTATCTAATATCGTATTACCATCTTGCACCATAAAGATGGCTTTGTATTGTTATAGATCAACAGAATAGTCGATAACGTTTAACGGGCAATATTACTGTTGCCTGATAGCTCACTTAACGCATCAATATCGAGAATGGTAATGTATTTACCTTTTACTTCAATAAGATCAGCTTTCTGAAAACGCCCCAAAAGTCGGCTAATCGTTTCTACGGTCAAGCCCAAATAATTACCGATATCACCACGAGTCATGGTTAAACGAAACTCTCTTGGTGAAAAACCACGGCTACCAAAACGTTTAGCAAGATTACTGATAAATGCGGCTAATCTTTCTTCGGCATTTTTCTTACTCAGTAGCAGAATCATCTCTTGATCGGTTTGGATCTCATTACTCATTAGACGCATAACTTGCTGTCTGAGTTTAGGCATTTTGCCGATGAGCTCATCCAATGTTGTATAAGGGATCTCACACACCATTGAGGTTTCAAGTGCTTGTGCAAAGCTTTGATGGAATTGAGAATGAATTCCGTCAAATCCTATCACGTCACCCGCGAGATGAAACCCCGTGATCTGTTCATCACCTTGCTCAGTAATGGTGTAACTTTTTATGGTGCCAGAACGAATGGCAAAAAGAGACTTAAGAGGGTCACCAGACTTAAAAATAGCTTCACCTTTTTGGATAGGCTTTTTACGCTCGATGATTTCGTCTAATTGATCTAATTCGGTAGTATTTAGAGTAAACGGAATACACAGAGTACCCATGCTGCAGTCATGACAATGAATCGCACAGCCTGATGCCATTTGACGACGATGTTTATTATTATTATCTACGCTCATTATCTATCTCAGTTTTGTGTTCACACACTATGTTAAACTAATTTAATAAATGGGGCTAGTTTAGCTGCCCAATTGCAATATATAGCGTCTGTATTCCGAAGGCGATTAACACTAAGCCACTGACTTTGCGGACTGACGCTTTTTGCACCCAACGACTAAAAGTACTCGCTGCAACCCCCGCACTTAATAAAGCGGGAAGGGTGCCTAAACCGAAAGCGGCCATCACCATAGCGCCATCAACAGCATTCCCAGCCGCTACAGCCCAAGTCAGCATGCTATAGACTAAACCACAAGGTAACCAACCCCATAACCCGCCAGCGATAAAGGCTTGTCGTTTATTTTTAATCGGGATAAAGCGATTTGCGATGGGCGATATTAACTTCCAAAGCCATTTACCAGCACGCTCTAGTTGTACAATACCCGACCATATTTGCGCAATGTAAAGGCCTGTGATCACCATCATAAGGCCCGCTAAAATCCGCAGCACTAATAAGTATAGGTCAACGTCAAACAATAACCCTAACGCATTAGTGCTGGCCCCCACGAGCGCTCCAGCCATGGTATAACTGATGATCCGTCCGCTGTTATAGCTAAACAGGTAACCCAGTTGATTGACTAATCGGTTACTGCCATCGTTTTGAGGTAAATTCGCGGATAAAGCACCGACCAAACCACCGCACATCCCAATACAGTGTCCGGCGCCCATTATGCCGACGAGAAAGGCACCGAATACGCTGTAATCATTCACCGTCTTTATTTTTCCCTGTGGCGTTCGGCTCAACCGTTGATGTGGCGGTATCTATCTCTGTCTTAGCTTTTTGTTCATGACTGTCGTCTTCAAACAAAATAGATATACTTTGTTTATCAAGATCATCGAATTGATCCGATTTAACCGCCCAAAAAAAGACACCTACAGCGACAAGAACAAATAACATAGCGATGGGGATCAGGACATAAATAATGCTCATACACGTACCTTGAGTAGTCTTAAGCTATTGCTAACGACTATAAGTGAACTGGCGGACATGCCAATAGCTGCAATATAGGGCGCAACATGGCCGCTAACAGCTAAAGGGATTATAAACAGGTTGTAACCCAGCGCCCAGAACAAATTCTGTTTGATGACCCGTCCGGTAAATTTAGCGACTTTTACGGCGTCAGAGAAACGCGATAGGTTATCGCCCAACAAAATAATATCTGCACTGTTTTTACTGATGGCGGCGCCGCTGCCCATCGCTACCGAAAGGTTAGCTCCTGCAAGCACTGGGGCGTCATTAATGCCATCGCCAAACATAGCGACTTGGGAGTGTTGTTGTAGTTCTCTGACTAACGTTAATTTGTCTTCAGGAGATAAACCTTTGTGAACATCTTCAATACCAAGTCGTTTGGCTAGGTTTTCAACTTCACCAGAGTTATCACCACTGGCAATACTGATGTTACACCCCAATTTCTTCAACAACTGCACCGCATTGGCTGTATCGGGCCTAATTTCATCTGCTAAAGTGAATTTAGCCCGCACAACGCCCTCGAGACTCAGCCAAACAATGATGTCAGACTCAAGGTGATGAGTGCCGTTAACAAATGATTGGCTACCAATTTTCACCTTTTGGCCGTTGATATCACCTTGAAGGCCATTGCCGACAAAGTTTTGCTTGTTGGCTACGCTGATTGCTGGGTTAAAGTGGCCTTGAAATGCATGGGCAATAGGGTGAAGCGAGCTTGCCTCAAGTGCTGCCGCATACTCAAGAACATGCTCTTTCGTCATAGCATTAGTGGCACTTTCCACCAGTTCTATATCTGTAATAGACAATGAGCCTAGTGTCAGCGTGCCTGTTTTATCGAAAACAATATGGTTAAGCTTAGGCAGCTTTTCAAATACACCCGCTTTACGAGTAATTATCCCCAGCTTTGTGAGTATTGCTGTGCCACATGTGACCGCTGTAGGCGTTGCCAGCGCTAACGCACAAGGGCAGGTAGCAACCAACACTGATAAAGTCACCCAAAATGCATCTTCTGGTGAATAAAACGACCAAAAGAGATATGTCCCAGTCGCAATTAACAAAACGGCTGCAGTAAAATAATTTGAAAACCTATCGGCATACAGCGCAATTTTAGGTTTACTGTTTGAAGCAATTTCTTGCAACCTGATGATTTCTGCAACTAGCTGATCTTGTCCTAATGCCGTCACTCTTACCGTTATGGGTTGCTCAATGTTAATGGTGCCGGCAAAGACTTGAGCATCGACAGATTTAGTCAATGGCATCTGCTCACCGGTTAACATGGCTTCATTAACCGACGAACTGCCCTCAATAATAATACCGTCAGCGGCAATAACATCGCCAGGCTTAATTAAAATCAAATTTCCAATAACAAGACGCTTAGCGGGGACTTCTTCAATCGTATTGTCTGATTTAAGAAAAGCAGTCAGCGGCACCAGTTTATGTAGATTACTGGAGCTCACGGACGCCTTTTGGCGAGCATTTTGCTCAAAATAACGTCCAAGCAGTAAGAAGAAGGTAAACATAGAGACGGACTCAAAATACACTTCTCCAGTCCCGTTAATAGTCTCTATGCAACTGGCTATGTAGGCACCACAAATTGCGATACTGACAGAGACGTCCATATTTAACCGGCCCATTAAAATGGAACGAATGGCACTAAAATAGAAAGGTTGAGCAGAATAGAAAACAACAGGGGCAGCAAAGAGCATGCTCACCCAACGGAAGTAATCTCTAAACTCTATATCGAGTTCGGTAAAGTAACCAGAATACAGGGCCAGGGCGAACATCATCACCTGCATGGTCGCAAAACCCGCAAGACCTAAGCGCAATAAAAATTTGCGACTTTCTTTCTTGCTTTTGGTTTCTTGCTCGTCAATCTGAAACGGCGCGGCTTGGTAACCTATAGCACCGATTTTATTGAGGATTTCGCTAAGTTTTACCTGCTCGGCATGCCAAGATATCAATGCGCGTTGCGTTGTTGAGTTAACTTGAATGCTCGCTATACCGTTGAGTTTTTTGACTTGGTGTTCAATGAGCCAAGCACATGCAGCGCAGGTTATTCCGTCAATGGTTAACGATATCTCATTTAGATCATCGCGTTGATGAATAAAATCTTGCTGTACTTCTGGCAGGTCATAGGCACTGACGCTGTTAAGTTCTTCTGGCACCAAAGCCGTTTGTTTGTTACCTGGCTCGGTTCTAAACTTATAGTAATTCGATAAACCCGCATCGATAATCGCTTGCGATACAGCCTGGCAGCCAGGGCAGCACATCGCTTTATCTTCATTTTGTATACGTGTAGTGAACTGGCTACCGGTTAATACTGGTTCACTACAATGGTAACAACTGATTTGACTCATAGATTTGGGTTCATACGTTTATGTTGCGATCAAAAAGGTTCAAATTAGTTTAGCCAGTACTGCTTATCATCAACTAGCGTGACGCGCTGCTGGATCCGCCATGTTTGATCAAATCCTTCAATGCGAACTTCCCAAGGTCCTGACATCGCTTGATGGATTTCAATGCGATATACGCCATTCGCGTCTGCAGTGACTATCTGATTAAAATCACGCTCTGCCATTGTAGGATGGAAAAAGCCAACACTAAGAGCAGCTTGGTATTGCTCTCCACCTTGCTGAGAAAGCTCGACATACTTATCATCAAACTCGAGCAGATAATTCATGCCCAACTGTTTTGCATGTTTGATTTTTCGAAGGTCCATATTAATGGCTTTACCTTCTTTATAATAATCCTCAGAAACAAGGGAGTCTTTATTATCAATTGCTAGATATAATAAGTTGAAACTTGCAACGACGGCACAAAGCGGAAGTACGATAAGAAACCAGGGCCAGAACTGTTTATACCAAGGCTGAGGAGTAGACATTTTTTAACACCTATTATTTGCTGAGACGACGTTTTTAAGAACCGCCATTTTACCGTTAAAAGTGTGATTTAGCACTTAAAAAAAAGGCCTCGTTTGTGACGAGGCCTAATATTACGTTTAATGTTACTTAAGTGTAACTACTTGTTTGACAAGCTATAAACGTATGCTGAGATTACGTGAACTTTTTCTTCACCTAATACATCTTTCCATGCTGGCATGACGCCGCTACGACCATTCTTAACTGACTGTTGAATAGCACCACGGCTTCCGCCGTACAGCCACGCATTATCCGTTAGGTTAGGTGCGCCCATGAATTTGTTACCTGTGCCGTCCATACCATGGCAGGCAAAACAGCCTTTCATGAAAGAACCTTGACCTTGAGCAGCAAGTGCTGCGTCATGTTCACGGCCAGACAACTTAACAACATATTCAGCAAGACCAGGTAACTCACTATCTTCGATTGGTAAACCACCTTTAGGCGGCATCATACCGTGACGACCATTCATAATGGTTGTCTTAATCGTTGCTAGCTCACCGCCATATAACCAAGCACCATCGGTGAGGTTAGGGAAGCCTTTGCTACCACGAGCGTCACTACCATGGCACATTGAACAGTTTTGCAAGAACAAACGACCGCCAACTTTTAGCGCTTCCTTATTCTTAACTAACTCTTCTAATGGCGTGTCAGCATAGGCCTTAAAGATAGGGCCAAACTTTTCATCAGCATGCTTTACTTCTTGGTCATACTGTACCCAACGTCCTTCCTCTTGAGCATCGATAACCGCCTGCTTAGATTCTGCGAGAGTACGTACACTTTGGTTAGAACTCGTCCAGCCTAAAAGGCCTTTGAAGCTACCAAGACCAGGGTAAAGTGCAAGATAGATAACACTAAACACGATAGTAATGTAGAACATATAACTCCACCATTTTGGCAGTGGGTTATTGAGTTCTTCGATACCGTCGAAGCTATGGCCCATTGATTCGCCTTCTTTTACGCCAGTGTTGTTCTTAGAACAAGCGCGTAGTAGAACGATACAACCAATGATGACCACAGACGAGAGTACAATGATCCATATACTCCAGAAATCAGTCATTACTTTTTCTCTCCTGAGTCCTTTGAAACCTCGGTTTTCTCTTCATCAGAGAAAACTAGGTTAGCTGCATCGTCAAATTGATCTTTACGACGAGAGCTATATGCCCAAGCAAATATACCGATAAAGGTAACCATCACAACTATGGTTATAATTCCTCGTAATGTACCGTAATCCATATCTTGCCTCCTTATTTAAGCGCGTGACCAAGTGATTGTAGATAAGCGATCAATGCATCCATTTCCGTCTTATCTTTCACTGCGTCTTTAGCAGCAGCAATTTCTTCATCTGTATACAGCTCATGTGTCGGATGAAGGTTGCGTAGGATATCCATTTTCTTGCCAGTCAACTCGCCGCTAAGCTTGTTTTCTGCCAACCAAGGGAAACCAGGCATATTCGACTGAGGTACAACAGCACGAGGATCAATTAAATGAACTTCATGCCACTGGTCACTGTAACGACCGCCAACACGGGCTAGATCTGGACCTGTACGCTTAGAACCCCACTGGAATGGGTGATCCCAAACAGATTCACCAGCCACCGAGTAATGCCCATAACGTTCTGTTTCTGCTCGTAGTGGACGGATCATCTGACTGTGACAGTTATAACAACCCTCACGTACGTAGATGTCACGACCCTCTATCTGCAAAGCAGTATATGGGATCTGGCCTTCTAGCGGCTCAGTCGTGTCTTTTTGGAAAAGTAGGGGAGTGATCTCAACCAAGCTACCGAAGCTGATTGCGATTACAGTCAAGATCCCTAATAGACCGATGTTTTTCTCAACTAACTCATGATTAAATTTCATCGAATCTACTCCTTAAGCTGCTTTTGCATCAGCAATCGCTGGCAAAGAATCTTTAGGGGCCTTAACAGTACGGATCACGTTGTATGCCATGATGAACATACCTGTCAGGAAGAAAACACCACCTATGAAACGAACAAAGTAGAATGGGTAAGATGCTTCTAAGCTTTCTACAAAGCTGTAAGTCAATGTACCGTCAGAGTTAACTGCGCGCCACATAAGACCCTGCATTACACCAGAGATCCACATTGAAACGATATAAAGAACAGTACCGATTGTTGCCAACCAGAAATGAACGTTAATAAGGTTTGTGCTGTACATACGGCCTTGGTTATACAGTACCGGTATCAAGTGATACAAAGAACCGATAGAAACCATTGCAACCCAACCCAAAGCACCAGAATGAACATGTCCAATTGTCCAGTCAGTGTAATGAGACAATGCGTTAACTGTTTTAATCGCCATCATTGGGCCTTCGAAGGTAGACATACCATAGAAAGACAATGAAACAACAAGGAAACGAAGAATAGGGTCCGTACGAAGTTTGTGCCAAGCACCCGATAGCGTCATGATACCGTTAATCATACCACCCCAAGAAGGAGCGAATAGGATAAGCGACATCACCATACCAAGTGATTGAGTCCAATCGGGTAGAGCAGTGTAATGCAGGTGGTGAGGACCAGCCCAAATGTACAAAGCAATCAGTGCCCAGAAGTGAACAATTGATAAACGGTACGAATAAACAGGACGACCAGCTTGTTTAGGGACGAAGTAATACATCATACCTAAGAAGCCTGCTGTCAGTAGGAAACCAACCGCGTTGTGTCCATACCACCACTGAACCATTGCATCGACAGCGCCACTATAAAGTGAGTACGACTTGGTTAGTGATAACGGCACAGCCATAGAGTTAACTATGTGCAACACTGCTACGGTGATAATAAAGGCACCAAAGAACCAGTTCGCCACATAAATGTGGGACGTTGTTCGTTTAACGATGGTACCGAAGAACACCACTGCGTATGCAATCCAAACGATGGTAATTGCGATATCAATAGGCCATTCAAGCTCAGCATATTCTTTTCCCTGGGTGAAACCCATAGGTAAGCTAATTGCTGCTGATATTATGATGGCTTGCCAACCCCAGAACGTAAATGCAGCTAACCTAGGTGCAAATAGTCGAGTTTGACAGGTGCGTTGAACGATATAATAGGATGTAGCGAAAAGGGCTGAAGTACCAAACGCGAAAATCACGGCATTCGTATGTAGAGGTCTAAGACGACTATACGTTAACCATGGAGTATCGAAGTTTAGCTGCGGCCAGATTAGCTGGGCTGCGATTAATACACCTACTGACATTCCAACAATTCCCCAAAACACGGTCGTTAAGGAAAATTGACGAACAATAGTGTAGTTGTAATCAGCGCCTTGAGGCTGGGAATGGTTCATCATTTTGCTTCCACTGCTTATTACTTATACTTATTATTAAGTAGAGCGAGACTCTACCCGGTAAAATGACACAAAAAAGCGGATTACCTATCGGAAATTAGCTACCTGTGTCAATGTGTAACCTTGCGTTTTATGAAGTAAAAGCAAGGCAATGCAATGATACTTGAGCTATGTCAAAAAAGATAGGAATTAGGCCTGCTGAAAAGTTGATCTAGATCAAGCTACTCAATAGAATGTTAATAGATTTGATTAAAAGGTTAATTATTGTGCAAATTACTCATAATTCAGTAGTATTGCGAGTTTTATATACGTTTTTTATAGCGATTAACATCAGTGGATGTGAACCTGATAACAGTAAAAATAACAAATCATTTGAGCAAGATACAGGACTGTGCAACTTCCAAGAAAAGGCGTGTACCAACACCGTTGATGACATTGAACTTAGTTTACGCATTACCCCATGGGATACCCCAAGTGAAAAGCCACTTTCCTTAAGTTTGAATAGCTCAGAACCACTCGAAAATGTAAAAATGCGTATTGAAGGGCGAGACATGTTTATGGGCATTATCCCTGTGAACTTGTCTAAAGACAGCGAAACGACCTATAGCGCACCGCTGATCTATGGATCTTGCAGTAGTGGCTACATGGTGTGGCAAGCCATTGTAAGTTACCAGCAAGACGGTATCGAAAAGTTCACCATCTTTGAGTTTCTTGCTGACAGCGAAAAGACCCGCTAATGCGATTAAAGCAATATGATCAAGCTCATGATTTTCAAAGTAGTGTGTTTAATGCGGTAACATCATCTGAAATATGACTACATAAACAGCTGTTTCTTGTTTTAGGTGTGGTTTAAATCTCAATATTTCAATATCGCTATTGATAATCATTCTCATTAAGTTATATTAGGCGTATAAATAAGATAACGTATAAGAGAATGTTATGGGATCTGTAAGTCAAAACCTCAATATCAATATATCGCAACAAAAGATGGCCCAACTAATACAGCAAGGGCACTTATGTGCAGCAGATTTTAAATGCTTAGACGCCGAGTCAAAGCAGACTGTTTGGCAGTTGTGCCTTTGGTGTTGCGAAAAGCGGATTCATTGTGAAAAAGCCTGTTTAAGCGACTGTATTAGTCATTGCGGCAGTAAAATAAGTATAACAACAGCTTAATTATGCGTAATAACTAACCTCTGAGCAATATAAGGCTACTTTGATGCAGCGTAACTGATTAATATGCAGTTATAGTCAGTGATCTTAGTAGTAATAAAATGCAGCTACCCAATGTTATGCCACTGTTTGACTCTATCCAATTCATTCAAAGCGGCAATCCCATCATAAATCAACATATTACTCAGCTAGCACTCTGTGGAATTGAAGACGCGAGTTTGGTATTTGAGCATGCCACAGACTGGCTGTGTGAACAGAAATTCAGTGAAAACAACTATAAGGCCTATCGGAGCGAGTTAACCACTTTTTTACATTGGTGTTTCGATGTTGCTCAAATAGAAGTCTCAGCAGCAGGGCGAAAAGAGATAAGCCAATACGTTGAATATTGCCAGGCACCGCCACTCACGCTAATAGGTTTTTACAATGTCGCTCAGTTTAAAGAGCAAAAGGGCAGTGAACTCAGAAGCCCCAATCCACAATGGTTACCTTTTAGAGGTAAGAAGGTGGAAGGTGTTGTACAGCCATACAGCTTAAGTGAAAGCGCGCTCAAAACCAAAATGGCGATTCTGTCCTCTTTCTATGCTTATCTTATGAGTGAAGATTTTGTTGAAAAGAATCCAGCTCAAATGTGGCTCAATAAAAGTAGGTTCTCGTCCAATAAAAAGTATCGCATCAATAATGACGGTGAGAATCAACTCGCCTTCACTGAATTACAGTGGTCTTATGTGATGTCGACTGTCACTAAGCTTGCTGCAGAGCAGCCCGAACTTCATCAACGTAGTTTGTTTCTCATTAAGCTGATCTACGCCTGTTATCTAAGAGTGTCAGAAGTATCAGCAAGGGCAGGTTACTCGCCTATTATGGATCAATTTAAGCGTAATCCTCAAACAGGAATATGGAGTTTTCATATTCCTTCAAGTAAAGGCGGCAAGCGCCGAACTGTATCCATGTCCGATGCTTTACTTGCCGCTTTAGTGGAGTATCGTCATTACCTTAATCTATCCGATTATCCAAAAACCAATGAAGGTCACCCGCTCATTATTAGGCAAAAAGCAGCAGGGAGAGGTAGGGAAGTCGGTTTAATCAATGCGAACCTTGGAATACGTCAAATAAGGGAAGAGGTAGATAAGATCATCGTACTTGCTGCCATATGTGCTGAAAATGATGGCTTTGTTGAAGATGGGGCACAGATGCGGCAGCTAAGTATCCATAACATTCGCCATACCGGCATTACCCATGACATCAATATTCATGGCCGGCCATTGTCACATGTGCAAGCTGATGCAGGGCATGAGAGCATCGATACAACGTCGCAATACTTGCACACAACACAAATTGAGCGCCATCAAAGTGGGCAAAATAGACCCTTAGATAACCTGCAAGGTATAGGTTAAAGGCTTAACTAGAGAATAAATTAGCCAAAGCCTGGTTTTTTTCTTATCCGTTAATCACAATACCAAAGCTTTAAAGTCATAGACAATATTTGAACTATCATAAAATCCAGAACAGTTAATGCCGATAAGTGACATTATCGGCATCTCATTAAAAAGTCTAAACCCAAGCCTAATCTCACGTCTTTTAGTTACTATTCTATAATAGCTACAATGACTTCAAGACTTACATTACCATCAACATTGCAACAGCAATGACTAAGCAGTGCTGCTGTATACATTGACGAACTAATTTATCGAATGATTAAATCGCACAGTCGGCGCTAAAATAGTTAACGCCAGTGTTGATTAAGGATCTACAGTTTTATCGAACTGTGCTTGTCATTACGGTATCTAGCAGATGCTGTGTTTATCGAGCACTAAGTATCAAAAGCCATCTATAGATGGTTATCTAACAATACGTCTTGTGAACATGATTAAACTAAGCTGCAATGCAGGTTAAAATTAGGTTTTGTATGAGCGCGTGAGCGAGTTCTTTTGTGGGGCTTTGAGCTGGAACTTGGGTTAGCCAAATCAATCAGCATCATTTCTACGAACTTGTGCAGCGGGCTATTTCAACAGAACGCGACCGTCAAACCAATATGCATGGTCGGAGCCAATGTTTGTTATTGAGTTAACGAGCATAGTTAGCATTGAAAGTTTGCAGTGAACGTTAGCTTTCTGCGTATGTTATCTAAGTTAGTTTTAGACTCAAGTTACTTTAACGAGACTAGAGCTTCACACATTCATAGAACAATTCACTCAGTGCATTAAAGATATCAAGCAAACGCTATGAGCAAAGCTCAAATCATGATCATGCTAAGATTAATTCTTGTATAGATGATTACTAACATGAGTTCAATATCAGCTAGCATCTAGAGATACAGCTACAGAGATATTGAGTTGGCAAATCAGTTGATAGTCAAAACCAAGCTTTAATCAGAAACTCTTATCTATAGCATAATAAAAGTGGCGTGCGGTGTGTGGCTGCTTTTAGAGATTGATAGGCTTAGTACTGCAGAATCAACACAGTAGCGCTGTACATATTCATCATAATGGTAATTAAACATTGTGTTAGCTATGTAAGCTGCAAATACCTTAATGAGTAAAACTCATTCGATAACATCCTTTTCTAGTCCATTATCAATTACACACCGTCATGCGCACAATGTATATTATGTTAAATAGGGTTTATGAGGAAATGAACTGGCATGATTTTTTTTGTTAATAACAAATTAACTCTGGATCGATCCAGTCTATTGTGTCAAAAAAAATTAGTTAGATTTTAGCTGGTTAAGCCATGCAGTAGACTTATCTAATGATTGGTTTAGCATTTAAGCGCTGGATCCTGCTTTCTATGACTTCACAAAATAAATATACCAGTTAGAGCTGAGATTTCCGTCCGCCAATTGGGAGTCTCAGTAATGCTGTCTATACCAACATACAAATCTTCAGTGATACTTCATGATATGTAGCGTCACTTTAAACGGTTGCTTCCAGAATTTAGTATTCCCGTTATTAGAAAACTGAAAACCTTCAGCAGTATGCTTAAGTACAAAGCAAATTGTTAACCCTGGCTATTGTACGATCCAACCGGAATTCATTATTTTTCTTGATATAGCTCTTAAAGATTTAGAATTACAATTTTAAAGCGTGCGCTACGTGAAATCTGACCTAGGACTACCCACAAATGTTGTAAGCAAGCACGTAGCAACACGTTGAATTTGTGTGCTTATTTAAATATTGGTCACTGTCACGCTTACCGAAATAATCTGATTGACTCAATCCCTCATAGATATATTTAAAATAGTTCAGTCGTTTTTACACTACCAGGATTGCTAGTGTCGCACGAGTGCTGTCATGGGGGTTTGGATTAAGAGGATTGTGACTGAACGAGCTTATCTGTTCATAGTCGATGTTCGAATCATCAAACTATACGTTAAAGCCATTATTAGACCTGTCACTGAATGCACTTTTTTAAGATATTTTCTAATTAACAAATATCCATATTGTACGAGGTGTCTCATTTGGGAAAATATTTTCCCGATGAATTCAAAATCAAACTGCCCTAACCCACTTCTGGAAAAAAGAGTGTTAGTGCTAATACTCAAAATTGTCTAGTTCACATTATGATAAGTATGGCGAAGCTCGGTAACATCGTAGCGATTGTTGAAGTAAGCTTCTTAATAGGTGGCCAAACTAGCTATGCCACAACACCCTAAAGGCATGCTTTGGGGTGGGTTTATTGTTTCTCACAAGGGGATAGGCTTTTGGGCTACGGGTGAATGACGCAAAGAGTCTTTGAGCCTCTAGTGAGTGCAACATATAACTCTTTACTGGTCATTTCTTTTGGGTTTATAACTATGCAATGATCATATTCCAGTCCTTTTACTAAAAGTGTTGTACCTATCTGCTTATTAAACTTTAAAGGTCTTCCAGCATGTCTAAATGCTTGTCTATATAATTCAAGAGAATCTGTTAATTCTGCACCCTCGCCGCAATTATGCAGTTTTAGAACGCCTTTGAACCTATTTAACAAATCTCTACGGTAAGTTTGTACTTGAGCTTGAGATTCAAATTCACTTACAATTTGTAGCATACTGTCACTAGTAGAGTGAGCAAGGAAAGAATTTGATAGTTCTGTAAGTTTTTTATTTTTTGTTCTACTAGATATTTTCGCTACTTCACCTCTTTTTGTAGGTGCGGTTAACTCTCCAGCAATACCTGTCATGCATTTCTTCAAAAATTCAAAGAACTTAATAAGCTTATTTGCTGAACTCTTTGCCTTTTCTATGCTCTCCACTGCACTAGCGAGCACCTTCCCTTCAACCTCCTCTATTGATGTAAAGCGCCCACTAAGAGATTGAGCTAATTTATGACTTTTGTTCTTTGACCTTTGGTTACCTGAGAAGATAACAATTGATGAGCCCACTTGTGAAGCCGACTTATAGAAACTAGCAAAACGCTTACGAGGTTCAACTGTGAAATCATGTATATCAATTTTAAGCAACTCCAAACCTTTGGGCAATTGAGCTGGTAATTGAGGAGCTTGCTCATTCTCTATATCCGCCCTTATATTTACTAGCCAATCACCTAACTCATTAGCTCCAGAGTTCCTCCATCTCCATGGAATAGTCAACTCCCCAAACTTCAAGAAATTTGGGTATATGTCGCGTTCCCAGCAAACGGGTTTATCCGCGAAATCAAAAATTGATTGCAAAGGATCACCTACTATTCTACATGGAAGGAAATCAACTAAGCCTAATATCAAATCATGCTGCATTTCCGAACAATCTTGATACTCGTCAATATAAATACCAGTATACGAGGTTTTAATTACTCTTATGGCAAAATCGGAGTTCAATAATTTCCTGCATGCCTTGTACACATCATTCCAATCACTGGATTGAGGGAATTCTTTTCTCCACCCTGAGTTACTAGGATATGACAAGCACATTTTCAGAGCCCAACTTGCAATAGTATCAACCTGAAACAAACTCGACTCTACGTTAATATTCCTAAGTTTTTTCTTTAAAGAATCAACTCCAGCATACGTATGTGTAAGAATTAATTGCCGAGAAGATGCTAGCTTAATAGAACTCGCAATTAAATGAGTTTTACCAAATCCTGCGGGCGCTATGATATAACCACTCGTAGTGGTTTTAGCAAGTATTTCAGGTAGAGACGGGGGCATATACCACGAACTCCCATACTTCATTTAACTTATTAACAAGGTCTGAAGTGTTAAATTGGGGGTCGCCAAAACATGGCGAAACTACTGCACACCATTCTTCACCATTAGCAATATTTTTATACCAACTTCGTTTCTTAGCAGCGAGTCCAATAGACATTCTGAATTTTTCATTATCAACCCACTCGCTATGTTCTTTTGGAATTGAACCTTGGTAAGTATTTGTCACATGACTCCAAACGTCTAAATTTAACTTATCTCGCGCAAAATCCAATGACAGCAATACATACTCCCAAGAAATATCACGAATAACCCTTTGCTCAATTGCTAAATTTTCAGCCCATGTCACCACTTTTATCCCAGACTCGTTTAACCTAGCCTCATCTTGTTCAGAAAAGTTATCAGGTGAATCAGAATCTGCAAAAACAGCTACTTGATAATTTAGTGCTTTAAATGCATTTGCAATCGAAACAATATTTTTAGCACCGCGGGCATCAACTAGCTGCACCCCATGATATGACATTGGCTCAAAGCCATTATCTAGTTTGTAGTCATCAAAGCCTCTTAGAAATCCGACTTCTGTAGCTCCTTCGCAAATAATGACTTTTCGAGCTAAAAATGCTTCTGAGAGGTCTCTAATTTTCCCTTGAATCCCGAGTTCATCCAAAGTTTGATTAGATGCATTCTCTATTTGCAATATACCTACATCATTATGAACCACGTTAAGATTGCTACATTTTAGTTCTTTTAACACTGTGGTGCTGTGGGTCGTAATAAAATACTGACCACTTAAATCCTTACTTAGGTGCTTCAGCAACCTCGTAATTCTATGAGGCTCTAAACCTGATTCAATTTCATCAATAAGAGTTATATGGTTTGGCAAAAGACATTTAGCTTGTATTCCACATAGAAGCATCCTCCTAGAGCCTAAACCTAATTGCTTTACAGGAACATCTCCGTCATGAAGCGCAAGCCCTCCAGTATGAATGTTAATTGAATTCGAATCTAAATGAGCTTTATAAGCTCCAGACGTTGTAATCCCAAGAGATAAGGCTACTTCATGTGTTAGAACTGCTGCATTATCGAAACACTCTAAACTACTTCTATTTGTGTCTAGAGATTGACGTGCTGATCGAGAGGCTTGAACCAGTGAGCCATTCAAATTTGTATCAGAGGTCAAATTAGTTAACGGTGAGCCATTTGCCCAAGATAGCTGTCTTGATGTGTATGCGCCTATCATCGACACGCTAACTTTTTGTCTATCCGAAGTTCTAAACTCCACCCCTTCTGGGATTCTTGCGTTTATAACTCGCCATTTTGGTTCTAAATCACTAGATACATTCAAAGAAACTGTTAATACATTTTCTATCTCATCTCTAGGCTCATCTTCTAGAATCAGAGTCTCACTATTCCATCCCCGAAGATGTTGGCCATACTTTGTTATTTGAAAGAACTCATCAGGTAAGTCACCTATGGTAACTTCAATAACGATGTCATTTTCAATGTTTCCTTGGTAAAAATCAGAGTCAGACAGCGACAAATTCCAGTGAGGGTGAAAGGCTAATTGAATAGCATCAAGTATTGTTGTTTTTGATGAGTCTCCCTTGCCAATAAGACATACAATATTTTCTGTTGGGACATTCCACTCTAATGTCTTTATACCTCTGAAATTTGAAACGCGAACTTGCCTGACTTTCATTTTTAGCTTCCTTGATATTACTTTATGTTTTCTTAAAGTTTGCAAATCCTATGAACACTTGAGGTACTTACCCCAATGTTCGTTGCGATTTTAGATTTTGTCATACCTGTTTTTAAAACTCTTTGAACTTCATCTGTTTTCCCCATAGCGATTGGCTTTCTCCCCTTGTACTTCCCCTTCGCTTTAGCCAATGCTTCCGCCTATCGTTCTGGAGATAGCTCACGCACGGCACCAATCAAGGTTACCATCAAGCGCCCAGTCGGTGATGACGTATCAGTATAAAGAGGGCAGGTTTTGTATTTTGACGATCCATTCAAGAATGTATGGTAAACATTATTATAAATAGGCTACTCAGCCTAATGTCCTACCACGGAAAGGCATAAACGTGTCAGCAGCATTTCACTGACACGTACCTGGATAGAAATGATCCAGTGACTATGCTCTCACTCGTCAAGTTCGAGTTAAGAAATCAGCCTTCTTACAAAGAAGGCACAGTGCAAGGCTTCCCACCTTATGTTCACTTATAAGATATCGATATTTCGATATTTTAATGCAAAGCGGTTGTCATCAGAAATGTAGGCTTCACTTAGAGTAACTTGAGGCTCATGATTCTTCCTGCTGCTATTTATCAATGTTACTATGTTAGCGATAAGCTGTTTTTTATGATCTGGGAACTTATATCCTAAAGTGATACTGCAAACTCGGGCGTTTATTTTACTCCGGTCGTTATTAGGGTAATCAAATATCTCGAAACTTACTTTCTCACTTCGATTAGAAAACAGCCTGACTTCATCTTCATATGACCACTCTTTATTTTTAGTTAGAACGTATTGATTGAATGCGTATGAATCCTTTTCTTTATTCCTTTTAAATTCATCGGTATAACTAACTTTTTCCACTCCAATCCCATCAGGAATTTCCCCACCAAACCAATATTCAACCATGATACCTTGGTGCTCCTGAGCATAATGAGACCACATCAGCATAGAGTCATTGTTGTTGGAAAATGAGCAAATTCGATAGTTTGAGTCAATAAGGTGAGCTGAGCCAACTTTGTTCAATGTTGGTAATTCAATGGGGTCATTTAGTTGTTCTTTCGACGCTAAATAGAAGTATTGATTTGTGAGGGAGTCGATGGCGTTAATGTTGAAGGGCGAATACTTGAATAACCTATTCCAGCGTCCTGCGGTAAATGTATGCCATTTGAACTGATTAACTAAATTGGCGTTATATAAGTCGCGTAACTCATCAAATTCGTCTTGCGGTATGTCTATGTTGGGCAATCTTTCTGCGCTACTAATATAGTTACCGATGATGACGTGACTGTAGTCTTTCGACGATCGCATCAAACTCAAAGCTAGCTTGTAGTGCACAAAGGCATTGCTGTGATCTTCTTTTCGCTCATAGCAGACGCCAATACAATTGTAAGATGACATTGTAGGAGGATTGTCATTGTGAAATTCAGTAACACTATCTATCACGTAATCATATTCACTGCATTCTATTCCAAGGTTGTATAAACGCAGGAAGTCATCATTGTCCATATCACCACTGGAGAGTTTACCCTTCATCTCAGTTAACTGTCTGCTATGGTGCGAATTTTTCCACTTAGCTTTTAATGATTTTAGTTCTGTGTCTAACTGCTCGTAGAGGAAATGTTTGAATAGGTCTGGGTTATCAAGAATCTTAACTGCCTCTTGGTAAATATCCATGAAATCGACTTCAATATCGAAGTTACTTCCTTCAGCGAAAAGTTTTTCTAACTTTTCAATTTTTTGTTTAAAATTATAAGCTTGATTTAGAGCGCTAGATTTACCCTCTAAAGATGCAGTCTTTTCACTAACGTAATCTAAGACTTTTTTGTTTGGTTTTTGGTTAAGATATGACTGGGCCAGCAGATAATATAGGCGAGAATCCAAATTATGTAAGAGAAGAACATCATCTAATGGAGCCTCATCATAATTGGTTATTACGTCTTGAAATGCTTCAGCTCGAAAAGCTCTCTCTATAAGCACTGCTCGGGTCGGATTTGGGTTACCTTTTTTGAATTCTTTCACGCACTCTTGGTAGATGCTTTTGTGGTCACCATCAAGAAAGTTGCTTACTTGCCAGTCATAAAGCTTTGATAATAGCTCGTCCTTACTGATTAAGCCTTGGTCAAAATATGGTCTAACAATTTCTACATTAACTTTATCTATAGCATCAATCAGGACAATTCCTTCATCAAACTCAGAAAGGTAAAAATGTGCTGAGATAAGCATATTTTGACTACAGCAAACCCGAACGTCCAAAAGTATTTTTTTGATTAATAGCCAATCTTCACGTGAAAGCCCCAACATTGCATTGGGGTTAGGGTATATGTTATTGATGTTATTTGTTAGTTTATTGAAATGTCCATTTTCATAGTCGAGCTTTAATGATTTTAAGCAAGATACCATGTCTCTACTTGTATAATACAATCCCCAATGCGCATCAGAGTTTTCTTCATCCAATTCTATAGATTTTCTGAAAAAGCTTGCGGAAATATGGTGAGAATCAAACATTTTCTCAGCTGTATTCCCCAAATAACAATAGGCAGCAGATTTACCGTCAAATCGTGAAACGATTGCACTAAAAGTATCTTGCTTGTTCTCTTGTTTAAAGTCTTGCATGAAATAATAGAAACCCAGATACCATTCATTTTCTGAAGATAACCAACAATCTTCTAAAAAAGCGAGCATTGAATAGTTTTTGTTGTTAATCCACTCAATTATCTTTTTGTCACTAATCTGGCTCATCTCATTTACCCTATTCAAACAATATAACTTGTGAAAGTTCACACCAAGAGGATGACTTTGCTTTGGAGCATAATCTGTAATGATAAAGCTTAACGCTACCACCTTTAATAGTACCTTTTAATTCCTATAATTCATATGCTTACATTGCATTCTTAGACGACTCATTGACGAATTACTATGCTTTGGAACTATGAATTAAATACTGGGAAGTCGGGAGTGCACGCACGACTGACAAGCTTTCTTAGGCAAAATAAACGACACCTAACGCCACTGTTTAAGCGGAAGGATAAAAAAGTTAACACTTAAGATGCGGAATAAGAAAAGTATAAGGAGGTGCTAAGGCATTGATATTTTGACGTAAATAAATTAGCTGGCGATGCTAATGGATCGCTATGGCTAACGAAAACTCTATTGCTCACCTCACACCAAAAAAGCGTAAGATCTTACGCTGATATTTACACTATAAAGGTATCACTCGGGCTTGTTCAACAATCGGGATAAGGACGCGGCTACGCACGGCCTATCCTTATTCGTTAGGCGAAAACTTCACGTTTAGCTTTTTCAATCAAATCTTTCGCATTTAACTTATCGTAAACTTCATTAAAATCAATATAAAATCGCTCATACAACGTACCATCAAGATCCGTCATAAGAAACTTATCTCTCAAATCATTAAAACCATTCTCTAAAATTGAGTAGTTAAAAATATATTTGAAATAATAATCTTTATACTGAGAATGAGTCATCAGGGTTGATTCGGCAGTATTGAGGTAAGTTTCATATGTTTCTTCAAATCTAGCTAATAGTAATTCTGTCGAGAGTTGATGTGTAAAATAGTTAGTAAAAGCTCCTATTAATAGATCACCAGCCTCTAAGAACGTTAAATTTATATCATGTATATTTAAATGAGAATTGGCACTTTGTACAATTTCAACTAGTGATTCCTTTGCAAAAAATCCTTTTACTAACTCTTTATTCATATTAAGCAATCGATTTTCATAGATAGAGTTATCAACTCCAAACATAACATAATAAGGGCTGCGCCCTAAAATAGATGTTTGTCGATAAAAATGAACACCATAACAACAGGAAAAGACCACGGCTAAACCCATTAGTGATTTTGTATTTATAAGCTGAAGATGCTTCGTTAAAACATCCCAAGAAACAAATTCTCCACCAAGCTCTATTCCTTCTTTAGAACCATGAACTTCAATAAATAATAAAATCCCTTCATTAGGTTTAATTTCATCATAAATATCACTCAAACCTTGCAAAAAAATATCTTTATCAATGTAATTGCAATAAGTTACATTCAATTTTGGTTCTGAGTTTTCTATGTTGTTTTTTATTTCTAAACCAGTACTCATGTCTCCATCACGGAGGGACTCAATCACGAATACTCTATCAATAAATTGCTCACCTACTTCCATCATTCACCTTTTCGTCTAACGCCACGCTAAGCAACAAACAACGGTTTTCTTGTCCGTTATTGACAGCCAAGTTAGGTTTACTTATAACCAACAAGCACAACCTTTTCACTTTTATCTAACTCGATAGTACATTGATTAGTGTCATAATAGAGCCTAATACTAAACATAATAATTGAATCGTTTTCATTAATAGTGTGTTTTTAGCTGGACAGGTTAGCTGCTTCCAGTTTCTTAATTATCTTGATTTCGTTACATCAGCCTAAAAATTACCGCAATGATAAAAGGCTTAATCTTTCACTTTCACCCTAATGCAGCCAGATATTTCTGTAAACCTAACGCCTCGTATCAGTAACGCTGGCTCAGCATACATTTGTTAGAGCGAATTAACACGATTCATTCCATCTCGCACAGCGGTAGTAAATTTTTCTAGTTCTTCTGTGATCTGTTTACGTCCATTAGGTGTTAAGTTCTTGAAGAACGTCTTTCGTAACCCCTTACCTAGTTCTAGTTGCACTCCCGATGCTGAAGCGCAGCGATTACAAATATTTTCTTTTGAGGTCCCTTGAAGGCGGGAGTTAGTATGTTTGTCTACTTTGAACCCAGCTTTTTTCAAAGAGGCACTTATTTGACTTTGAAGGGCTTTATTCCTGCCTCCAAGATATACGATTTCGTTATCGCTAGCTTCTCCGTGAATGGCTATTGTGAAATCACTGCTTGCAGCTATCTTCAATGCTTGGGGTTCATCGAAGTTTGTACTAGTAATATGCAGCTTGCCGTTACCCGCCTCCTTTACTCCTTCAAAAAGATAATATGAAGTGTCATCTCTAGCTATTGCCAGAGTGATCTCACTTGTCCCAGGTTCAATCGCACCGGCATGAGGCGCAATTACTAATGTTTTTGATTCCCGACAGGCTAATTTAATTACAAAGTCCCGTCCCGCTATTTCGGAATTAGCTAAATCTTCAAAATTTGAGTATTTGTCTACCATAATATTGCGCTCTATTTCTATGCTAAGCGGACTTAAATTATTAATTATAATGTGGAGCGAAGCAGAGCCTAACCAACTGTTTGAGTTCCGCATAAACGCCTTTCTAGCAATTTAAAACTTTTCGCCTTTACTGCCATTTTTCAGGTAGTACAGATTACCATCGATAATACTATTTAAAGTAGCCTTTACTGAGATTGTTTGTTGTGATGAATCTACGCTTTTAGCTAGTTCTCTGAGGGCATCTAAGTCTATCGAATCAGCAAAACCACTAGCAGTTATTTCCACATAAGGACCATTAGTTGAGTCACTACCTGTATTGGCTATTACTTCTGCAACTCTAATGATGCCGTTATCGGCATTCATGGTATTTGTTAAAAATTCTTTAGCCTTTTCCTTCGATGACTGCCTTAAACCAAAGAATATATGTGTTTCCAAATGATAACCTAAGAATATTTTTTGTTTTAGAGCTTCAATCGAAGCACTCTGAAATTTAGATTCAAGTTCAGCCAATTGATCATCTGAAACCCATGGTCCATCAGAGTACTTATCTTTAATTTGATCCCGAGTTTTGACTAAAATATCAGCCGAGAGTGGTGCATTTTCTATTCTATTAATCAAACGTTCTATAAGCTT